>DAIDMW010000005.1 GCA_027448785.1 Candidatus Colwelliibacteriota bacterium | reverse complement strand
ATCGCCCAACCTAAAATATTTCCAAAACTGCTTATTCCAAGTACGGCGGTGATAGCTGTTATTATCGGATCGGTCATTACGAAACGCTTTCTTGGTTTGTGTCGCTTTCCGTTTCCGCTTCAACCTCTTCTTTCTGAGGTTTGGTGGTGATTAAATTATCCTCAGAGAAACTGGCCACAACCTGGATCGCGGCTCGTTTTAAACCGGCTATAAAAAGACCGGTTCCGACATCCGCCTCTAGGAGGTAGTTTTTCTCGACGTCGGTCAGGTTAAAAGCCTTGCCGGTGACATCTACCGTGGCCGGCGCCTGCTTCAACAAAAGCTGCAGCGAGGAGTTGGTGATGATCGGACGGCCGTAAGGCGAGTTTAAGAAATCCTCGACGTCCTGGGTGATGGTGGTTAAGCCTAGGTAGTATTTCCTGGCGCGCTTCGCCAAACCGAAAAGGAAGGAGGCGCTGTCCGGATATTTCATCAGCCACCAGGCCTCGTCGATGATCATAATCCTCTTCTTTAAATCGGCGCGGATCGTGTTCCATATGAAATTTAAAATCACATACATCGCGATCGGACGCAGCTCGTCCTCCAGGTCTCTCACCGAAAATACTATCAAGCGGTTTTGCAGGTCGATGTTGGTCGGCATGTTGGTAAATCCGGCGTAGCTGCCTTTAACGAAGCGCAGAAGGCGGTCGGCCATTCCTTCTCCGCCGGAGAGGCCGCGCAGCACCGCGACCAGGTCCTCTAAGAGGGGAGCTTGGGCTTTGGAAAAGTCGCGTTCGGGGGTGATATCCCGCGCCGCGTAGGTTTCGATAATAGCCTGGTCGAGAAGGGCTTCTTCTTGATCGGTAATCGTCCCTAGCATCAGTTTCATTAATCCCGTCAGGTTGACGATGTGCGAGCGAAGAACCTCCCCCGCATCCTCGTCCTGCGGCACCATCGGGATATCAAAAGGATTGATGCGGTTTTCGGAGTTCAGGGCGATTTTAATATAAGTGCCGTCCATTGCTTCAGCCAGCGCCTGGTACTCGTTTTCCGGGTCGATGATTATATAGTTGGTGTCGAGCATCAAGGAGCGTATGACCTCTAGCTTGGTGGCATAACTTTTTCCAGAACCGGATTTGGCGAAGATAACCATATTGGCGTTTTCCAAAGAGAAGCGGTCAAAAATTATCAGGGTGTTGTTGCTGCGATTAATGCCGTAAAGTATGCCGTTGTCGGAAGTGAGATCGAGAGAAACGAAGGGGAAGAACGATGAAACCGGACCGGTGTTCATCGTTTTATTGATGCTTAAAACATCTATTCCCATAGGCATCGTGCTCTGCCATCCCTTAATCTGCTCAAAATTCGCGTTACGGACGTTGACCAACCGGCTTTCAAGAATAGTATTTATTTGCGATTCCAGCTTGTCTAAAGCACTGGGCGAGTCGGCGTAAATGGTGATGTAGATTCCCACTTGAAAAAGCTTTTCGCGCGATTGTTGAAGGGCGTCGCGGAGAGACTCGACGTCTTGATAGGCGGTTTCAAGTGCCGGGTCGCGCACCAATCCTTTTTCCTGATTAGACATGATCTGCGACTCGAATTGCGCGGACTTGCGGCGCAGGTTGCGCAAAGCGATAGTCGTGTCCTCGGGATGGATAAAGAAAGAGATGTCCACCAGGTCGGGAAAGTTGATCACCTCCGAGAACCAGTCGCTGGATAAAAAGCGGGGATAATCAAGGAGAAAAAGGGTTTTGGCGAACTTCTCCCCGACTTTTATATTGAGAGGGGAGATCTCGATATTTTGTGGCGCGACTATATCCGCTTCGTTTTTGGCTTTTTTTGACAATCTTGCCGCAACCCCTTCACTGCCTTTTTCCACGGTGACTGGGTTATAAAAATCGAAATACAACTCCTGCAGCTCATTATCCTCCAAAGCCACCGCCCTTAATCCTATTTGGCGCAAGCCCGAGATAACGCGATCGGTCCTCTCCTCCAATTGATCTCTGTCCCGCGCGGAAATTTCGTAATTGTCTTGTTCAGCGACCGCTCCTTCCTTTTTCTTCCTTCCCTTAGGCAAAGTGGCTATTGCAAGCGGCTCATAGGGGATGATCGCGAAGAAATTTTTGACCATTACCGAGTTGCTTTCGATAAGGGATCCCACAAAATTTATGTATTCGCCGATCTGATTTTGCATCACCTCGTCGGTTTCTTGAGCTTGGCGTTCCTGCAGGTCGTTTAAGTAGCCGTCGATATTAAGCTTGCGGGTGTGGACGATAATTTGCAGAGAAAAGTCGATGGAATTTAACAGGTTTTGGTAGCTGGAAATAATGAGGTTTTGTTCTTCCTCAGATTTTAAATTAAAGTTCAAGCCGTCAATTAAGACGGCCTTTCTCAAACCGCCGTTTTTCAAGCGGACTATGCCGTCTTTTATTTCTTTGATTTCGACGAATTGCTGGGTCGAGTTCGGTTTCGTTGCTTTTTTGTTGGGCATGTTTATCTGTAATCCACTCTTTTTGCCAGCTCGCCTTCGCCGGTTATCTGGCGCACGATCTCATATCTTTCTTTGATCTCTTCCTGGGTCTTCTCTTCTCCGGCCAGCGGCTTTTCGCGGCGTGGGATGGCGGTCTTGGTTGTCATAAGCCTTCCCCACAAATCTTTGATCCCGCCGCTTACCACCCGCTCCGCGGCGGTGACTGGGGCAAAAGTGGGAGCGGCGGCCGGAGTTGGCGTTGTGACGGCTGGCATTGGGGCCGTTGGCGCTGGAACAGCCGGCACTTCCGGCCTCGGCGGCAGCGCTTCCGCGCCCAGCTTAGGCATAGATGGCGCGGCAGGGACCGTAACCGCAATCACTTCCTCGGCATAAGCGTAAGAATGAGGCTCCCAGACGTAAGTAAAAGCGTTAATGGCGAAGAACAACATCGGACGCCCGTTTACCTGAACGAAAGACAAGGCCAGCGCAATACTTCCGAATACGGCGGTGACCAAGAGCCAAAGCCAGGTTTGCAGGATAAAAAAAGAGAAAAAGACCAATAATCCAGCAACCGCCAAGTAAAGGAACTGCCTGATGGTTAACGGGCCGATTATTTTGTCTTCAGTCTCGATAAACTGCGGTACCTGGAACTGCATTGGTTAAATATTAACTCAAAAGCGCCTCCTTTTAAAAGGAGGCGCTACATCTTCACGACTTATTATAAAGGAAGATCTTTTAAATTAATCGTATTTTTAGCGTTTTCTTCGCTGGGTTCGGCGGAAGCTTGCCCGTTTTTCTTTAGATTTACTACATTTTGCGAAAGGGTTCCCGGGACAGCTTGCTGGTTTGTCGGAGTCGGTTCGGCGGACGGCTGGACCGCTTCAGTTTTCTCGATCGGGGTGCGGAACTCGGAGTAGTTGACCACCCGAGTTTTAGATTCGGCGGTCGGCGGAGTTTGCGGCGCTGGTTCTGCAGCCGGGGTTTCCTGCTTTTTTATACCCGCATCAGCCGATTCGGCTATTTTATATCCTATGCCGAAAGCCGGCTGTTCCGGTTGCGCTGTTGGTTCGGCCTGATGAAAAACGAACGGCTCATTTTTGAAGGATGGCCTTAGAATTTCAGGCTCTGCAGGTTGTGTTTGAGCGGGCGATGGCGGCGTTATTGATTCCCCGGCCGGCTGTTCCGCGGTGATGGGCTGTTTTATCTCGGTTGGAATCTCGGGCTCCGTAGGTTGGGCGGCTGGAGCGGCCGCCTCTGCCCAGTCGGCGGGCAAGACGCCAAAATTGATTAAGTCGGTTTTTATCGGAGCGAGTATTTTCTCGTTTATCGTTTGAATGGCTTGCCTAGTCTTTTCTTCGCCGGCGAGAGGGGTAAGTTTGGTTCGTAAGTTATTATAAAACTCGTTCAACCCCAACTCTTTAACCTCTAATTTAGCTAAAGCGAATACGACGATACCTGAATCGTTTTCATTAAGGTTGAGAGAGGTGTTAATTGACTCAATTTGATCTAATACCGCATCAGACCCAAACCACTCTCGTATTGATCTTGGAACGTTTAAAATATTCACTTTTTAGAAAGAGTCCCAGATATTTTTTAATTCAGGATCTCCTCGCCTACCTGATCCACCTCTTTCCATATGGCTAACTAATTTTTGCGTGCGATCCTGGATATCCTGAAGAACGTCAGGCTTGTCTTTATAACTGGCGGCCAAAACTCCTCCGCGTCCACCAGCGCTATTTAAATCTTTAATTGCCTTAATGATACTTTCTTGTTCCTCAGGACTTGCGGCTTTAAGCCTTTGGCCGACTTGTTGCGGAGTTAGGCCAAGCAATAAGGCTTCGTGCGGGGCAAGAAGTTTAGCTCGCGCTTTTTCAGCATCGGTAGTAGTTGGGAGTGGCGGAGGAATCAAGACATCTCTAATCTTATCCGGCTTAATCCGTGCAGCAGCTTTCCGCACCTCGTCCATGTAATCCTTAACCCCCTCCGGATCGGCGGTTTTCTTTCCAAGAACGGCGGCCAAATCTGGTCGTGCTGATAAAATATCTTTCTGAGCCCCAACTGATGCGGCGCTTGTTAGTAAAGGAGTAATCTCAGCGTCAGTTAAGTTATTAAGTTGCCTGCGGTCGATGAGGTTTTTAAGTAAAGCGGCCGATTGCACCGGGTCCTGTATCCTATTTCTCGCCGCTACCCTGGCGTTTCTTAAAACGTCAGCGGAGATCATTTGTTTGTACTTACCCTCCGCCCCCGCAATAGACTTAGAAAGATCAAATTCTTTTTCTTGCGGAACTTTAACACCGGCCCGACCCAAGACTTCCCTATATTGAGGAGGTAGCGCGACTCCGCTAAGAGTTCTACTGGTCATACTAAAACCCCTTGCAAGAGTTCGGTGTAGACGGGCGGTTGATATATCTCCTTGTTTTTCTGCCTCTGCGCTGGATTTTTCGTACGCCTCGCTTCTAATTTTAGCTCGAGCAGCTAAACCTCCAGAGTAGCTCGTCACTTTTTGTGCAATAATACCCAACCCTCCGCCAACGCCTGCTACCACCATCGCTCCAGCAGCACCACTCATCTTAATAGCAGCAAATAATCCGATCGTGTTGATTATTAAAATAATCACTAATTGGAGTAGTAATTGGGATGAAAATACCAATGCTCCTTGGCTGGTTGATATCGCGGTTGCGTTTCCTGTAAACCAATTAGTCATCGATCGGCTAATATAAAGCAAGAATATCAAAAGCGGTCCAATAAAGATCCAGTTTAGGAATTGACTCCACCAACCCTCAAAAGTCCCTCCTTTACCACCTAATAACGGTATTTTTATTCCTGGAAATATCCAGCTAAGCCAGGCAAGCGGCATTACCGATACAAGTAATACAAGGAACGCATATCTCGCTAAGAACACAATTACTATGGCTAATAATGTGGCGGCCCAAAGAAGTGAAATGACGGCGCCAAAAGATATCGACATAAGAGGTTGTAGCATTGTTAGGAAGAAGCCTAATAGGCCGCTTGTGTTTGATTTGGAAATATCTATGTATTGATTAACGCTGCAGGTAATAGAAGCTACGTTAAAAACATCCAACAATGAAGCGGCGGTCCCGAAATTACTGGGAAGTGCGGTAGAATTCGGCGTATATTGGCTTCCGGAAACTGCGTCTGCAAATACATTAGTCATTGTGTCGCCAACGTTGATAGCAGCCTTAGCAAAGAAAAAGCCGAAATTTATCAAAAGAGCTGCCGCTAAAAACTTAGGAAGATTCTTTTTATATCCATACTTATCGTTACGGAACATAGTGGCAAACGCCATTACTATTAGCGCAATGACGAAACCAATATCAACCATGTTCAATAACATTGTGTATATCTCTTTTATAATTGGAGTTGATAAAATCGCTGTGTTTAAAGTGAGCGCAAACTGAAAGAAATACCCAATAATAAGAATTGCCAATGTGGCAATTACTCCCCAAAGCATTGCGCGCGTGTAGTGTCTGAGTAGTAAATCAGTTACAGTTGTGGCCCCTTCGCTGAGATTAATAGAGAAACCAAGTATACTAAAATGCGTGGCTCCAGCGGCAGTAGACGCTAAGCCGAGCTCTATAAGTCCACCGGCGACGGTGCCGATATAATCCATTATGCTGTACGTGGTGTTCGTGCAGTTTAAATTTGCTGATGATGGTTGCTGGGGTTGAGATGGGGCAGTGGTGGGGTTGTAAGGACTAGAAACCGGGCTGAGTTGCCCCACCCTGCCGCCGGTTGGGTTGGTTGTTGCAGATTGTTGGGATAAAACACCAGATGTCCCGGCGTTGGTATTGGCAATTGGATTAAGGCGACTCTCCACTCCTGATTCCGAAGCAAACGCTTTTTCTGTTGAAAGAAGGAGAACGGAGACGATAAGCAGAAGAATTGTGAGCTTTTTGGCCATTTTTTAAATAATATCACCTTATTTCTGGAAATTCACGCGCCAACCCGGTTATTTCCTCGATGCCCAGCGTCTCCGGGCGTTGGTTAAGTTCAATGCCTAGGGCGGCAAGTTTGGTTTTTGTTTCACCTCTTTCTTCTTGTGTCCCTCCGGCCGAGATGTTGTTAAAAATCGTCTTCCGAGGCTGCTTAAAAAGCTTCCTTATAAAAGAATAATAGGCAGCCGGGTCGATGTCGGGCCTTTTGTCTAGGGTTTTGAATAAAACCAAGGCGGAATCGACCTTCGGCGGTGGCGAGAAACTCTTGGCGCCAATCCTCCTTATTATTTCGGGCTCGGACCAGAAGCGGGTGCTCGCGGAGAGCAGGTTCATCCTGGGCGGCAGGGCACTCAGCCGCTCGGCGACTTCTTTTTGGATGACCAGAGCCACGAGGCGCGGCTTGGGTTCCAGCTCGGAGACGATTCGCAGCAGATACCCGGTTATATAGTAGGGAATGTTGCCGGCGATCTTATATTTTTCTCCCAACCCTCCCTTTTTTAATAATTCAGGGAGGAGCTCCAATGCATCTCCGGTTATAACTTCCAGCCGGGGGTCGTTTTTGCCTAAGCCCAGGTTTTTATAAAGGGATCCGGCCAGCTTTGGGTCTTTTTCCAGCGCGATAATCCGCCGGGGATTTTTTTGGAGGAGATATTTGGTTAGCTCCCCATGGCCCGGACCGATCTCGACGACGGTTTCGTCCTGGCCGATCTCCAAAATATCGGCGGTCTTGCGTAGGACGCTCTCGTCTTTCAAAAAATGCTGTCCCAACCTTTTTATCGCCATTATGTAGAGTATATTGGAAAAAAGAGTCCCATCCAAACCATAAAAAAGCAAAACTAAAAACTAAAAACGAAAAAATAACGGCCAGCAGTTAGGTAAATCCGAAACTCGAAATCCTAAATCCTAAACAAATCACAAATAACAAATTTCAAATACGAAATACGAACGTGTTTGGGATTTGTTATTTAGTATTTCGAATTTGTTTCGGATTTCGATATTAGTCCGCCGGCCGGCGGATTAGGGTTTCCGTTATTTTGCCTTTTGCGCTTTTCGCTTTGCACTTTTATTTAGTTATTACCCCGTCCTCGTCGATGGTTGGCAGATCCTCGGAGGAAAGTAGGTTGTCGGGGATTTCGTAGAGGAAGCGGGAGGGAAGGCTGTAGAAGCTGATAGTCAGCTTCTCCCTGGCTCTGGTCATCGCCACGTACATCAGCCTTCTCTCCTCCTCGATTTCTTCCGGGGAGTAGAGCGAGCGCTCGTGCGGCAATAATCCCTCGGTTACCCCGACGATATAAACCTGGTCGAACTCCAGCCCTTTGGCGAGGTGGATGGTCATCATTTTTATCGGCGCGGCCAGCTTGGCGGCCGAGCTCTTGCTGGAGGCGAGGTCGGCCGATTCCAAGAGGGAGATTCTTTCGACGAGCTCAGTGGAGCTCGCAAACTCCGAGGCAAAATTGATGAGCTCTGCGATATTTTCCATCCGATCTTCGTAATTATCGAACTTGGTTTTGAGCAGGTTTTGGTAGTCGGCGGTTTTTAAGAAAAAGCCGATTAATTCTACCGCGCTCATATTTTTAGCCGCACCCGGAAGCCCTTCCTTCAAGGCGCGGAATTGGGCTTTGCGCAGGCTTTTGTCCAATCTTTCCAGTCCGATTTCGTCGCGCGGGTTTACCGCGTAACGCAGGCCGGCCACGATGTCTTTGATCTCCTTGCGCTCGTAAAACTTCAGCCCGCCGTAGATCTCGTAAGGAAGCGAGGAAAAGTTAAAGGCTTGTTCTAGGGCGCGCGACTGGGCGTTGGTGCGGTAAAGAATGGCCGTGTCCTTGCCTCTCTGCTTTGAAAGCTCGTCGGCGATGACCTGCGCCTCTTCGCTCGCGCCGTAAGCGCTTACGATTCTTATCGGCGCGCCCGGGGGATTACCGGTCCACAACTCCTTCTTCCGGCGCAACTTATTATTCTCGATAACCGCCGCCGAAGCGGAAACGATATTGCCGCTCGAGCGGTAGTTCTGCCCGAGGTTGATTATCTTCGCTCCTGGCCAGTCCCTCTCGAAGCTTAAAAAGTTGCGGAAGTCCGCCCCGCGGAACTTGAAAATCGATTGGTTGTCGTCTCCCACCACGTTCAAATTTTTATGCTTCTCAGCCAGCAGTTTTATCAGGAGATACTGGCAGGTGTTCACGTCCTGAAACTCGTCGACCAGGATGTAGTCGTAGCGGTCCTGGTATTTTTGTAGGATAAGTCGGTTGCGGGAGAAGAGGAGGACCGGCTTTTCGATGAGGTCATCGAAGTCGAAGGCGTTCTGCTTTTCCAAAGCCGATTCGTACTCCTCGAAGATCTTTTGCATTTCTGTCTTTAGCTCATCGAGCGGAGTCAGCTCGTTTTTAATGTCGGAGATGTCGCGACGGACCTTCGTCACAGGATACTTGTCTTGGGAAAAATTAAGCGCCTTAATAATGTTTTTTACCAGCTTTTTCGAATCATCCTCGTCGAAGATGGAGTAGCCTCGCGACCTCCCGAAAGCGGCGGCCTCTTCGCGGAGGATTTTGGCGCCGAACGAATGGAAGGTTCCTAAGAATGGCAGCTCCTCCTCCGCGCGCCGTGGCAGCCTTAAGAGCACCCGCTTCTTCAGCTCTTGGGCGGCCTTGTTGGTGAAGGTAATGGCGACAATCCTTTCTCCAGGCACCCCGGACTCCATAAGGTGAATTAACCTCTCGGTAAGGGTCCGGGTTTTTCCGCTTCCGGCTCCGGCCGCGATTAAAAGCGGCCCTTCTCCATGCCGGACCGCTTCGATTTGGTCGGGGTTTAGCCTGATCTCCGACCCGCCTTGATTGATTTCTCCCTTTCCTGGTATCATTTAAAGCATTAGTACAATACCGCAAAACTTAAGAAGTTGGCTAGGTTTTGCCGGGCGGAGCGCCAGGCCTTGGCTTAACGTCCCCTTGGTCCCGATCGGGCTGGCTCTTTTTCTTACGGTGGCGGGAGTATTTGCCGCTCATCCAGCGGCCAAAGCCGCAGTTACGGCTCAGCCGGCGGCAACTCCGGTCGTGGCGGACATAGAAAACGGCGCTCTGGTTAACGCCAACGGAGCGCTCAACTCTCCGCTCGACCCCTATGCGTATCTAGCGCTGGCTAACATCGATGGTGGATCGCTGGTTAATTTCTCCAGCCCTTCCGGAAGGGCTATTAAAGTAGGCGATGCGTTCAGCGGCGGATCGTCGGCTAACTCGGGAACCAGCGCTATCCTCCAGGCAATTGCCTACAGGTTTAATATTCCGGTGAGCATGCTGCGCAGCTTACAGAGCCAAGGGAAATAAATTCTAAGTTCTAAATTTAATTTTCCGAATCAACCAAAAGTCGGGCTATTTAATTTTGTTTTGCTAGCGCAAACAAGGAAGCGCAAAACTAAAAGCGCAAAATGTAAAAGAACCGGCGACTAACGACCGGTTGACGTTTTTTGCTTCCCGCTTCTAATTTTGACCCATTTTTGTTTTTCGCTTTTAGTTTTTAGCTTTGCGCTTCTTTATCCTTCCCTCAGCCGCAGATGGTACGCCTCGGCCAGCTCGTCCTCGCTCACCCCTTCCTTGCTCTCGAGGTCGGCGATGGTGCGGGCGGTCTTAAGCAAACGAAAATAGCCGCGCGCGCCCAACAGCGACTGATCGAAGACGGATTTCAAAAAGGACAAGGCTTTCTGGTCGAGCGTGATCATCCGCTCGCACGCCTTTGAACTCATCTCCGAATTAGTCAGGAATGGCAAGCCGGCTTTCTTAAACCTCGCTCTTTGCCGCTCGCGCGCGGCCTGGATTTTCACGCATAGGCCCGCCGAACCCGAGGCCGGCTGGAGGATGCTTTCCAGCTTGAGGCGGGGGACGGTTATCTGGATGTCGATGCGGTCTAATAGCGGTCCGGAGAGTTTCTTTTGGTAGCGCCATATCTCCGAGGCGCTGCACCTACACTCCTTCTCCTCGTCGCCTAAATAGCCGCAAGGGCAGGGGTTCATCGCGGCGACCAGAATAAACTTAGCCGGAAAGACGAGGTTGCGCTTGGCTCGGGCGATCGTGACCGAACCCGACTCCATCGGCTGCCGCAGGGATTCTAAAATGTCGCGGCGAAACTCGGGCATCTCATCTAAGAAAAGCACGCCGCGGTGCGCTAGGCTGATCTCGCCGGGCCGCGGGTCCTGCCCGCCCCCGACGATCGCCGCGCTCGAGGCGGTATGATGCGGAGCGCGGAAGGGACGGCGCGCCAGGTACTTGCCGCTTAACAAGTTGGCCGCGCTCCAAATTTTGGAAACCTCGATCGATTCGTGGAGCGTCAGCGGCGGAAGGATCGAGTTGATCGCTTCGGCCAGCATTGTTTTTCCGGATCCGGGCGGGCCGCTCATTAGAATATTGTGCCCGCCGGCCGCGGCGACCGCCAGCGCCCTCTTGGCCGCCTCCTGCCCTCTTATCTCCGAGATGTCTATGCCTCCCGCCGATTCCGGTTTGAATTCGGTGGCCGGCTTAGGGGCGATCGGCGACACGCCGTCCAGATGGCTTAAAAGCGCGGCTAGGCTCGGCGCGGGTATTATCTCTATGCCGCGGACCAGGGCCGCCTCGTTGGCATTCTCCAGAGGAAGGAAGATTTGTTTGATGCCGGTGCGGCGGGCGAGGAGGGCGAAGTTCAAAGCTCCGGCCACCGGACGCAAGGCGCCGCTCAGGGCGAGCTCGCCGATAAAGAGTTTGTCGGCGGTGTCGAAGGATTTTATTTGCTCAGTTGCCAGAAGATAGCCGACCGCGATAGCTAAATCGTAATGGCTCCCGGCTTTTTTCAGATCGGCCGGGGCCAGATTGACCGTGATGCGGCGGTTTTCGCGGTTAGGCGGTTTCAGTCCGCTGTTTTTGATGGCGGAGCTCACGCGGTCCCTGGCTTCGGAGAGGGATTTGTCGGCTAGGCCGACGATGTTTAGTTCATGAAGGCCGACGCCGAGATCGGTTTCCACCTCGATGAGGCCGGCCTCGATGCCGACCAATTCCGCCGAAAAAACTCTAGATAGGTGCATTTCTAATAAAAAAAGACCCCAAAAAACGAGGGCCACTGGCCTACGCGGCCGACTTACAGTTCTGGCAGAGCCGCGATTCGGGAACGGCCTCCAAAACCTCCGCGCCGATCTCCTTGCGGCATTTTTCGCAGATACCGTAGGTGCCTTCGGTTAACTTGTCCAACGCTATGTTAATATCCTCCAGCCTGGCCTGAAGCGGGGCGGTTTCGCCGGTGACGTTCATATATTCTTCCAATTCGTCGGCCTCCTCTTCGCCGTGGTCAGTGTCGCTGCCCATGTCGTAGTTCTGCAGGGCTTTTACCTGTTTTTCCAACTTCTCTTTTTCCTCAAGGAGCTTGACTTTATATCTTTCTAAATCCTTAACATCTGCCATGAATTAATTGTAGGTAGAGCTGCTTTGAAAAGCAACTTTCTAAACATTCTACAATCCGTTGAAAGCTTTGGGGAAAAACATCGCGAAAAAATGAGAGTTTTCGTCTATGCGATACTAATTTACTAAACATCCTGGCCTGATCAGCCGGGATGATTAGTAAAAGTGGATAACTTAGAAGCGCAAATATTAAAGCGCAAAATGAAAAAGAACTGACGGCTGGTGACCTATCGTTGTTTTTCGCTTTTAGTTTTTAGTTTTGCGCTTCGGAATAGGATAGGCAACACCTGGGCGATGGGCTACAATACAGCCAATGATCAGCGGATTAACGGGGCAGGTTGTTTCTAATTCGGAAGGGGAGGTGGAGATCGAAGTTGGTGGGGTGCGTTTCAAAGTTTTCGCGCCGCGTAGGTATGTACGCCAGCTGCGCTTGGGATCGGAGGCGCATTTTTTCACCTACCTATATTACAATCGCGAAGAAGCCTTTGAGCTTTTTGGATTTTTGAGCGCGGAGGAACTGGATCTTTTTAAATTGTTAATTTCCGTTAGCGGCGTGGGTCCCCGCATGGCTTTGAATATCTTGAGCGCAGCTTCTCCCGACCGCCTCGCGGCCGCGGTGTCGCAGGGAAGATCCGACATCATCGAGAAGGCGCAGGGCGTCGGCAAGAAAACGGCGCAGCGGATAATCCTGGAATTAAAGGACAAATTTAAGGTTAAAAAAATCAGTTCTTCCCTGGGCCTGGAGGAGGAAGGCGTCGACCAGGAAATCGTCGAGGCTTTATCGGCCTTGGGTTACAAGCGGACGGCGGTCAAGGATGCTGTGGAAAAAATTGATCCCAAGCTCACCAAGCTCGGCGAGCGGTTGAAGGACGCGCTGAAAAAAATAAAATAAACTTTATAAATCTATGTCGAAGCTGACCAATATTTTTCACTGGCTGATCGCCTGGTTTTCGGCGGTTACCAACTTCAACCCTTCGCGCAGGTTGATCGTCGTCGGCGTTACCGGCACCAAAGGCAAATCGACGACGCTGGAGCTCATCAACGCCGGACTCGAAGCCGCCGGCAAGAAAACCGCTTTGGTGTCCTCGGTGCGCATTAAGGTCGGCGGCGAGTCCGAGGTTAATAAGACAGGAAATACGATGCCTGGCCGCGGTCTGCTGCAGAAAGTGATGCACCGCGCAGCGAAGGAGGGGTGCGAGTACGCGCTATTGGAGGTAACTTCGCAGGGAATCGTCCAGCACCGGCACGAGTTTATCGAGTTCGATTGCGCGGTCTTTCTGAACCTCCAGCCGGAGCACCTGGAGTCGCACGGAGGTTTTGAAAACTATAAGCAGGCCAAGCTAAGCTTCTTCCGCTATGTAAACCGATCGCACAGCGCTAAGAAAAAAACTTTGTTTGTTAACGGAGAGGATAGGTACGCCGATGAGTTTGTTAAAGCCGCTGGGAAGAATAAGGTGGTTTTGTTTGATAAGAGCGATACAAAAACCAACCTGGCCGGAGAGTTTAATAAAACGAATATTGGAGCCGCGGTCGCGGTGCTGCGCGTGCTCGGCGTGGACGAGGAGACGATAACCAAGGCGATGCGCGAGTTCAAGGGCTTAAATGGAAGGATGGAATTCGTCAGCCGCGAGCCGTTCACGGTGGTCGTCGATTACGCCCACACACCCGACTCGCTCCAGGCGGTCTATCAAACAGTGGCCGAGGAAGTTCGGCCGGGAGGAAGGCTGATCTGCGTCTTGGGATCGGCCGGCGGAGGGCGGGACAAGTGGAAGCGGCCCGAGATGGGAAAGATCGCCGCTCAGAACTGCGGCTATCTGATACTGACCGACGAGGATCCTTACGACGAAGATCCACTGAAGATCCTTCACGAGATAGAGGAAGGGCTGAAAGCCAAGGGTTTTCCGCAGGACAAATATGAAAAAATACTCGATAGGGCGCAGGCGATAAGAAAGGCAATCTCGCTGGCCAAACCGGGGGACGGGGTGGTTGTGACCGGCAAGGGATCGGAACCTTTCCTACACAAAGCCAAGGGCATGAAAGTTCCTTGGTCTGATCGGAAAACGGCCGAGGAGGCGATTCAGGCGAGAAAATAAACTTTATTTTTTGAATATGAACCCCGTTTTAGCAAGAAAGATAAATTTGATGGCTAGGCGGGACCTAAGTTTTCAAAAACTTTTGTGGGACAAAGTTGACGGTGCGGATGAGGCAGCGTATCTAAAAATCACCGATGAAAATACCAAGGAATTAAAGAATATAGTAGAAGAGCACGGGTGGCCTACGGTATCGTTGGTCGGCAAGAAAGCCAGCTACAACGCTTGGCTTATCGCCCAGCACTCGAACAACGACAGAGCTTTCCAGCGCAAGGCTAGGGGAATGTTGATTAAAATAAATAAGAGTAATCCCGGAGAGATAAATAAAGCTCACATCGCCTACCTTATGGATAGATTACTGATTGCCCAAGGGAAACCGCAAAAATTTGGGACCCAGTTTAAATTTAATAAGAAAGGTGAATTAAAGGTGCGTCAGGTAAAAAATAGGCGAGGAGTGGATGCGCTGAGAAGCAAATATAATTTACCACCGTTAAAGGATTTTATCGATAGCGCAAAGGAATTTGAAGAAGGGTTAAAGAAGAAAGAGCTTTCGCGGAAATCGAGACAGCGTTAAAAAAATACTCCCGATGCGGGTAGAGAACGTTTTGCTTTTCCACACCTCTCTTTGTGATATACTGAAAGCATAAAAATATGCCGCCAGAGACGCAGGTTAAAAACGACCCAACGCTAGTAATCGTATTAATCGTTTCGGCTTTGATTATCGCCGGCGCGCTGGCTTACGTTTATATCCTCCACGACAACTTCCCCGGCTATATGTTTTCGTTCAATCGCCCCGGCCCATGTGCGGTTCTGCCGGCCAAGTATTGCGATCAAGGCCAGCCGGTGACTTATCCCGATAACCAGACCTACCTCGGCTTTAATGTCCCGAGTAGCACGATAATTTACGCTCCATTTGCCGGAAAGTTCAGCGCCAGCGGTGTGGCGAAGAGTAATTCAGCCCTAAATATCTACGGTTCGGTTATGGGTAATTATAATTCGAATTCAACGGCAACTCTGTTTTACTTTATGGGGGAGTTTAAACCTTTGGTAAAATTGGGAAGCGAGGTTGGCGCCGGCCAGCCGGTCGCCGAATCGGATGGCTACATCATCGATCAGGTCAGTAATTCCAGCCTTTTGATAAACTTCCAGGACGTTAATGCCGAAGGGCTGGGGGTCATCGATCAGAATATTTTGAACAGCTATTTTAAGACACAGAAATAACTTATGCCAAAAAAACAAGCACGCGTCGCAATCCTTCTCATAGTCTTCATAATTATCGTCGCCGGGGCGGTCGGATACAGCATTTGGGCTAACAGAGTTAAGGCTCCGACGGTTTCCACCAGTACTCCGCCAGCTGTCGAAACCCAAGCTACAACTACAGCGACATCGGTTGGAACCGCCCCCGGGTTAAGCACCTGCGTTATTCTGGACGAGCAGTACTGCGATCAAGGCAAGTTAATAAGCGACAAGTACGGCGATCAATTTGTAGCCTTTAATCTCCCGTCGACCGCTAAAATTTATGCCCCTTTTTCCGGAGTTTTTAGAACGTCGGGAGATTTAGGGAGCGTTACCATAGGCGGGATAAAGTACCAGAGCGGAACGTTATATCCACAATACCTAGAAACTCAACACCCGACCACTTCAACGCCGTGGTTTACCGCTTACGCTGCTTTTACTCCAGGGCCAGACACAGATGTACAACGCGGAGAAGTGTTAGGAACTGTTGGATCGCAGATTATGAAGCCGTTAGGAAACTATAATTTTATAGTATCGTTTAATACTTATAATCCGCAGCAAAAAACTTTCTTGTTTAGTTTGTCTTTAGCTAGACAATATTTCTCCAATTTATAACGCCGCCACGCCGGAACTTAGAGCCGGTAGGTTTTCCGCATATTCGTAAGAAGCGTGCAGATTTTTGTAATTGACATTGGGCTGGTTTTAAATTTGACTAAATATAGGGGTGGCAGTTTGACTTAAAGGAGGAATTTTTGGTGGGACTCTGGGATTTGCTCTTTGGTAAGAGTGGACCAAAAGAAAGCGGCGAGGGTCCAGAGCTTGTTAAGACCACAAGCGTGGACCAGCCTGACGGCGGAAGGCACGTCACAGCTCATGTTGACGGAGCTCATACGAGCTGGGATGAAAGCCCGAGCGGCGAGACGAGTCGTTTGCATACAACGATCCACGGCAGGGACGGCGAACCTAAGAAGATCGTCGAACCCAAGAAGTAAGTAAGAGTCGGGCTGCCACCCCTCTTACCCGGCAATCTATTATGACCAAAATAATATACAGAGGCGGTAATATTATTAATTTACTAGGCAGGTATTATGACCCGATCTTAGTTGAGCAATGGCTTAATAATCACGAATATCCCAGCTCCGAGGTGATAATCGATATTTTCTACAAGGCGGCGAGGGATTTTCGCGATAAAAAAATAGATATTGATGAGTTTTCCGGCATCTGTGATATTTTATATTTTGACACTTATTTGCAAAGCCGTGAGCGCACGGAAACGTATGACTTAGACGAGAGGATAAAAACCGCCATGTTAAAATTTTCCGATCCATACGGTGAAGAGGCGGATGATAAATGGCGCCTTAAAGAGAAATTCTGGAACAAGTATTTGGGGTTTGTAAAGTAATAGAGTTTTTTCATGCATAAAATATGCGCCCTTGACAAAACCGGAATTTGTTGTCAAGCTTAGGTCAGACCCTGAACCAAAAAAAGAATGTAGGAAAGGAGGTCGCGGTCATGTCCGCGATCAAGCATCGAAACGGGATGGGAGGACGTCCGGCTTCTTTGGGAACCACCGCGGCCATCATTCTGATAGTTGTGGCGTTCGTTACTGGAGTCGTCTATGTAACGAAGCCGTTCTGGCACAGATTCTTATACCCGACAACCAGCGTTACGGTGCCGGTGTCGAAGCCTCGCGTCACGCAGGTCAAGCACCCCACTAAGCCAACTACTCCCACCAAGCCGACTCAACCTACCCAGCCATCGCTGACCCAAACTTTCCCAACGAGCACTACTGCTCCAGCGGGAGAGCAAATCCTCGGTAATCCATACTGGAAGACGGGATTGCTGTACGAAGATCCGGGCGATACTCCGACTACCCCTAGTTGGTGGAGGAACTTCTACCTCATCTTTAACCTCCCTGCAAAAACAGAACTCCGTTCGCCAATTGATGGGGTTGTTGTTGCTGCGGGTGTCGCGAGCGGAACGTCCTCCGGCTTTTTTGTCGACCCAACTCCGTCTTTGATGAACCGTCAGGAGGGTGCCATAATCCTGTATGTAGGAGATAGCCTCAACGTGTTGGTTAAAATTGGCCAATCGGTCACAAAAGGGGAGGTTGTGGCCACGGTGTCTAATCCAAACATAAGTTTACTTGTGTCTGGAAAGACGCTAAGCGGAAACGTTCTGGTAGGATACAGCCTCTACTCGCCTCAAGCAAAAGCTTGGGAATCTACTCTAGCCGCTACGCGAGTAGCCTTTTCTTATGTTTCTGAACCAAAGTGAGTTAACGACTCACGGACCGCGCTATGAAAATAGCGCGGTTTTCTGTTTGCTAGATATGTATTTTTATATACAATTATAAAAAATGCGAAGACAGTTAGTTTTTGCAATTATCGGAATAGCGGTAAGCGCTCTTACGAGTTTAGGTAGTCAGGTCGTTTTTGCGCGTCCGATATTGGACGGAGGAAATTACAACACTTGTCCGCTTATTTCTACATCGCCTAGTTTACCCTATTGCGACAGCTCGCATCAGGTTGGTGCAACTTGTGATAATGGCCCCTCGGCTAACAATTCCGGCGAATGTCCAACTCCTGGATCACCGGCTTGCGGGGCTGGGAACCCTTGGACTAAGTATGAGTATGTATGTGTTTTAACTCAAGGAACCTCGACTTCCACATGGAGGCAATGCTCCTGGGCAATAACTATACCGTCGTCATGGGGGTTGTCAGCAGTCTGTTCTACCGCCGATAAATATCAACCAAATGCGGTTTATAAAACCGGATCCAGTTCTGTTTTGGATGCCGGTAGTTGTTCCTGCTCTATCGGCGGGCAATACAAAATTTGTTGCGCGCGAGATCCGTCGACAGGAGCTTACTCCACTCCCGCGCCTGCCAACTACAGTTGTCCAGAGGGGACGGGAAAGTGTCCAAGTCCCTATCCCTATGATGGAACCTGCGCTAGTTCATATCAGAAAAACACGGTTAAGTGTTATACGACAAGCGCCGCCGCCGCCGGAACGATTTGTACATATACATCGTCGTTAGCTTGTCCGGCGCCGGCTCAGTATAATTTTTCTTTAAACTCTTCCCCAATTAGCGGCGTTAACATTACTACTCCTTGGGGTCCAGTTAGTACATCTTTTAGTAAGGCTTTTACTAGCCCCAACTCATTTTCTTTAACAGCCCCAAGTTCTAAAAACAGTGGGGGGCAAGATTACACCTTTCATAACTGGGAATATGCTGACGGCGCTTACCGCCAATATTCAACATCGACAACTATCACAATCACTCCTGATCCGTCTTACCTAAATATAACAGCCACAGCTAATTATCAAGGCGCGCAGAAGTATTATTACTGCAAAACTCCGCTGGGCGGTCCGAACGTTTGCACCCAGACTTCCAAGTTATATCCCAGCGTAACTGCCTGTCAAAACGCCTTAACGGCAGTTTCCAGCACCGGAATTTGTTATCCCACCCAAAGCGCTTGTCAACAAGATCCACAGTGTGCGGCTGCGTCCTCTAACACTTATTACTACTGTAGCAGCAATTCCTGCGTTTCCGGGAAATATTCTAATATTTCCGCCTGCAACGCGGCCAACGGCACCTGCTATCCCAACGCCTCATGTAATTCAGTCTGTGGTTCAGTCACCCCTCCGCCGGCAAATACTGGAAACGACATCTCTATAACCAGGTTTACTGTAAATGGCGTAAGCGCGGGATCGCCGACTTTAGCCTGTATTCCCGTTAATGGAGTCGGGTTAAACGACACTCTATCGTGGAGCGCGACGGCGTCCAATTCCTGCAGCAACTATACTCCTCAGCCGGTAACCGAGTGTAAACCCGGTGGCGGAACGCAGACCGTTGGCTGGAGCTTATCTTCACCTTTATCCAACCCCGGTACCTGCTCGGTTAAGTCTTCCGGCGGCTGGTCATCCTCCGCCTCGTTTACCAACCAAGGATCAGGTTCTTTCTCACCTCCGGTCCCGGCAAATAGCACTGATTACACTCTGACCTGCACCAGAGACCCATACACCTGCGACTGGACCAGGCCGTCGTGGCAGGAGGTTCAGACGACCGTGTGCGACAGCAGTGGAAAGAATTGCGTGCCGACTTCGACTTGCGAATATGTCGGAACAGTTCCCGCAAGCCAGCCGATAAATTCGTCGTCACAAAGCGAATCTAATACTCTCGCAGTCATCCAGCCGCCGACAATCAATAACTTCACCGCCAACCCTTCTAACATACTCGTCCACAAGTCCACTTACTTTACGTGGGAAGTTCCTCTCACGTATTCCAACTCGCCCTCGCGAGCGGTTCCCACTGATTATCTTGCCTACCCCGGAGGAGCGACCAATAATTACCCGGGATGGCCAATGAATGCGGATTCGTCTATGCAGATCAACAGCGGTCAGGTTTCGGTAACGCCCTTATCCAACACGACCTATACCTTAACTGTCCGTAACCAATACTCCCAGAATCCGAGCTGTTATGCCGAAACTTCTCAGCGGGCAACCGTCAACGTTTACCAGTCCAACCTACAGGAATCTAATCCGGCGGCGTTAATTGAGAATGCTTTCGGCGGGTTCCTAAAGAAATTGGGGATATAAAAGCGCAAAACTTAAAGCGTAAAGCGTAAAAGAACTGGCCACTAGTCGCTAATCTCTAACCGCTAGTTGCTATTCTTCGCTTTTAGCTTTTCGCTTTGCGCTATTTTGTTGTATCCTAAAAAGCAGTTAAACAAATAAAAAACTGCTTATGAAGATAAAGTTCTTAGGAGGAGCGGAGTCGGTTACCGGCTCAAACTATCTTATCACTTCAGGGGAAACCCAGATGCTGGTGGATTGCGGACTTTTTCAAGGGACCCACTATTCCGAGAGGAATAACTTTGAGAAATTCAATTTCGACGTCCAGAAAATAAAAGCGGTCTTCGTCACCCACGCCCACATCGATCATACTGGTCGGTTGCCGAAACTTTATAAAGACGGGTACCGCGGCCCGATCTATTCGACCGCGCCGACCAGGGACTTTGCCAAGGAACTGCTCCTCGATTCAGAGGACATCCTGTTCCGCGAGGCGAAGCGGGAGGAGGTTCCTCCGCTTTACACCAAGGAGGACGTGGACGGGGCGATGTCCCTGTGGAAGACGATAAACTACGGAGAAACTGTCTCCGTCGACGGCATAAAAATCGCCGCGCATGACGCGGGGCACATTCTCGGTTCCTGCTCCTACGAGGTATTTGCCGATGGAAAAAGGGTAATGTTTTCCGGAGACCTGGGAAACGTTAATCCGCCGCTTATCAAGGAAGGAGAGCTTGTCGCTCCTGACGCCGAGTACGCTTTAATCGAGTCGGCTTACGGAGACCGCATCCATGAGGAGCTGGGAAAGAGCCGCGAGGTGCTGGAGGATACAATCGAAGAGACCGTCCGCGATGGAGGTGTGTTGATGATACCGGCTTTCGCGATGGAGCGCGCCCAAGAGCTTCTTCTAACCATCGATGAGTTGGTGCGGAATAAGCGCATTCCGCCGACGCCGGTTTTTATGGACAGTCCTCTGGCGATCAAGCTCACCGCCGTCTACAAGTGGTACGAGGACTGGTTCAATCCGGACGTGGAGAAGTTGGTTAAGAAGGGCGACCCGTTGTTCAACTTTCCGGGACTGAAGGTAACTTTGACCTCCGAAGAGTCGCGTGCCATCGCTGACGTTCCTGCGCCGAAGATAATCATTGCCGGATCGGGTATGTCGCACGGAGGCCGCATCGTTCGGCACGAGCAGCTTTACCTTTCCGACCCCAAAAACACCATTCTTTTCGTCGGCTATCAGGCCGAGGGGTCTTTGGGGCGGAAGATACTCGAGGGGGCGCAGACGGTGCGCATTATGGACCAAGAGGTCGCGGTGCGCTGCCGCCGAGTGGAGATCGGCGGATACTCCGCGCACGCCGACCAGCTACGCCTGCTTAAATGGCTTAAGCCGGCCGTTGGATCATTAAAGAAAGTTTTCGTCGTCCAGGGAGACGAGGATTCCAGCAAGACTTTGGCCGCGAAGATCAAGGACGAACTGGCAATCGAGGCGGTGGTTCCGGCTCCGGGCGAAGAGGTTGAATTGGTTTAATAAAATTTAAAAATATGTCAGCAGAGATAGAAAAGAAGCATTTTCCCAAGATAAAAATCTGTATTTCCGGAGCGGCGGACACGAGCCACTGCGGCGACAGCGCTTTTGGCAAAGCCGAGGAACTAGGACGGCAGATCGCCGAACGCGGAGCGGTTCTGGTCGACGGCGCGACCACCGGCTTTCCTTTTTGGGCGGCCAAAGGGGCGAAGCTGGCCGGCGGCATCGTGGTCGGTATTTCGCCGGCTTCGAGCGAGAAGGAACACATCGAGGTCTACCAGCTGCCGATAGCCTATCACGATCTCATCATTTATACCGGCGCCGGGTATTCCGGCCGCAACCTGCTTTTGACGAGGACGGCCGACGCGGTGATAGAAGGCTGCGGGCGCATGGGGACCATTAACGAGTTCACCATAGCTTTCGAGGACAAAAAGCCGATCGGCATTTTGGAGGGCGAATGGGAGACGGACGAGGTGTTGAAGACTCTGGTAGAAAAATCGCACCGCGCCGACGAGATGAAGGGCAAGCTGGTTTACGAAGCCGACCCGAAGACGATGATCGACAAACTCCTAGTGGTTATCGAAAAATACAAGGCGGACAGCGAACAAAGAGTGCTGTAGAAGCGCAAAGCGAAAAACTAAAAGCAAAAAAACAACGATAGGTCGTCAGTCGTCAATTCTTTTGCGCTTTGCGCTTTCACCTTTGTTTCGGATTTCGTCCGCCGCCTGGCGGATTAGGATTTCGAGTTTTCGTTATTTTGCACTTCTTTGCCTTGCGTTAATATCTTGTCATAATTAACAACGAAAGCTGATTAGCTTATGTTCAGAAAATTGCTTTTAGGGGTCGGTCTTTTATCCGGGACTATTATCGGCGCCGGGGTTTTCGCTCTGCCGTATGTTTTTTCCCGATCCGGGTGGCTGGTCGGATCGGCTTATCTTCTGATCTTCGCGGCCATCGTCGCCTTGGCGCACTTGATGTACGCCGAGGTAGTCGAGTCCACTCCTGGCGAGCACCGCTTGGTCGGGTTTTCCAAGATGTATCTTGGAAAATTCTTCGAGTGGGTAGCGACCATTATCAGCCCGATCGGACTGATGTTAATGCTTACCGTTTACCTCATCCTCGGTGAGAGGTTTTTTATGCTTATACTTCCCGGCACTCTGAAGCCGGCTGCACTTCTTGTCGCCTGGGCCATCGGGACTATTCTAATTTTCTGGCAGACCAAGCGCTTGGCGCTAGCTGAAACGCTGGGCACGCTGAGCATCGCCGCGATAATATTCGTCATCTTCGGCTACGGCGCCAAGGGGCTGGGCAATCTTGTAATCCTGCAGGCTGCCGATCTGAAATATGCTTTCCTTCCGTACGGCGTAATCCTGTTCTCTTATTGGGGGCGGACGGCGATTCCTCCTCTGGTAAAGTTTTTTAAGGAAAGCAAAGCGCTGAAACTGGCGCGGCCGGCGGTCGTTGTCGGAACGCTGCTCCCCGCGATTTTATACGTGTTTTTCATAGCTGGAGTCGTAGGTTTGGTGGCGAATAATGTTACGGAGGATTCGGTCGTCGGCTTGGCTTCCACGCTGCCGATCGAGGCGGTGTGGCTGGTGGGAGTTTTGGGATTGCTGGCGGTGCTGACCTCCTACGCCGTCATCGGAAAAAATATTTATCAGACGATAGTTTTCGACGCTCGGCAGAAGCCTTTTTTGGGAGGTTTGGCGGTCGCACTGATACCTATGTTTCTTTACGCCGCAGGCTTTAATAACTTCATCGCCCTTATCGGCGTCGTCGGCGGGATATTCGTTTCCATAGAGGGAGTGTTGATCGTCTTGCTTTGGCGAAGGGTCAGGCGGGAGAAAAAAAGGTTGGGTTGGGCGGCTATCGCCTCCTCTTGGCTGCTTTTGGCGGTGTTCTGCGGCGGTATTTTGTATGAGCTGATCTATCACTAGAAGCCATTGCGCCCCAGGGCGGCTTGTGGGAGAATAAGCGCGAAAAGTCCTCGTAGTTCAATTGGATAGAACATCGGCCTCCGAAGCCGGAGATTGTGAGTTCGAGTCTCACCGAGGGCACCAAGAAAGCGCAAAGCTAAAAGTGCAAAAGTCAAAATAACTAACGACCAGCGGTTGGCGTTCTTTTAAGCTTTGCGTTTTACGCTTTGCGCTAAATTCTAAGCACGAAATCCTAAATCCGAAACAAATTCGAAATATTAAATAACAAACTCCAAACCCGTCCGTGTTTGTAATTTAGGATTTATAGTTTGTGATTTGTTTAGGGTTTAGTATTTAAGATTTCGGATTTCTCCTCTGTTTCGTATTTCGATATTAGGATTTTCATTGCTTTTCGCCCTGTTGGGTGTTTTGAAATAAGCGGCTTTTCCGTTAGAGTTAAAAGCATACAGCAGATATGAGCTTGTTTGTCGGAATAGCTGCCGCCGTAATCCTCGCCGCCTTGTGCGCGTTTTTAGTGAGCTTCTTGAAGCAGCCGACCATTACCGGGTTTATAATCGCTGGCCTGATCATCGGTTACTTCGGTTATGCCGAGGCTTTGAACCTAAATCTACTTAATCAGCTTTCTAGCATCGGCATCGCTCTTCTTCTTTTTATCGTCGGGCTGGAGATGGACTTCCGCTCCCTGGCTAAGGCCGGCTGGCGGACTCTTTTTATCGGTTTCGGTCAGATGGCCTTAACCTTTTTGGCCGGAATGTTAGTCGCGGGCTGGCTCGGTTTTCACGGCCAGGCTGTGGCCTACATCGCGCTCGCCGCGACTTTTTCCTCGACTATCGTTGTTGTAAAAATCTACTCGGAAAAGAAAGAGCTGAACAGCCTCCATGGGCGCATCTCGCTGAGCGTCCTTTTGCTGCAAGATTTGGCGGCAATCATCGCTTTAATGGTCGCCGCCGATTTACGCAACGGCGGGGGAGTGAGCTGGCCGATGGCCTTCACTTTATTGCGCGGACTGATATTCGTGGCTGCGGTGATGCTTTCTTCAAAGCTGATGCCGGCTGTCTTGGATTTTTTAGGCAAGTCGCGCGAGCTGATATATCTTTTCGGCCTGGCTTGGGGACTGGGTGTGGCGATGCTCGCCAGCCTGCCGTGGATCGGATTATCCATCGAGGTCGGCGGCTTCTTGGCGGGGTTGGCGCTCGCCGGATCCTCCGAACACCTGCAAATCCGTGCCGAGCTGCGCCCTTTAAGAGATTTTTTCATCATACTTTTCTTCGTCGGATTGGGAGCGGATGTTTTTTCTTACCATGGTCTTGCTTATATCTGGCCGGCTTTGGCGATAACTCTTCTAGTGCTGGTACTTAAGCCGGTTATTGTTTTCCTGATTTCCAGCGCGGCGGGATATCGCGCCAAGACTTCTTTTTACAGTAGCTTATCCTTGGGCCAGGTTTCGGAGTTCGGCTTGGTCATCGCCGCCCTGGCGATGACCTGGGGAGAAATCAGCGGGGGAGTGTTGTCGTTAATAACCATCGCGGCCATCATCTCTATCTTCATCTCCTCTTACTTTATAACCTTCGACACCACTATCTACTCCTTGTTTAGAGATATTCTGGAGAAGTTCGAGAGGAAAGGCGAAAACGGCGAAGAGGAACAAAAAGAGTTTTCGGGACACGTTGTGCTCGTCGGCGCGCACCGGATGGGACGCAGCATCCTGCGCGCTTTGGAGAAGCGCAAGGAAGAGGTGGTAGTCGTCGATCTGGATCCGGAGGTGATTAAGGAGCTGAAAACCGAGGGAGTGAGAGCGATTTACGGCGACGTCTCGGACAGCGACGTCCGCGAGGCGGCGGGAGTGGATAAGGCTTCTTTGGTGATCTCGACCATTCCCGATCAGCGGGATAGCATGTTGCTGGTGAATCTAGTCAGACGCTTTAATCCGTCGGCCAAGGTGGTCGTTTCCTCGGAAAGCGAGTCTGAGGCGAAGAAGCTCTACGCCGCGGGTGCAGATTACGTCATACTGCCGCGGCTTTTGGGCGGAACGGAGATCGCCCGCGCTGTCTCTGAAGATGCGGCATTAAGCGGCTTGTTAGCTAGAAAGGAGGCGGATCTAAAGGTTATGGATATCTAATTTACTTATGTAAGTTTATTGACTTATCTAATAGATAATTAATAATTAAAGCGGTTACAAATTAAGCTGATCTTTTGCGCTAAAGGAGGAGTCTGTCTTGTCTGTACTGATAATCTCTAATAGTTTAGACGTACACAGTGACGTTGTAGGGAGCGCTTTAATTAATGCAGGAGAAGCGATTGTTCGACTTGACACCGATCACTTCTTTGAAGATGGGGCAGAGTTATCGTTTTTCTCTCCGCATGGTGGAAAAATTACTTTAAAAGGAGAGGACGTTCAATTGTCAGAGATTAGAAGCGTCTTATATAGACGCCCAGAACCTATTAAGATCAACGTCGCTGACGCTGGACAAAGAAAGTTTGCAGATCGAGAGTTGAAAGAATTTCTAGAGCATCTCTATTTCGGTTTGGGAGACGCGTTTTGGGTTAGTAAACTTACCGCATTAACTCAGTCTCGTCACAAAGGATTACAACTCAACTTAGCTAGAAGCGTTGGTTTAAAAACTCCTCGCACGATTATCACTAATTCTCCAAGAGAGGTGGAACGGTTTTTTGGCTTTTGTAAAGGTAGGGTGATCTATAAAACCTTGCGGTTTCCGACCATCGAACCTGGAAGCGGTGATGCAGTTTGGGGAGTTCCTACAACTGTAGTGACGCAAAAGGAGATGCACGACATTAACCTTATCCGTAACAGCGGAGGAATATTCCAAGAGTATGTGGAAAAATCCTTCGAGGTTCGGGTAACTGTTGTGGGCGACGCTGTCTTTTCCGCAAAGATTGATTCCCAAAGCGATGAAGCGTCGAAAATTGATTGGAGAGACGGGGTGGTTTTTGGTAGAGTGCCGGTTACTTCATACGCTTTGCCGCGCGACATTGAAGACAAGTGTTTAGAAATCGTGCGCAAGTTTGACTTGCATTTCGGTGCTATAGACCTGATATGTACTCCAGAGGGGGAATATGTTTTTCTTGAGATTAACCCCAACGGTCAGTGGCTTTGGGTAGAAGAGTTGACTCACCAACCTATTCTACAAACTATGGTTAGACTGCTCTCCAAGAGGGCGTGATCATAACAACAAGGCTTTGAAAGGGGGTGAGGTCGTGGATCTGGTTCCAGAAGTGTTTGCTATGCTTATAGCAACTCCGGTTTCTGAGGAGGAGACACGAGTCATCGCAGCCGGTACGGCTACGAAGACCACGTGGAAGGGCAGCGACCCTGACGACTCTGATTAAGGCAGTACTCAGCTCGGCGCTGGTATGTATAATTATACCAGCGCCCCTTTTTATTTTAAATAATGTTTATGTCGTCCTGGAAAAACATATTAAATAAATTTAGCGGTAAACCCCTAATAGTATTAGGGGAGGTTCATGGCGCAAAAATTAATATTGAAGTCATCCGAATTTTTGTTGATAAATTTGATATAGATACGGTATTCATGGAGTTGCCGGTGCGCTGGAACAAACGCCTGCGTTCATTAAAAAACGGAGACTCAAAGCCATTGTATAAAGGACTAAAAAAGGAAATTTGGGTGTCAGACAGTGGGTTGATAGGGCAAGAGCATATTGAACTGTTCAAATATTTATTTAGTCAGGGGAAAGAGGTTGTGGCTATAACGCATGAAGCGAAAAAATGGAATGAAGGCGAGCTTAAAACCGCTAGTAATATAAAGAAACGCATTAGGGAAGGAGAAAAATATTTATTGGTAGTGGGAAACCTGCATGCGAGAAACAACCATTTTCGTTATAGTGCTAATAAAGAGAGAAAAACATATACGCCTATAGGGTATTACCTGAGGGGTATGGGTGGCTATATAAGAATTCGATACGGCCGCGCTAAGGTTAAAAACTTTGGATTGATTAAGTTGATTGACGAAGCGGCGCTCAAAGAGCTTGGCGGACGTAAAAATATTGTTATTCCATCGAGGAGCAGGTTTTATGATTATGATTTTATTGTTTCTTCAAGCGGCCCAGTTACCGCGGTTAAGTCAATCGATAGGTGAATCGCCACGCTGCAATCGGTGCGGTAGCTCATTAACGCTCCAGAGTCGGCGCTATACCATAAAAAACAAGATCAGAAGCAAAACAGTAAGTGGGGTTTTGTACCTTGGTTAAGGACGTCCCTCCTTAATCCATGGTGGTTTATTTATATGAGTGAATTTAGAAAGTTGATGGAAAAATATTCTACCCTTTCGTTAGTTAAGTTGTGGTTTAATGATCGCAAAAAGCCGACCGTTAAGCAGATAACCGGTATCTTCTACAAGAAGTCAGTCAGAGATTTCAAAAGGGATAAGTTAACTCGGAAGGACTTCACCAATATATGCGGAGCATTATACTTTAACGCTTATCTAGGAGATGTAAAAAATTTCCAACAGGTATAACTATTTCAAGCCCGGATTATCGAGAGAGATCTGTGGTGGTTAAGGTTAGGAGAAAAAATGGAAAGTTTGTCGCTACCAAGTCCAAGCTTCCTCCTATAAAACCAGACCTCAATTTAAAGGTAGCGCGGGCTCTAAGTGAATTTTCCGATTCGTCTGTAAATGGAGAAGCTAATAAGTATTGGCGGCTTAAAAAAAGTTCTGGGACAAGTATTTGGGGTTTGTGAAGTAATAATTTAATTAAATATACTGCGGTTAAATTAACGGACAACTAGTTATTGCTTCGCCACCTAGAACGAAGTTTTTTAAAGCAGTTGAGTGTTTTCTTCCGGTCGTGCTTCTTTTTGATTGGCGCGGTAGGATGATGTTTCCTTTTCGGCCCCTTTTTTGGTGGAGACGGAGGCGATTATCTTACTATAGTCGCGTAGAACTTTTGGTAGCTTGGCAAAGTCGGCTGTTAGGTCGTTTGCGACCGTCGTCGAGCGCAAAGCAGCCGCGGGATGATAGAGAGGAAATATTATTTTCCCTTTCAAAACGAAGGCCTTGCCGCGGTCCTTGGAAATTTTGGTTTCTGGCAGGAAGTAGTTCATTGAAAATCGGCCGAGGGTGGCGATAATCTTCGGGTCTATTATCTCGATTTGCCTTTTTAAATAAGGAGCATAAGCGGCTATCTCTTCCGGCAGGGGGTCGCGGTTGTTGGGTGGACGGCGCTTGACGATGTTTGTTATATACACGTCTTTTCGCTCCCAGCCTACCGAGGCGATCAGCTTGTCTAAAAGCTTTCCGGCCTGGCCGACGAAAGGGCGGCCCTGCTGGTCCTCGTGGTATCCAGGCGCTTCGCCGATAAACAGAACTTTAGCGCCGGATGCGCCTTCTCCGAAAACCAAGCTGGCTTCCAAAAGCGGCAGATTGCCGTCGGAACGCGTCTCCTCTTCCAGCCTTTTCAACTCCTCAGACTTGTCCATTGCACAAAGTATACAACAGTCAGCGCTTGGCGTTTAAGTGTCAAGAGCTGGCAAGGCGTTTTAATACACCGCTAAAAATAGTTTTCCCCAGAATAGCGGGAAGCGGTCGGGTATAATGAAGTACTAAAACAAGGCCGAGAAAAAAACAGGGAAGCTTAAGACAGCAACCCCGGGAAAACTAACCTCTAAAAAACCAATGAGCATAGAAAAGATAAAGAAAAGGGACGGACGAATCGTGGATTTCGACCGCTCAAAAATAGAATCGGCCGTGAGCAAGGCTTTCCTGGCCGTGACCGGCGATGAGAACAAAGAAGCGACGCTTGTCGTTACCGACAGCGTCGTTTTGGAATTGGAAAACTTGTTCTCTTATGAAACTCCCGAAGTGGAGCGAGTCCAAGACTTGGTCGAGAAGAAGCTGGTGGAGAACGGTTATTTTGATATTGCAAAATCATACATCATATACCGCCAGGAGAGAGCAGACTTACGGAAGCACAAGCAAGAAGAGCTGTTGGAAAAGATCGAGAGGAGCGAGCTGCAGGTCAAGAAGCGGAACGGGTCGCTAACAAAGTTCGATATTAAAGAGATTGAAGGTTTGCTGCGCTCGCTTTTTAAAGGCGAGGAAGTCGACGTTGCGGAAGTGGTAAATGAGTGTAAACGGAGCATCTACGACGGCATCTCTACTCAAGAGATAAATACGGCACTTCTTATGTCTTTCCGCGGGCGCATCGAGCGCGATCCCGTTTTCTCGAGCTTAGCATCCAAACTTTTGGCAAATGAGCTTTATAAAGAGGTGCTTGATATTTATGAGTTTGAATCCGGTTTTGCCGAAAAGTACCGCGAGGGACTGAAGAACAGCATCAAGAAAGGAGTGGAGATCGGCCGCATCGATCCAAAAATGCTCGAGTATGACTTTAAAAAGCTGTCCGCGGCGCTCGATCTCGGCCGCGACAACCTTTTCCGCTACCTTGGGATGCAAACTCTGTATGATCGCTACTTCCTGAGGGATTACGAGCAAAACATCTTGGAGACGCCGCAGTACTTTTGGATGCGCGTAGCGATGGGTCTTTCTATAAACGAAAAAGACAAAAATGCTTCCGCCGTCGAGTTTTACAACGTCTTATCAAACCTTCTTTACGTAACTTCGACGCCGACCTTGTTTCATTCCGGGACCACCCATCCGCAGATGAGCTCCTGCTATATAACCACCGTCGAGGACGACTTAAAGCACATCTTCAAGTGCATTGCCGACGACGCGGAGCTAGCCAAATGGTCCGGCGGCATCGGCAACGATTGGACGAACATCCGCGGCACAGGCGCGCTCATCAAAAGCACCAACGTTCAAAGCCAGGGAGTGATACCGTTTCTAAAGATTGTCGACGCGACTACCGCCGCCATCAACCGCAGCGGAAAAAGGCGCGGCGCGGCTTGCGTATATCTGGAAGCTTGGCACTACGACATAGAGAGCTTTATCGAACTGAGGAAGAATACCGGCGACGAGCGGCGGCGCACGCACGATACCAATATCGCGGTCTGGATTCCCGACCTGTTTATGAAGCGGGTGATGGAAGGCGGCCAGTGGACTCTTTTTTCTCCCGATGAGACTCCGGATTTGCACCACATCTATGGTCGCAAATTTGAGGAACAGTATGTCGAGTATGAGAAAATGGCCGATGAGGGAAAGATTAATCTTTGGAAGAGGGTGCCGGCCAAGGATTTGTGGCGGCATATGGTCACAATGCTCTTCGAGACCGGGCATCCGTGGATAACATTCAAAGACCCGTGCAATATCCGCTCGCCGCAGGATCACGTCGGCGTGGTTCACAGCTCCAATCTTTGCACCGAGATAACGCTTAACACTTCAAAGGAGGAGACCGCCGTCTGCAACCTCGGTTCGATCAATGTCGCGGCTCACGTCGCAAACGGCAAGCTCGACAAGGAGCTACTGCAAAAAACGGTGAAAACCGCGATGCGCATGCTCGACAACGTCATCGACATCAATTTTTACCCCACTCCCGAGGCGGAGGCCTCCAACTTACGCCACCGCCCCGTTGGACTCGGCGTTATGGGCATGCAGGATGCGCTCTACAAGCTGGACCTCGGATTCGCCAGTGACGAAGCGGTTGCTTTTTCCGACGAGTTACAAGAGTTTATCTCCTATCACGCGATCCTAAGCTCCTCGGAGTTGGCTAAGGAGAAGGGGGCATATGAAAGCTACAAGGGATCTAAGTGGGAGCGAAATTTACTGCCCTTAGACACCTTCAAGATGCTCGAAGAAGAGAGAGGGTTGCCGACCGGAGTCGGCTACACCTCGCGGATGGACTGGGAGCCGGTTCGCGAGCACATCAAGAAATACGGGATGCGTAATTCGAACTGCATGGCCATCGCCCCGACCGCAACCATCAGCAATATCTCCGGCGTTTACCCTTCGATCGAACCGATTTACAAGAACGTTTACGTAAAATCTAACTTCAGCGGGGAGTTTACGGTCATCAACGAATACCTGGTGGAGGATCTCAAGAAACTGGATTTGTGGGACCGAGGGACGTTGGAGAAGATAAAATACTTCGACGGCAACATATCTTTCATCCCCGAGATTCCGCTACGCCTGAAACTGAAGTATCAGGAAACATTCGAGATCGATCCGGCCTGGCTGGTGAAGCACGCCGCTTACCGCAATAAATGGATCGACCAAAGCCAGTCGGTGAATATTTTCACCTCGAGCCACTCCGGCTCCTTCATCTCCGACGTGTATCTTACCGCCTGGAGGATGGGGCTGAAGACCACTTACTACTTGCGCACTTTGGGGGCCTCGGCTGTCGAAAAGAGCACTTTAGACATCAATAAGAAGTTTGAGGATCTGCCGGCGGCGCCTGCGCTAGAAACGGCGCCAATGCAGCGGGGAGACGTTCTTGTCGTCGGAGAAACATGCGAATCATGTCAATAATAAAATGAGCAACCAAGAAAAGAGAATACTCAATTCCGAAGTAACCGACCCGAACAAAATCCTTCCCATCAAGTACAAGTGGGCGAGGGAGTTCTATAAGACCGGCGTCGCCAATAACTGGGTGCCGGAGGAGGTTAATATGCAGAAGGACGTCGAGATGTGGCAAAGCAAATCGGCGCTGACCGAGGACGAGAGGCGGATGATTATGTGGAACATGGGATTTTTTTCCACTGCCGAGAGTCTGACCGCCAACAATATCGTTCTGGCCATCTACCGCCACATTACCAATCCCGAGGCGCGGCAGTATCTTCTGCGTCAAGCTTTCGAAGAGGCGGTTCACACCGATTGCTTCATCTACTGTTGCGACACCCTCGGCCTTTCTTCAGACGAGGTTTACAACATGTATATCAACATCCCTTCTATCAAGGACAAGGATGATTTTGTGGTGAGTATTACCAAATCGGTGCTCGACTCCGGATTTTCTACTGACGGATCGGAAAACGTCCAACGCTTCGTGCACGACTTGGTCGGCTACTACGTCATTATGGAAGGGATTTTCTTTTATGCCGGGTTCGTTATGATGCTTTCCTTCCTCAGGCAAAACAAAATGGTCGGAGTCGGCGAGCAGTTTCAGTTCATTCTCCGCGATGAGTCGGTCCACCTGGCTTTCGGGAGCTCGCTGATAAACGCTATCGTTCAGGAGAACCAGGAAATCTGGACTGAGGAGTTCAAGCAAAAGATAACAGAGAATATCAAGCGTGGCGTCGAGCTGGAGTACGCTTACGCCAAGGACTGCCTGCCGCGAGGCATTCTAGGATTGAACGCCGAAACCATCGGGGAGTACCTGGAGTATATCGCCGACCGGAGGCTGGAGAGGATAAACCTGCCTAAAGTATACGGAACCGAAAATCCATTCCCTTGGATGAGCGAGATTATCGACCTGAGAAAAGAGAAGAATTTTTTCGAGACGCGCGTTACCGAGTACCAGAGCGGAACCTTGACCTGGGACGAGGATAAAAAAGCGTAAATTCGAAATTCGAAGTACTAAGCTTTAAACTTTACTTTGTTGCCATAGTGCTTTTCGGCCACGTTTTGCTCTATACTTGAGATATGCTTAGCTATTTGGCGCAGAGATTCTGGCAGGGATTGGTCCGTTTTTTGCGACATTGGTACCGAGACGGCTTTCGCCAGATCGCCAGCCGGACCTTCGAGATTTTGGCGAGTTTGGATCAAGTCTTTGCTTTGAAGGTCAACTTCCGCCTTTTTTTCACTCCTTTATACCAGGACCGAAGCGTTGTCGGCTATATCCTGGGATTTTTTTTCCGCTTTTTCCGCGTGCTGGCAGGCGGGATTTTTTATCTGATCATATTGGCGGCCGGCGCGGCGATTTATCTGGCCTGGGCGGCTCTGCCGGCTTTTTTTCTGTATAAAATAATCATCAACTTGCCATGAAAAAGACACCGACGGAAATCTACTATAACGAGCCGCTCTTCAAATTAACCCAGCCGGAAAGAATAGCCGCCGAGATACTCGTTTCGATCTGGTCTGTGCTGTTTACGGTCACTGCCGTCATCCTGCTTCTTTCGACCTGGCCTTTGCTGCGTTGGATCGGCGCCCTGATGTTCTTGTTCGTTCTCGACGGAGCGGTCCACCTGTGGAGCGGCAACGAGAATTTAGGAAATATAGAGCGGAAAAGAAAAGCGAACCTCGACGACTTTTTCACTCCCGCGGCGCGGCGCGTTCTTGTTTCGGCCTATGGCCGCGCGGCGACTTTCGGCGGCGACCCGCTGCTCTATGTGGGATTGGATTTGGTTCTGAACCCCGGCGTGCGCGAGGCGTTGTTAAGGATGGATGTCGAACCGAAAGAAATTGAAGCGAAGTTCAAGGAAAAAGTCGGTAAGAGTTTGTCCGGAAAAAAGCTGGCTAAAAACGAGATTACTGAGAAGCTGACCGGATTGGCCGCCGCCGCCTCTAACCAAGCGCTTTCCTCGGCGCGCCTCTTTATCGAGCCGGCTGATGTTTTTGCCGGGCTACGCGACTTGCGCGGCGAATCCACCGACAGCATCTTTGATCTTTTTGAAATCGAATCCGGCGACTTGGAACGGGCGCTCATCTTTGGACGCTTTCGCCGCACCTTTGGCCCCCGCCGCCTGCCTTCGGCTCTGGGCGGCTTCCGCAGCGAACCGTTCGGTATCCGCCACCGCTATATGAACCGCGCCTGGACCGCCAGACCGACGCCGGTTCTGGATCGTTTTAGCGTCGACTTGACCGACCTGGCGCGCGCCGGGCGCGCAGGCTTCCTGATTAACCACGAGGATGAGTACGAGCGCTTGCTGGATACTATTTCGCGTCCGAACCGCCCGAACGCGATTTTGGTCGGCGAGCCCGGAGTTGGAAAGGAGACGATTGTCGGCCACTTGGCGTCGATGATCAGCCAGGACGAGGTACCGGCGCCGCTTTTCGACAAGCGTCTCGTTTCTCTCGATGTGAGCGCCTTGATGTCCAATGCCGACCAGGCCGAGCTGGAAGCCAGGGTGAAGGCTGTATTCTCCGAGATCTACGCCGCGGGCAATATCATTCTTTTCGTTCCCGACATTCATAATCTGACCAAGACCGCGGGCGGCAAAGGATTAAGCGCTTCGGACATTTTGATCCCTTACTTGACCTCGAACGATTTTCCGACGATAGCCACCACCTACCCGAAGGAGTACAAGCAGTTTATCGAGCCGAACAACTCTTTTGCCGACGCTTTCCAGGTGATAAACGTGCGCGAGCTGGACCAGGACGAGGCGGAGCGGGTTTTGGTTTACGACAGCCTGCTTCTCGAGCAAAGCTACCGGATAAAAATTTCTTACGCCGCCATCAAGGCCGCGGTGCAGGTGGCGCACCGCTATTTCGGCGATAAAAAACTTCCCTCCTCAGCTGACGATCTGCTGAAAGAAGCGCTAGCCGACGCCAGCCACCGGCAGAGCAAAATACTGAGGGCGGAGGATGTTGTCGCCATCGCCGAGAGGAGGATTAACATTCCCATTCACCGCCCGGGGCAGGAAGAAGCGCAGACGCTTCTTAATCTAGAGCAAACCATTCACGAAAGATTGATCGACCAGGAGCAGGCGGTGACCGCCGTCGCCCGGGCCTTGCGCGAGTACCGCAGCGGGTTGAGCCGCAAGGGCGGGCCGATTGCCACCTTCCTCTTCGTCGGACCTACCGGTGTTGGGAAAACCGAATTGGCGAAGATACTGGCCTCGGTCCAATTCGGCTCGGAGGACTCGATGGTGCGTTTCGATATGTCCGAGTACCAGGATAAGCAAAGCATCTACCGCTTCATCGGCTCTCCCGACGGATCGGTTTCCGGAGAATTGACCGACCGCATCATAGAGCGGCCGTACAGCCTGATTCTGCTGGACGAGTTTGAAAAAGCCAATTCGGAAATTCTCAACCTTTTCCTACAGGTCTTCGACGACGGCCGGCTGACCGATAATATGGGACGCGTGGCCGATTTTCAGAATACCATTATCATTGCGACATCCAACGCCCATTCGGACATTATCAACAGCTCCCTTAACGCTGGAGAGAGCATGGAGGAGATCGCCGACTATCTGAAGCGTAAGCTGACCGATATTTTTCGCCCGGAGCTTTTAAACCGTTTCAGCGGGATAATAATTTTCAAGTCGCTCTCTCCGAACGATCTGAAGTCGATTGCCAAATTGCAGGTCAAAGAGCTGGCCGCCTCGCTCAAGGAGAGCCAGGATATCGAGCTTGAATGCGACGACCAGGCGCTCGCGCTCCTGGTGGAGCTGGGGTACGATCCGGCTTTCGGCGCTAGGCCGCTTAGGGGCGTCATCTCGGATAAGTTAAAGAGCGTTTTGGCTGAAAAAATTTTAAGCGGCGAAATCCAGAAGGGTGAAAAAGTGGCGATAAGCGCCCAGGGCAAGGAGTTTTCTCTTGCGGCGGCGGAGTAGGTTTACAAACATTTCCCTTTGTAGTATTCCATAAAGACTGCCCCTTTGTGAGAGGAGGATTATTGTGGAAGAACGAGGAGAGGAGCGTTTTGACGTCTTCGAGGACTTTTTGTTCTCCGCCATCCCCGAAGAGAAGAGAGAACTGATAATGGACATACTCGAGGCCGACATGGTCAGTGTGCGGAAGGTTGAGCGGAATTATTTCCGCGCCAAGCTCCGCCTCGAACCAAAGCCGGTTATGAGGTCTTTCCCCCTGCGGATCGACAACACCCTTTCCTTAAAGGACAGGCTGGCCCTCGGACGTTATGCGCTTGTTAACGAGAATGTCCCTAGAATTTGCTCGGTGCGACAGCTAGACGGTTGCGACGAAAAAGAGGTCGCTTTGCTGCATTTAGGCACGGCGGCGGACTCGAATAGCGCTGTAACCGTCATGCACGAACAAGGCCTAGAATCGCTTTCCTATGTGGAACTTCTGGCTTTCGCTATCCAGTACCCTGAGGTGGTCCGCAGCTTGCCGGTTGTGGCTTTGAAACCAATCTGGGATCCGAACGGCAGATATTGGCGCGTTGCTCAAACGGCGGTTGTTTCTGGAGGCGAAAAAGGAGTAATGCTTGGATTGCCGCCGTTCGACGGTAATTCGTGGCACTCCGATGACCACTACTTGGTGCGCAAGCGAAAGGTCGCGTGATCGTGTCGGTTAGGGAGGTGCTTTAAAATGTCGGACGCGGTTTTGAGGATGGCATCGGAGATTCGCGAGCACGTTGAGTACAGTGTAGACGCAATCGAGTCGGATATCGATGACTTGTTCGACGAGATTGAGAGGTTCTATCGCGAATTTGATCATCCCCGAGCCGACGTCGACCCTGAGACGGCGCAAATGCTCTCGACTACCCTTTACCGCATCTATGGAACGCTTCTGGCTACCTCGATACGGGTCAGGAGGCTGCGTGATTTGGAACGGGAGCTCCACGTTAACATTATGGTCCTCACCTAAAATCAGCCCGCCAAAGTTTAGATTGTAAAAAAATCTAAGCCGTGGCGGGCTTTTTAAATGATTAGCCCTAAGTTATAATTTTGAGACGAAGCGCGCTTTTAAATCAGTTAATCTGCGAAACAAGACCATTTATCAAAAAAATGGTTGTCCCATCGAAGATGTTTTTGAATAAGCTTGCGGATCTGCGGTCGAGACGGAATATTTTTATGCGTTGGCGAGAAGCCGATTCTTTTACTCTAATCGAGCTTCTGATCGTTATCGCCATCATCGGAATTCTGGCCGCGACTGTCGTTTTAGTCCTAAATCCGCAGCAGATGATCGCGCAAGGTCGCGATTCGACGAGGCTGCAGGATATAAAGGAATTAAACAGCGCGATCGGCGAGTATATGGCCAACGGCAATACCGCGTTGGGAACGGCTGATGTGGTTTATGTCTCTGTGCCGGATCCGACGCTAGCCTCCGGCGCCACTTCAACCTGTTCCTCGCTCGGCCTTCCGGCTCTACCGTCCGGATGGACTTATAACTGCGTTTCAACGACTACATTACAGGAGACGAACGGGTCGGGCTGGTTGCCTATAAAATTCCAGAACGTTACTACCGGATCACCGCTGCCGGTCCTGCCCGTCGATCCCGTAAACACGACCTCGTCCGGCGAATATTACACTTACGCTACCAACGGGACATACTATGAATTGACCGCTCGCTTCGAGTCCAATAACTATCAGGCCTATGCCGCCGCGGATGGCGGACCAGATCCCTCAGCTTACGAGGTGGGCACAAACCTGACGCTAACGCCATTCATTCACGGAATGGTCGCTTACTGGCCTTTGACCGAAGGAACGGGTCTGACCGCTTACGATAATTCGGGATGGGGAAATAACGGGACGCTTTCGGCGACTACCGATACGCCGGTTTGGACCGGCAACTGCTTCGACACGAAAACATGCCTGACTTTCGACGGGTTGGATGATTATGTCGATTTCGGCACTCCGGCAAACTTCGACAACCTGAACGCCACTTTTATCGCGTGGATCAATACCTCAAATACCAGTCAAGATATGCGAATATTAGTAAATCAGGCGACTTCAACCCACAACTTTTTGATGATCATGAACTCCGGCAACATCGTGGCCGCCACGGTGCAGGGGAGCACGACGCAATGGGAACAGACGCAGAATACTTACAACGACGGCAAATGGCATATGGTCGCCGCGGTAAGGAATGGGGACAATGCCGGTAGCTTGCAGATTTACGTTGATGGGCAGGTCGCGGCTCTAACTACCAATACCGGAAATAGCTGGAGCATGTCCGACACGGCGAAGATGGGCGCCAAGTCCAGCTCGCAGTTTTTCTACGGAGGGGAAATCAGCAAGTCTTACGTTTTTGATACGGCCCTGACCGCCGCTCAGGTCCAGGCGATCTACAACGCGGAGAAGCCGTAAAAGCTAAAAGCTTAAAGCAGCCACTAGAGACTAGTGGGTAGGGATTAGCGACTAGTGACTAGTGGATAGTGACTGGCCGTCGGCTGCTAAGCGCAAAACTCAAAGCGAAAAGCGAAAAACAATAACGCGGTTCGTTAGGATCATTATTTTGCGTTTTGCGCTTTAAGCTTTGCGCTTAATATTTATCTCCCGGCGATTTTTTATTATACTTCCGGTATC
>DAIDMW010000004.1 GCA_027448785.1 Candidatus Colwelliibacteriota bacterium | reverse complement strand
AGTGATTATTACCGGCTTTAGGATAGACTACCAAAACCGCCCCAAAGACGCACCGTCAGAATGCCCTTGCACCGTTATCATTTCTTACTTTTTCTTCGCAATAAAATTGAAGTAATTTTTCGTATTTGGTTTGAACTCCTCGAAGTAAACTATCTTAAAGCCATTCTGCCACAAAAGGCTTTCTACTTCCTCTTTCGTATAGAATGAAAACCACCTTGGGCTTCCCACGCCTGAACTCTCGCGGTATGACTCCCCCTCTCCCTCGATAAGACCCAGACCGAATGTACCGTTTGGCTTTAAAATTCTCGCTATCTCCGCCAAGGGTTTGTTTATTTCACTCTTCGGAACGTGTAGAAGCGAGGTGTATGACCAAATTCCATCGAAAGACAGATCTTCAAAAGGAAGACTGTTAAAATCGCCGAGAACCGACTTCAGGCCGCGCTCCGAAGATATTCTCACCATTTCCTGAGAGGCGTCTAGGCAAGTTACATCCAAGCCGGCGTGCTGGAGTATCAATCCGTCCCGACCCGGGCCGCTGCCGACATCCAAAACCTTGCCTTTAGTTAGGTCGATAAACTTATCGATAATCGTCCGCGGAAATTTATCCCAAAAATCAACAGTCTCTTCGTCGTACTCCTTCGCGAATCGATTGTAGGTATCTATGGTTTTCCGGTCCATGGCGGTCAAATGATTTTAAGCTCCGATAGCCAATCTTTCCATACCGGCTCCAAACCCGGAGATGATTCCCATTCGCTGTCGGACACCTCTCCTTTCAAAAATATTTCCGTCTTACCGGCAAGATCCTTTAACTGTTCCTCGCTGTACCAACCGAATTTCTTTGTCTCCTCCTCGCTGGCTTTTACTTCTCCCTGAGCTTTAGCATTAAAAATGCGCCAGTAATGCCAATCACCTCCTTCGCGTCGGCAACGGTTGTTTTTTCTCCCTTCGGCTAGCAATTCTAATTTGACGGCGTCGAGACCAACCTCTTCTTTCAGCTCGTCTTTCGCGGCGTTTTCAAAAGAACCGTGATCGTCAACGTGTCCGGCTGGCGGGGCGAAACCGTAAGGCGGCTTGCGCCGCTCGATTAATAGCAGCTTGCCGTCTTTCCAAACAAGCACACCAACGCTCTTATGATCGCATACCGCCATTTGTTTATACGACCCTGCTTAGATCGCCGTTTATGATTATCGGCTCTATGGTCGATATCTCGTCGTCGATGTATTTCTGGTTGGGAATTCCGTTTAAAAGATATACTGTCTTATTGCGGTAATAGGCAAAACCCATTTCCAAAAAGGTGTTCGCGCCGATGTAATTCTCCACATCGCCTTTCGTGATGTTTACCACCAAGATAGCGTCGGATTTATCGATCTTATCCATATGCTCCGATATAAACCCGAATTTTTTCTTGGCTTCCACCCTGGAAGTGTTATCCTCCGACCAATAATCGACTCCTTCGGCCTTTATCGGCATAAGCACATCGTGTCCAGCTGCTTCCAGCTTACTTTTAGCCTCGAGCATTTCGTCATAGAACTTAATCGATCCGCAGATAGTGATAGTCATGCGGAAATTATAGCAGGTTAAGGCGCTCGTCCATAATGAACAGCTTGCGCTTTCCCGCGATCTTTAAAATGGTCTAAAATTAATGCATAACCGGAGTTTAAAGGTCGAAAATCAATATTCTTATCCATATGAAAGCAAAAGATGTGGTTTTATCGATTGTCGATCTGATTATCTGGTATTTCTTCGCCTACTATGCCGTTTATCTCATTCAAAATCCAACGCTGGCCAACCCGTGGTGGGCCGCACTGGTTTTGCTGGTACTCGGCGCGCTAGGCACTTCTCTCTGTCCGTGGTTTCAAAACACGGACGCCTGGCGAAGGATGCTCAGAGGGAAAGACTAGAAAAGTGTGTTTTTAAGCCGGCTGGGATGAAAATTTTTCGCCAGCCTTTTAGGCCGCTACCTAAAGTTGTAGCGGCCTACTTTGTTTTCAAGACACCAACCATTTATTCAGACGTTTTCTTGCCCCAACGCCACCGGATAGGCTTCTCTCCTTTCCAATAAACGGCCGTGACAAAAACCGCTACTAATATAACAAGTTCCGCAATGATTTTTGTTCTATTGCTCGCATAATTCAGATTTCCGCTTAAATGCGGGATGGAAAGAAAAAGCAGGACAAACACTATTAATAAAAGCCATCCCTGCCAAGTGGCCGGAGTAAGCCCCGCACCGTATTTTCTTTTTCTGAACCAGTATTTTCTATCAGCCATTTTATGATTTAGATTTATTTTCGCGATGTTGGCAGCCCGGCCAGCAACATGGTCTTCGAATCCCATCCTTAAGCTCGGAGAGTACTCTTGCGACATGTTGATCCCTGGTTTCCGCCTTTTTAACGGAGATCGTCCAACAAATCCATTCGTTGCGCGCCAAAGGCGTTATATCCTCCCATTTTTCCAGGGCTGCTGGATCGGACATTAGGGCCTTGCGCAAATCCGGCGGCAGCTCGTGAACCACGCCGGCAGGGATTCTTTTACCAGCCATACGGGAAGTATAACATGAAATAAAATCTCTTTTCCTATCAGCAAAAAGATCAAAATATTATTGAGGGAGTCAGTATTGAGGATTAACGGTTTTGTTTTTTAAAAGTACAATAATAGTGTGAAACCGGTCTGGTTATTGGTTTTTGCTCTATCTCTCGGTGTCGCCGTAATCGCTTTTGTATATTGGCGGCCACCCGCTAAATTAATCTCCCCGGAAATAGTTATAACTTCGCCAATTGGCGGCGAAAACTGGCAACCGGGCGAGAAGCACGTTATTTCCTGGAAAACCAAAGACATCCCAGCCGTTGATAAGATTTCTATAACCATTCGGCGGATTCCTCCTCCTCCGCTTCAACAGGAGGGTCAAGAGTTTGATCCGATTATTTTTACCAATCTTTCAAATACCGGTTCGGTCACCTGGACAATATCTACAATGTATCCGAATGGAACTTACGTTTTGGGAATTAGCGCCTACAAATCCGTGCCGGTTACAAATCCGATTTCCTCTGAAAGTAAGGAATTTATCATCACCCATCCAAGGCTGTCTTCGGATCTTTATCCTCTTTATAACAAAGCACAGTGGAACGCTTCCGGCGTGGAAAGCTTTCTTATCGGAACTACCAACTACTCAGGCGCCAGCATTTCTTCGCTTCCATTATCCGCCGGAATGAATCCCGGGAGCGTTATTACGCCTTTCAGCAATTATTACGACCAAAAATTGAAGGCTTTAGGTTGGAGTATTGCTAACGACTTGGCGGCCGGAGGACATGTGGGCGGACAAACGGGATATAGAAAAAATGGAAAAGTGATTATTACCGGCTTTAGGATAGACTACCAAAACCGCCCCAAAGACGCACCGTCAGAATGCCCTTGCACCGTTACATTATCGCTTTTTTCAACCGATTAATGACAACCAGCTCAATTAATACGTCGCCCTGCAAACTTGGGACGCCGTTGGAATTCAAATATATTTATAATTCCAAAAGAAAACTCTTTAAAACTCAACTCTAAAAGCTAAGCCTCTGTATGTTTTAGTCTTCTACCCCCACTATCGCGCATGCTGTCCGTCGCGATTAAAATGACGTCAATAAGCCACCATATCCCAAATCCACCGAAAGTTATCAGTTTTAGTATGCCGGTATCTATTTTTCCTAGATAAAATCTATCTACACCTAGGCCACCAAGAAAGATGGATAGAAGCAGAGCCACAAGCCAATTTTTCTCTCCTTCGTCTGAAGATGTGGAATTATTTAGGCTTTTTCTGCAATGTTTGCAGAAAATAGCATCACCTTGTATTTCTTCTGCGCAATATGGGCATTTCTTCATGTTTTTATATGTTTTAAGTATAGATTATATATAATTCCTTAATTTGTTATTTATCATTTTTACCGAGGACTAGTTGATTATAAAAATCAGATTCCTCTTCAGATGTTAATTCTTTTGAAAAGAATTCATAGTACGATTCTTCAGAAATAATCTTTAGTAATACTTGAGATATAATACTAAGAAGTTCGTCTGGCAGATCAAAGTAAAAACTATATTTAGCATCTTTTATACTGCTTAATTTTTTTTCTATCTTCGGAATATCTACGTTTGAGCCATGTAAAAATTGACTTCTACAATCATAAGTGGTCTTTAATAAATTATAAATTTTATGGCGTGCGTCTACGTCGTTAGGAAATAAGAAATATGTGGTACGAACTGCTATTTTTTCCGCGATTTCTGTCTTTGAGTCGCTAAACACACTTTCTAATATAGAAATTGCAAAGACGATCTTTTGGAGAATCCACTCGTCTTTATTAATAAAAAGTTCGTAGAACTTTACCGCATTAGAAAGTTTAGAAAAAGAATGGTTATATCCCCATAATTTTAGGCTTGTGAGTCTGTTGTAAATTAGCTTTAAAGAATCGAGATTGTCTTTTATTGAAATTACTGCAGGTTTATCAAAATATGTACTTTCAGCTATATTATTATCAATTACAAGCGGTTTATAATATGATGGCGGTTTAAGCGTATCGTTGTAATGAAACATAGCCCTCTCAAAGCAAGCTTTACTTGTTAAAATACTTATCGCGATGCGAAGTATTCGAGACCTTTCGAAAAGCTTTAAGCCAACACTAGGTTTTTCAGGAGAGGAAAGTTTATTAAGAATAAAAAGGAAAGGTTTAACCGGTAGCTCACTGGAATCTGTTAAATAACTTTCAAGAGAGGTAATTGTACTTTTTTCTTCTGCACTAGGATTAGCTATTTCTATACCGCTATCACTAATCATTAGTAGCGACAAGTCGGTTGTGTTACTTAATTCTACTGGGAACAATAATAAAATCGATTTATACATTTCGTCTCTAAGTAGATCGATGTGCTTAAGTTTATTAAAGTCTATTGGCATAAGGATTATAGAAATGTTCAGGTTCTTAAGAGTGTAGATTTTATAACGCAGCAGCTTTTGAAAAAAAACTAAATAGTAATACTATTTTGTGAGCACACTGATAATATATACCCAGTTATGTTGCATAATGCCCACAGATTTTTTACCTGCTCTTTAATTTCTAAAATATCTTGACTATTAAATCTTTTCAAAATCGCTGGCCACTCTATATCTATTGTTGCTTTATTCTCTGGATAACGGAATATATCGTTCATTTCGTCGTAAATAAGAAAGTTATCCTTTATTTTCTTTTGTAATAATCCAACTTCGTAGAAGTAATTAATACTATCTTCTATCTCATTTAAATATTCAGGAAATTTTTCAACATCATCCTTTGTCACAATATAGTTATTTGGAGCAGTAGTTTCTTTAATATTGGGTTTATTATTGTCGATCTTTGTTTTTAATTTGCTAAACAATATTTTAATATCATGACCTTGGTCATACTTATCATCCAAAACTAAGTGGAGGGTTTTTATATAAATTTCTATTCCATGCTTAAGATTAAAATAAACCGGAATTATAAGATCCTCTATTTCGTATTCCTTATTATCCGGAGTTTTATATTTTTTATCTTCAAGTTCTTGACATCCCAAATAAGCGATTGCCAGATAACTTCCGTAAAATTGTATCCACTCATATACCCTGTTAACTTTAGGCATGGCTTTTAAATAAATTTTAGTAATGATAATAAATTCTAAAATTCGGTAACTTATCTAACCCAACATAATTAAACATCCAATAAAGATTGGAGACAACCCGTCCCGGTCTGGCCACCAAATAGGACGAAAAGGACATTTTAGCTTATAAGATACCGTCTTATAAGCTCAACATCCTTTAAGTCTTTTTCCCGCCCATATACTTCCTTGATTCGAATAACGTCCTCTAAGCTGCAGAAAGGAATGCCATCTATCATATCGGCATTCGCCCGCAGTTCTTTGAAGTTTGTCGAGAATCCGCCTCCAATCGTTGGGTAAATTTCAATAATTCCGTTATCAAGCCCCGCTGGTTCGTTTGGGTCCAAACGCGGATGAATTTTCCATTGTCCATCTTGAGCGCATTTATCGAGCAATTCCTTAGTTACTAGAATATCGGCGTCGTTAGTCTCGCGTATGCCTCTTGCCGCGATTGCAGCGCCTCCGAAAACTACGTATTGATCGAGCGGAAAATTAAGTCTCTTTATCTGAGTAAAAATATCCATAAGGTTTACGTATGCTTATAATTACAACTTCACCTGCAATTTATTATAGAAAATTTCAAATGCCTTTTTATTATTTTCCCTACCCAACATATCTACGGCTTCGTTAAAGTCATACCATCCAAAATCCGAATGCTCTTTCGGATCGAGCGTAATCTCGCTACCCGGATAAAGTTCTATTCCAAAAACAAACTCAGTTATAACATCATTGCCTTTAAGCCAATTAAACCTCCAAACCTCATCACTAACCTTTACTACTTTCTCGATGCCAGTCTCTTCCTTTAACTCCCTTAAAAGGCATCCTTTTAAAGTTTCCCCTTCTTCGAGAGTTCCGGTTAGCGGCTGCCAAAAATCTCCGTCTTCCTGGGATCTCTTTAGGATTAAAAACTTAACGCCACCGTCTTTGACGGCATACATTATTCCTTCAATTTTGATTGGCAGCTCCATTTAATTGATACAGCGATACGCAATTAAAAATTTACATTAATGATAATGCGAAATATTTTGCTTGTCGAAGCAGTTTGCACTGAGCTTGTCGAAGCGCTCGTCCGGCGGATGTAGCCCGAGTATATTTTATAGGTAATGATCGTCTTACTCCTACATTCCGAGGCTATTTACCCCTCCAAATTGCGTTTAAAACTATTTCAGCTCGAGGCCACTAGCCAAGGTTTTTAATCAGCCTCGATAGGCTAGAGTATATCGAATTCCTTTATTTCTTGATCTGGTCCCCAAACTCTCCAGACCAGATCAGCAAATCGACTTGTCCTTTCTTTTATTTCTTTTTCTCCCCATTTTGAATAATCGCATAAATTTCTTGTCATAGCATAAGGACTTTTCTTATACGTCTCCTGCTTCTTTTCGAAAGAATCGTCATTTAAACCACCATTACCATTTGGGCCACTGAACTCCATAATAGTGAGATTGCCTATGGAATGCCCAAGTTCATAATCAATCTCTTCGGAAGAGCCAATGCCGCTTTGAGAATAGATATGCTCAGCACTAACGTTTGTCGGATTTATCGTAACTCCGAAATCAGACTTGAGATATTCAAGTCGAGCAAAAATAAACATAATAATATTGTAGTCTTTCTTATTACTATATCTTAGATTGGCAATATAATCTCGGACTTGCTGCCTATCGGTTTTTCCTTTAATAATACCTACCAGTTCCTTATACAATTTAGTAATATTACCAGTCAGTTCTTCTGAGTTCTTTGATTGGTTAATCTTACGGGAGTATTCGCTATATTTCTTTTCAAGGACATTACCTGGCAAATTCATAACCTCTAAGTATATAAAATTTATACTTTCCATTGCATGAATTAATTTCCTAAAAGCTGAAGATGTTATATCCACTTTCTCTCTCTGTTTAAGAAGAGCTGTAAATATAGGCAAGTATTGTATCGATTTTGAGAACACTCTAACAGAATCATTTTTGTAGAAAAACCAGCGAGCCGCCTGCCTTCTCTCTTTAGTCGTTTTCTTGAAAAGAGCGACCCATCTATTCTGATCTATATCATAGATCCTGCTTAAATCAACGCTAAAATCATATATATCTTCTAGAAGATCATTTTCTGTTATCTCCCCTTTCGATAGCTTATCTTTTATGGCGCGATATAGTCTCCGTTTGGTTATGTGCTCAAAATTCGATATCCAGTAAAACCTTAATCCAGTTGAGAGGTCAAGCTGCTTAACTTGAGTCTGTTTTAAATTATCAGTTATCTCTGCCCATTTTTTCTTGAGCAATTCATGATCAGAGATTGTTTTGAAAAGATGATTCTTTAGTAACTCTGCGACTGTTAAATCAACACCTCTAGCGTTAACAGTCTCAAAAATCTGATAGGCAAGTTCGTCTTTTTGAATTGTAATAATAATTATTTCTGTATCTTCAATCTTTTGCTTTAAGTCAATAAGTTTCTGATAGCTCAGATTAGTATCGTCTTCTATCAACTCACGAATTCTCCCATAGACTTTTTTAACTTTTTTCACAAGATCCTCATTACCAGGTAATTCATCTAAGTCTTTCTCAGATAAAAGTGCAGCGAATAATTTGTTAGTAGCATCATTTTGGAAATCTATTTTGAACTTTGAAATATTGGTTGGACGAGCTGGATCAACTTCGGCGATACTTTTCCTAAGTTCGTGAGCATTAAGACTTGCATCCTTAACATTTTCTTGTTCAATCGAATGATCCAGGAGATGACTTAAAGCAGCGTAAAATAATGCTAGAGTTATCGTTCTTTGCTGTCCATCGATTATCTCAACTCTTTCAGCTCTCGACTCAGGTGTAACTTTTAAGATAAAAGAGCCTATGAAAAACAAGGTCTCATTTCTAAGATCGTCATAGAACTCATCTACTTCTTCAATCCCCCAAGCAAAGCCTCTCTGAAAATCAGGGATTACAAAACTCCTAGTCTCATTAAAAAGTGTTTTTATTCTTTTCTTTTCTACCTCAAACATACAAATAATAATACTAAACCAAAATTGGTTTCGTCCAGCTCACAACAAGCGCCCTCGGGCACACAAAATAAGGTTGGGGAGGAATTTAGACACGCCACGCAAAGTCCAGAAACCAGCAGGCCGAGGGGCTAAGGACACCATTTCGGAAAGGGTCTAGTGGAGTGAAGTAGGACTTTGGGTTCAGTGAAGCGAGTTGAATGGCTGCCGGACCTGGATTCGAACCAAGATTACCTGATTCAGAGTCAGGCGTCCTACCATTAGACGATCCGGCAAAATCCACTAGATTTTACCCTCGTATATAGGATTTTTCAAGTCGGAAATCATCGCTGAAAAACTATTGAAAAAGGCATCGACGAAGTCTATCTTTCTATTTAGATGGACAAACCAATTACGCCTAAAAAAGAATTTAAAGAAGTCCTGCACGGCGTTGAAATAAGCGATCCTTACCGCTGGCTGGAAGATGTAGATAGTCAAGAAACGCGCTCCTGGCTTGAATCGCAAGACGCTTACACTGAATCTATCATAAACAGCCTCCCCTCTCGCGAAGGATTATTGAAGGAGTTCCAGAAGTTATACCGACAGGACAGCACGCCGTTTCTTTATCCTCGCGCCGGCCGGTATTTCTTTATGAAGCGAAAGGCTGAGGAGGATCACGCCTCTCTCTACTTCAAAGAAGGCTTAGACGGTCAACCCCAGCTTTTAGTCGATACCAACAAGCTTTCCAAAGAACAAGGACATCCGGTGGCTATTACCGGCTATAACGTTTCTAAAGATGCGAAGTTCATCACCTACACTTTGTCTGAATCGTCTAACGATCAAAGCTCTTTATATGTTATGGATATCGATAACAGGAAAACTCTGGGTGAGTGTATACCGGCCAATCTTTATCCGCGCAATGGATCATGGTCTATGGATAATAGCGGTTTTTGGTATACGCGAAGAATGGAAAACGTTCCGACCGGCGAAGAAAAATTTCATCGAAAAGCTTATTATCATCGCTTAAACACCTCTTATACGGAAGATGAAATGGTTTATGGAAAGGATTTGGCTAAGGAAGACTCTCCAGGTGTCTTCTGCTCCATGGACGGCCGCTATTTGGTGGTGCACGTAAGTATTTCCTCAGAGAAGCGGGAGCGGATGGAAATATACATACGCGATTTAGAAAAAGGCGAAAAAGAGTTCCGGCCGGTTATTCAAGGCATCCGCGGAGAAAGCGATATTTACTTCAAAGGCGCTCCCCATCGCGGCTACTTCTACCTACAAACCAGTTGTCAGGCTCCGTGGGGAAAGATACAACGAATTCCGTTGAACGACTTGGAAAACGGAGGAGGACAGTGGGAGACTGTCATTCCGGAGGTCGAGGGAAGAAACATAGAAGAATTTGAGATGGTTCAAGACCGAATATTCGTCTTAACGCTGGAGAACGTGCATTCGTCCTTACGAGAGTACTTCATGGACGGGAAGTTGAGGCGCGATATCGATTTCCCCGGCATTGGCACTTGCATGCGCATGGCGGCTGAGCCGGAGGGATCGGAAATATTTTACAGCTTTAACTCGTTCGCCTACCCGTTCACCGTTTTCCGAATAGACATAAACGGCGGCGGCATATCGGTTATAGAACAACAGGAAGTTAATTTCGATCTGCAGTCACTGGAGACGGAACAAGTATGGTTTATCTCGCGCGACGGGACAAGGGTGCCGATGTTTCTTATCCATAAGCGCAACTTAAGAAAAGATAGGCTCAACCACACGGTGCTATATGGGTACGGCGGGTTTAACATCAGCCTGACCCCATCCTTTAATAAGAGCATAATCCCCTTCATAGAACGCGGCGGAGTTTACGCGATTGCCAACTTAAGAGGAGGCGGCGAGTTTGGCGAAGAGTGGCATGCGGCTGGAACGAAAAAACAAAAGCAAAACACTTTTGACGACTTCATAGCAGCGGCCAAGTGGCTCATCGAGAATCGCTATACTAATTCCGATCATTTGGCGATCAGCGGAGCCAGCAATGGAGGGCTTCTCGTGGGTGCGTTTATGACGCAGGAGCCCGCGCTGGCTAAGGCCGTTATAATGGGCGTTCCGGTGGCGGATATGTTGCGCTATCACCTTTTTCATGGAGGCAGGCACTGGATACCGGACTATGGAAGCGCGGAGGATTTAGATATGTTCGATTATCTGCTTAAATACAGTCCTTACCATAACATTCGAGACCAAGTGGAGTATCCGGCTACTTTAATAGTAACCGGAGATAAAGACGATCGGGTACATCCTGGGCAGGCATTTAAGATAGCTGCCAGGCTGCAGGAGGTTAACAAAAATAACCCGATTATCCTCCGTGTTGAAAGGAACGCCGGCCATGGCGGAGCTTCGGACATCTCTCGATTAATAGAGAAAGCGGCTGATGAATGGAGTTTTATCTTCTGGCAATTAGGAGTTAACGCCTAAATTACGGCTGAACTGCCAAGAGCTTAACGGTGAAGATAAGAGTCGAGTTGGCGGGAATCAGGCCGTTGCCGACCGACTGGCTACCATAGCCCAAGGAAGGCGGGATAACCAACTTTCTCTCCCCTCCTACGCGCATTCCGGCGACTCCTTCGTCCCAGCCGCGGATCACCTGTCCAGCCCCCAAGACGAAGCTGAAAGGCTGGCCGCCGTGGGCCGCGGTACTGTCAAATTGCTTGCCGTTGGTCAGAGTTCCGACATAATCGACGCTAACAGTGTCTCCGGCCATCGCTTGTGTTCCGGTGCCTACTACTAAATCGGTTATCTGCAGCCCGTCGGGCAAAGTTGTGCTTTCCATAGTGGTTGTTTGATTAGTTGTTACTGACGACGTCGCGGTCTGTGTCGGCTGCGTCGCGGTCTGTGTCGGCTCGCTCGCGACCTTGCTGTTGGTGATTATGATGATTACCGCCGCCACGACAACCGCGGCAATTATCGCTATTATTGCTGCTTTTCGTTTCATAGGTTAAGAATAATTCCTGCGGGCCATTGAGGCAAGACTCTCCGTGTCTAATGCGCGAAAATTTCGGCCTCCCCGCTTTGCAGAGCCAAAAGAATGCGGCCGGCGACATATTCGGCCGTATCCGGCTCGGGCAGGTGTTCGCGGTGTCGCGACTCCATCCTTTCAGCAACGGCATCCGACTTAACGGCGTTCTTGCCGAACTCGGTAGCTGTCATTCCCGGATGAACGACACCAACCACTATTCCGTCCTTATCCAATTCGGCCCTAGCGGTTAAAGAAATGGCGTTTAAAGCGTATTTGGTCGAGGCATAAGCCCCGAGATAAGGAATGTAGGCCTTGGAGACCATCGAGCTGACATTGACTATCGCTCCCCCTCCCTGTGCGCGCATTATAGGTATTACACACTTCATCGCCATCAAAGGCCCCACGACGTTTAGATCAAAGACCTTGCGATAGGAATCGATGTCTACGTTTTCTATGGCGCCGTATATTCCTCGCCCAGCGTTGTTAACGAGAGCGTCGATGCGCCCATAGTGCTTATTAACCTCGTCGATCATTCTTTCCACCTCCTTCGCGTCGCTTAAATCGGCGGCTACCGAAAACGACTCCGGCAATTCTTCGGCGAGTTTCTCAAGGATTTCTTTTGATCTGGCAACGAGCGCCACCTTTGCCCCCTTCTCCGACAACAGCCTGGCGGTGGCCAAGCCGATGCCCATCGAGGCGCCCGTGACTATTATCACCTTATTTTTTATCTCCATTCGAATGATTTTACTCTTAATCCAAGTAGCGAGGAATACTTGTTTCAAGTCAAAGGCATAAAGTTTATAATATTTTGAAATATGGAATCATCCGAAGAGGGAGAAAGGCGGTATTGGTGGAAGGACGCGGTATTCTACGAATTATACGTCGACAAGTTTGCCGGCGATTTTCCAGGGTTGATCAGCCGCTTGGATTACTTAAAGAAGCTCGGCGTCGGCTGTCTGCACATCCTCCCGCATTATCCCTCGCCGATGATCGACGACGGATACGACGTCTCCGACTATATGGCGGTGCGAAAGGAATTGGGAACCATCGAAGACTTCCGACGCTTCGCTTCCGAAGCCCACCACCGAGGCATCCGCGTTCTTATCGACTTTGTCTTGAACCACGTCTCGACTGATCACCCCTGGTTCCTCGAGGCCAGCAGCTCTAAAGATAATCCGAAAAAGAGCTTCTTCCTCTGGAGCGAAACCGGAGAAGAGTATAAGAGTATAAAGGAGCGGCTAATCCATTTTACGAATTAAAACCGAGTAACTGGATTAAAAATCCCCGGACCAATGATTACTATTTTTCAACGTTTTATCCGCAACAAGCGGATTTGAATTGGGATAACCCCGAGGTGTTTGAAAAAATGATGGATGTCGTCGACTTCTGGCTGGGGCTCGGAGTTGACGGCTTTCGTTTAGACGCCGCTTCCCACTTAATCAAGCGAGAGGGATCGGACTGTAAACACCTGCCGGAAACGCACGCGATAATCAAGAAAATCCGGGCTCACATCGAAAAGAATAACAAAGATGTGATACTGCTGACCGAGGCGGACGGGCTGCCGGAAATAATAAAAGAATATTTCGGAAACGGAGACGAGGCGCACCTAAGCTACAACTTTCCCTTGGTAAAATATTTCTTCCGGGCGATTGCCGACGGGAGTTTTAAAATAAACGAAGAGTTTATGGAATCCGTTTCCCGCATACCGGAGAGCTGCCAATGGGCGATCTTCCTGGGACACCACGATGAACTGCCCCTCCGCGATGCCGAGCTGCTGGAGCACTTCGATCCGGAGAGGAAATTCGTATTCAATAACGGATTGGCGATGAGGCTAAATAATTTATTGCGCGGAGACGAAGAAAAGATAAGAAACGCTTTTAAGATGCTCTTCGAAACCCCTGGCGCGCCGATCATTTATTACGGCGCAGAGATCGGGATGCGAAACATCGAGCTTACAAAAGGAGAAAAGGACTACCGCAAGGCATTGCGCGGCGCATTCGACTGGCGAGCCGCGGACATGGCCGTCAGCGATCCAAACTCCCTATTTTCCTGGATCGCTCGGCTGATACGCGGCGCGCACTCCGTCCAGACGCCTGAATAATCGCTTTTCCGGCGATTTACTGTATCATTCGATAAATGCTCATCGACGACGTAAAAATAAAAATAAAGGCCGGAAACGGCGGCAGCGGTGCGGTGGCTTTCAACAATAATATGATGAGTCTCGGACCCGCGGGCGGATCCGGAGGCAACGGCGGAAGCGTTTACGCCGAAGGGGTGTCCAATTTAAGCGTCTTAAACCAATTCCGCTTTAAAAAAGAGTTTAACGCCGAAAACGGCCAGGTCGGAAGAAACCAGTTCCGGGACGGGCACAACGGGGAGGATCTGCTTTTGAAAGTCCCTGTCGGCACCGTTATTCACAACCTAGACACCGGCGAAGATGTTTCCGTCGAGAAAGTCGGCGAGCGGGTTCTTTTGGCCAAAGGCGGACACGGCGGAAAGGGAAATTATCTATTCCGTTCGCCGCGCAACACCTCGCCCCAGCAATTCCAGCCCGGCCTTCTTGGAGAAAGCTTCGCCTTGCGGTTGGAACTTAAGCTTATCGCCGACATCGGCCTGGTTGGTTTTCCGAACGCCGGCAAATCAAGCCTCCTAAACGAGCTGACCAGCGCCAAAAGCAAAGTGGCGAACTACCCGTTCACCACTCTTGAGCCGAACCTAGGAGCTTATTATGAGCTGATTCTGGCCGACATTCCGGGACTGATCGAAGGATCATCGGCCGGCAAAGGCTTGGGATTTAGGTTCCTGCGCCACATCGAGCGGACTCGCACTATTTTTCACCTCATTGCGGCCGACTCCCCCGCCCCGGACGAGGATTACCGCCGTATCCGTCGGGAGCTGGGAAATTACAACAAGGAACTTCTTGAAAAACCCGAATACCTTTTCTTGACCAAGAGCGATCTGGTTTCCGAAAAAGAGCTGAAGGAAAAACTGACGATCCTTAAGCGTCTAAATCCCGACGCCACCGCCATTTCCATCTACGATTTTGACAGCCTTAAAAAAGTCGAGCGCATTTTAAACGCGATAAAGGCCGAACGAAAATCGGCCGCAAAGGCAAAAGCTGAAAGCTAGTGGCTGAATTTGCGCGGAGGCCTGCCTGAGTCGTATCGCGGACGACGCGGAGAACGCCGGAACTCTCCTTTTTTCTTGCCGAACGGCCGGCCCTCTGCGGACCTGGGGTGCCTGGGCGGCCTAAACTCCTTTCTTTCTTCTTCAACGCGAAACTTCGGCAGTGCGGCGCGCGGCGGAAGTTCCGGCAATTTAGAGATCGGCAGGGTCGCTTTAATCAAGTGCTCGATGGTAAAAACATCTCGGCGCTGGTTCGGCCTGGCGAAAGAGATGGCGTGGCCGATTCCTCCGGCTCGTCCGGTGCGTCCGATGCGGTGCACGTAGTCTTCGGCATTGTCAGGGAGATCGTAATTAACGACCAGTTCGATATTGCTGACGTCTATTCCCCTAGCGGCGATGTCGGTGGCGACCAGGACGCGAAAACGGCCGGTTTTAAAGCCGTTCAAAGCGTCGCGCCTCTGGCTAAGAGTCTTATTCGAGTGGATATCCACCGAAGTGTGCCCCAAAGCGCGGATGGCCGATGAAATTTTCTTGGCTCCGAACTTGGTGCGGGAGAAAACTAAAACGGAGCCGCGGTAATCCTGGAGGATCTTTTCCAACAACCTGATCTTATCCTCCTGCGGAACGAAGAAAAGTTCCTGAGTGACGTTTTGGGCGGTGCTGCCTGAGCGCGCAATTTCGATTCTCGTCGGAAGCTTCAGGTGGTTCTTGGCGATGGAGACAATCTGTTCCGGCATGGTCGCCGAAAACAACATCGTCTGCCTTTCCCTAGGTAAAGCGGCCAGGATCTTGTTTAGCTGCGGAGCAAATCCCATATCGAGCATACGGTCGGCCTCGTCCAATACCAAAACGCCGATTTGCTTCAGGTCGATCGTCTTGCGTTCCATATGGTCAATAATCCTCCCCGGCGTGCCGATAATGATCTGCGGATGGCGCGAGAGGCGGCTGATCTGGCGGAAGATCTGCTCTCCGCCGACCAAGGCCGCCGTTTTTATCCCTAAAGGAGCCCCGATTTTATACAGGGATTCGTCTACCTGGACCGCCAGTTCCCTGGTAGGAACGATGATCAAACTTTGAATATCGCTTTGCAGAACCCGCTGGATCAGCGGGACGCCAAAAGCGAGAGTCTTGCCTGTTCCGGTCTGAGCTATGCCGATAATATCCTTGCCTTCTATGGCCGGAGGTATCGCCTGCTCCTGGATTGGAGTGGGCGCGCTAAACTTATGCTTAGCCAGGACGTTAAGGATTCCCGGCGCTATCCCGAGGCCGTGAAACCCCTTGTCGCTGTTGTTCATTACGCTGCCATTGTAACACTTATATGTAAAAAACACCAGCTTTATGTTGTCATAAGCCGGTTTTTTCGGTAATATCAACTGGTTAATAATAAAAATATGGAAAAGTCATACGCAAAACTAAAGAAGCTTTCCGAGAAGAACGGCACAGTGGAGTTCCAGGCCGAAATACCTTTGGAAGTCATAAACCAAAAAAGCGAGGAGGCTCTAGCCGAGGCCGCCCAGGACTTTGAGATGCCCGGATTCCGCAAAGGCAAGGTTCCCAAAGAAATCGTGCGCCAGAATATCAGCGAGATCAGGCTACTGGACTCAGCCGCCGATTCCGCTTTATACGATGCCGTCGGAGAAATCGTCGCCGATGAGAAGCTTGAGACCCTGGGCAGTCCGGAACTGACCGTCACCAAGCTGGAGCCCGGAGCTCCGGTGGAATTTAAAATTAAGCTGGCTCTGGTGCCGGAGATTAACCTCCCTGATTACCGTAAGATCGGACGCGAGATAAGTGCCAAGGAAAAGCCGGCCGAAGCTACCGAGAAAGAGGTGAACGAAGCCCTGCAGCAAGTGGCGAAGATGTACGCTGGACAGGCGAAAGAAGAAGAAAAAGCGCCGGAGATAAACGATGAGTTTGCCAAGAAAGTCGGGCCATTTGCGACGCTCGCCGAGCTTAAGACCGAGATCAAGAAGCAACTAAGCGAAGAAAAAGGAATCTCGCAGAGGGAAGAGAAGCGCGACGAAATGATCTCCGAAATCATCAAACAGTCGGGACTGAAGATCCCGGAGCTTCTCGTAGACCAAGAGGTTCACCATCTCTCCCACGACCGAGAAGACGAGTTGCAGAAGCTGGGAATAACTTACGAAGAATATTTGAAGCAGCTCGGCAAAACAGCCGAGGAAGTCGAGAAAAACGACCGCAAGCTGGTTGAAGATCAACTGAAGACTAGCATTATCTTTAAGGAAATTCGCGAGAAAGAGGGAATCCGCGCTTCCAGTGAAGAGATGAATGAAGAGGTATCACATCTGAAGTTCTACTATCCGGACCGAACGGAAGAATCATTGCGGCGCACCGCCGAGGCGATGATACTGCAGCGCAAGCTTTTCTCGATACTCGAAGGCGAAGATAAGGCGACGCCTGAACCAGCTGCTAAAGAGGAGGCATAAAATATCAAGCAATAAAAAAAACCCGCTTTTTCTAAGCGGGTTTTTTCGTATTAACCTAAGCAGCCGGCTGTTCCGGTTGGTCCGGTTGAGCGGCTTGCTCAGCGCTAGGAGTCTGCTCGGTGGCTTCCTCGGTGCCTCCGGCAACCTCGGTAGTCGCGGCTTCCTCAACCATCGGGACGTTGCAAGTCGGGCAGTTCCCCGGTTCGTTAGAGGTAGCTCCACACTGTGGGCACTTATACATTGTTATTGTCATACCTTTTAACGACATCGACTATTGCCGCTGTTAATTTTCAAGCCTGGTAGACCTGAATAATAGCATTTTTCACGTGAATATTCAAGATGAATACCCGATGAACGTCGGCAAACGGACGCTACTTTTACACCCGCTTCCGGTCGTTTTCGTTGAGGTAAAGCTTGCGGATTCGGATACTCTCCGGAGTAACCTCCACCAGCTCGTCGTCGCCGATGTAATCCAAGGCGCCTTCCAAAGTCATGCGGATCGGGGTTTCCAACTGGTCTTGCAAGCCTTCGTTTTTAGCACGGAAGTTGGTTAGCTCTCTAGCGCGGCAGACGTGAACTCGAATATCTTCTGGACGAGCGTTTTCTCCAACCACCATTCCTTCGTAGACCGGCACGCCGGCGGCCAGAAAAAGCTTGCCGCGGCCCTGGGCGGTAACGAGTCCGTAATTGTTAGTGACGCCAGCCTCGGTAGCGATAATCGAGCCGTGCGCCGCCTCCGGTAGGTCGCCTTTGTACTCCTCATATCCCAGAAATAGGCTGTTCATTATCCCCGTTCCCTTGGTGGCGGTCAGGAACTTATTGCGCATCCCGATGAGTCCTCTGGTCGGAATGGCGAAATCCATAAAGACCGTTCCGTTCTCCACCGTCATATTCTTCATCGAACCGAGCCGCTTCCCCATCATCTCGATCACAGCTCCGGAAAACTCTTCCGGAACCTCGATAGAAACCAGTTCCATCGGCTCCATCTTCTTGCCGTTCTCTTCCTTAAAAATAACTTGGGGTTTGGAAACTTCCAGCTCGAAGCCTTCGCGTCGCATCTTCTCGATTAGGATGGAAAGATGCAGCTCGCCGCGGCCGGCCACCATCCAGCGGTCGCTCTGGTCGGTGGTGGCCACAGACAAAGCCACGTCGGTCTCCAGCTCCTTTTCCAGACGCTCCTTGATGTTGCGCGAAGTGATGAGTTTTCCCTCCTTGCCGCGGAAGGGCGAGGTGTTGACCCCGATGGTTATCTTGATAGTCGGCTCGTCGATGGCGATGGTCGGAAGGGCTCGGGGATTTTCCGGATCGGTAATCGTTTCGCCGATCGTGATGTCCGGAATACCGGCGATGGCGGCGATGTCTCCCGCCTCGATCTCGTCGGTCTCGGCGCGGCTTAAGCCGCTGAAAGTCATAATCGAAGTCAGCTGCGACTTTTTAATCTCCCCCTCACGATTGATGTGGGCGATTGTCATTCCCTTGCTTAATTTTCCGGAGTAAAGGCGTCCGACCGCGATCTTGCCTTTGTAATTGTCGTAAGCCAGGTTGACGGTGAGCATCTGCAGAGGCGCGGAGGCGTCTACGGCCGGCGCTGGAATATGCTTGATTATCTCCTCGAAAATAGGCCGGATGTCCTTCATCTCGGAAAGCTCTTTGGTCAGACCGGCTTTGCCTTGAACGGCCGAGGCGTAAACCACCGGAAATTCTATCTGCTCCTCGCTGGCTCCCAAGTCGAAAAAAAGGTCGTAAGTGGCATCGAGAGCCCACTCGGGGCGGGCGCCCGGTTTATCGATCTTACTGATAACCACGACGATCCGATGGCCAGCCTCAATCGCCTTCTTCAAAACGAACTTAGTCTGCGGCATCGGACCCTCTTTGGCGTCGACCAAGAGCAAAACACCGTCGACCATGCGCATAATACGTTCGACCTCGCCCCCGAAATCGGCGTGGCCGGGAGTGTCAACGATATTGATCTTCACGCCGCCATAAGTGACAGCGGCGTTTTTCGAGAAAATAGTTATCCCCCTCTCCCGCTCCAGCTCATTGGAATCCATAATAAGCTCCTGCGGCATATCCATCTTCACCTTAAAATCCGCGGACTGCTTTAATAAGGCATCGACCAGAGTGGTCTTGCCGTGATCGACGTGCGCGATGATAGCTATGTTTCTTATCTCCATTGGCTTAATAAAAAAACGCCCCGAAAGCTTTGCTTCCTGTTTGGAGCGCGGCTGATTAGACCTTGATAAAATACGCTAAAAACCGACAAATGGCAACATGGAAGCGTAAAAAAGCGCAAAACTAAAAGTGCAAAGCGCAAAAGAACTGAATTATTGTTTTCGCTTTGCTTTTTAAGCGGTGGGCAGTAAGCGGGATTCTGTCGCGGGCAGCAATCTGTCTTGCTCTTCGATCGCTCTCAGAGTCTGTTGTCCTTCGATTAAACTCAGGACATGTTGCGGCACTTCCCTCACTGATAAAAGCTTGGGACGCGGCCTTGCACCTCATAAGGATTTAGCCGTTTCACCCCTCGCGTTTCCGCGAAGATTCATCCCGCCCTAATCCGCCTGGTGGCGGACGGACGAGGATGCCGTCGGTCTTTCGGCCTCCGGCGTCACTGCTCGCACCTCTATCCTTGCGGACGCCAGCTGTTAGCTGGTATGTTCCTCTCCGCCGAAGCGGAGAGATGGTGTCCCGACTTTCCTCTCCTAAACCCTTGCGGGCCGGAGCTGCTGCCTTGCCCACCGCGCCATGATTGTATACCACATTTTCGTGTATTTGGCAACTAAAACAGTAATCCGTCAAGGGCCTGATTAACGAGCTTGTCCGCCTCCTTGTTCTTCTCGCGCAGAACGTGGACGAATTCAACTTTCTTGAATTCCTGTTTCAGGTTCCAGATATCGATGAAGAGCGGAAAAAGGGATTCCTCCTTCACCTTATACCTCCCGGTAAGCTGGCTGTAAACCAGTTCGCTGTCCATCCTCACCTCGAGCTCGGCTTCTTTCGCCTTCTCCTTTCCTAGAAGCTGCTTAGCCTTTTTCAGGGCGAAAACAACCGCCTGATATTCGGCCACGTTATTGGTGGTCGTTCCTATCGCTTCTCCGTACTTCTTTTCGCCGATAACAACTCCGATCGCCGCTTTCCCGGGATTGCCCCGTGAACCGCCGTCGGTGTAAATAATAAGTTTCCCCATGTTATTTTTTTCTTTTCTTTTTCCCATCCTTGAAAACCGCTTCTAGTCCGGCCATTCTTTCTCCGGCCAAAAATTCAAGCATCGCTCCTCCCCCGGTCGAAACAAAGATGTTGGTTTTCGGATTTTGCACCTGCTTTCTTAATCCGAGCGCCGCCACAGTTTCTCCACCACCGATTACCGATTTCGCGCGGCCGTTTCGCAACACAGCCCTCGCGACCGCGGCAGTTCCAGCGGAAAACTTCTTCCTTTCAAACATCCCCATCGGCCCGTTCCAAACGATCAGTCTGGCTCCGCGCAGATACGCGGCGTAGGTTTTGGCGGTCTTCGGCCCGATGTCCAGGATCTTGCTGCCGTCCCATAAGAAATCCTCAGGAGTCTCTATCTTTCCGCTGCGCATCAGCTTTTTGGCGGTTTCAACCATCTCCGGCTCATAAAGCGAGTCTCTAACATCAACACCATCGGCCTTCAAGAATGTGTTGGCCGCCGCTCCCCCCACCAGAACCAAGTCGGCCTTCTTTAATAGGTTCGAAATGACCCCAACCTTATCCTTCGCCTTGGCGCCGCCGACCACGAGGACGAACGGTTTTTTCGTATCACCCATGGCCATAGAAAGATTCTTCACCTCTTCCCGTAAAAGATTTCCCGGCTGCGAAGGCAGGAAAGCGGTAATCGCCGAGAGCGATGAGTCGGCGCGATGACTGGTGGCGAAATCATCGCTTATAAATTCGGTACCGAGCGAAGCTAGAGCCCTCCCCAGCTTCGGATCGTTCTCCGTTTCCCCTTTCAGGAAGCGCAAGTTTTCCAAAAGAAAAACACTTCCGTTAGGCGCAGCTTCTATCGCTTTCCGAGCCTTGTTTAAATCGGCGTTGTCCAAAAAAACGACTTTTTTTCTTAAAGCTTTGGAAAGGAGAGGCGCGAAAGGCCGCAATGATAGTTTCTTTTCCACTCCTTGCGGACGCCCGCGGTGGCTTAATATAACCACCTTATTGTTCGGTTTGGAAATTTTTCTTAGTTCGTCCACCGCCGCGTTGAAGCGCAGCGCGGCTCCTATCGGCTTTTCTTTTATATCGAGGTTGAGTCTGACTAAAATCGTTCGCGCCATAGGGAAATTATAGCACCAGAGAAGTGCAAAATGAAAAACGTAAAATGCAAAATAACGAAAATCTTAAATTCGAAACAAATTCGAAATACCAAACTTCAAATTACAAACCAGTCTATGTTTCGTATTTGACATTTAGAGTTTGTGATTTGTTTAGGATTTCGGATTTAGAGCTTCGAATTTGCCTAACTACTGACAGTTGTTTTTCGCTTTTAGTTTTTAGTTTTGCGCTAATGAACTCCCGCACTGCAAGCGGTGCTACGGCAACCCTTCGACGCGGCTCAGGATGTTTTCATCCTTCGACGCGGCTCAGGATGTTTTCATCCTTCGACGCGGCTCAGGATGAAAATAAAAGTGCCCCCGCTTGAAAGCGGGGGCATAACTTGGAAGCGGCACTCCTAAATCGATATCGTCGTTCAGGACTGCAAACACTCACTCAAAAATAATTATATGATTTTCAGTCTCTTTGTCAACGTTCGATAAAGGAAACAATCAACTCTTCGGGGTCGGGATCTTCTTTGGTTTGGAATATGTTCGTCCCGTGTCCGGCAGCGTTGTAGACCACTTTCTCCGATTTTACGCCCCCAGGAAGAAAGCTGATTACCATCTCGTTTTGCTTAGGATTTGATCCGTCGGCGCCAAGATCGTCGCGGCTGGTAAGAAATAAAACTTTTTGCCCGGACTTCAGTTTTTCGGCGGCGCGGAGTGCCGAAATTCCACGATAGTTCGTGCCCGCGGAAAGAAGGACCGCCGAAGGAATTTCCTCGTGTTTAGCGAGAAATTCGATAGCCAGGTTGGCTCCGATCGAAGCGCCGATCAGATGGATTCTGCCGATTTGAGCTCCGCTCTTTACAAGAAAATCGCAGGCGGCTTCGACGTCGTTAATGCTCGCCTGGTGTTCGGCGTCGGAAAAATACTTGTACCCTTCCGGACCACCCTCGGATTCGCCGTGTCCTCTCAGATCTATCGCTAATCCGGCATAGCCGTCGCTCGCCAGGCGTTCAGCCAGCTTATTCCAAGATTCTTTCGTGGACGGCATCATGTGCAGATAAATAACCCACCCCCTGGCGTTTTCGGCGGGGAAGAAATTGCCCGATATGCTTTTGTTGTCTTTTGTTGTCAGAGAGATTTTTTCCATCTGCGCAACTCCGTTGTTTTAACTTTTGCGCTTTTCGCTTTGCGCTTTGAACTTCGGATTTATGATTTAGAATTTGTCTCCTTTATCATCCTTCCGAACTCCGCGGCTTTAAGGCTGGCGCCGCCGACCAGCACGCCGTCGATTTCCTCCTTTTCCAAAAACTTTTCGATATTCTTACTGTCCACCGAGCCTCCGTAAAGGACGCGAGGCGATTCGATCTTCCAGTAGCGGGTCAACTGTTCCTTTATGCGCGCGGCAACATCGGCAGCTCCGTCGGGACTCTCCGCATCGCCAGTGCCAATCGCCCAGACCGGCTCGTAAGCTATGGTTAAATTTTCAACCTTGTCTCCGGGCGCCAGCCCCTTTAAATCCTGGGCCAACTGGCTGCTGATAATGCGCATTGGATCCTCCGATCTTTCCCGGTTTCCAACGCAGAGGATTACTTTAAGCCCGTAGCGCAGCGAAGCGGATACTTTGCGGTTTATAACCTCGTCGCTTTCTCCCAGGTAGCGGCGGCGTTCCGAGTGGCCGATAATGACGAAAGAAACTCCGGAAGCTTTAAGCTGGGAAAGATTAACCTCTCCAGTGTAGGCTCCCCCCTCGTTCCAAAAGGAGTCCTGCGCTCCGAGCTTGGCGCGCTTGAGCTCTTTTTTAACTTCGGCGAGATATAAGAAAGGAGGAGCGATTACCACTTCGGCCTGCGGATATCTTAACGCCGCTTTTTCGGATGATTTAGCCAGGATCGAGGCAGCCTTGAACGAGTTAGGGTTGCTCTTCCAGTTGGCGATGATCGTTTTCATTATTCTTATGATTCTTTTTATGATACCACACGACGAAAAGCGAGGCCAAAGCGGCGAGAAGTAGCACCAGGACGTCTATCCTGCTGAAGATCGGTCCCAAGACGTTCCAGCGATCGCCCAGAAGCCAGCCGATATAAGACAAGCCCGCGGACCAAATCAGCGATCCGGAAAAAACATAGGCGACGAATCTGGTTTTGTTCATCTTGAACATCCCGGCGGGAAACGCGATGAAGGTGCGAACCAGCGGCACCAGCTGCCCGAAGAAGATCGACGGCTCTCCATAATGCTTGAACCACCGCTCGGCAATCCGGAAACTGTGTTCATGTTTAATATTCTCGTTCACTCGCTTGGCTATCGAATAGGAAAAAACGGCTCCGATCAAATTGCCTGCGACGCCGGAGAGAACGACCAGCCAAATAGAAAGTTCTCCGCGAGCCGAGAGAAAACCGGCAAAGGGCATGATTACTTCCGAAGGGATGGGAATGTTGGCCGTCTCTAAAAACATCAGCGCGATTATGCCGAAGTAGCCGTAAGAAGAAACCGCCCCAGAGAAAACACTAGAAATATCGGCCAAAAGAGTGGTCATAGGTCAATAATTAAAAAAATATGCTTCTTAAGCATAGGTTAAGACGCGCAAAATTAAAAGCGCAAAATTTAAAAGAACGGAAAAATAAGCGAAAAACTAAAAGCGCAAAACGCAAAAGAACCGACGACTAACGGATTGTCGGTATTTTGCGCTTTCCAAATCCTAAATTCGAAATACTAAATCCGAAACAAATTCGAAATACCAAACTTCAATTTATAAACCCGTTTGTGTTTCGTATTTGGGATTTGTTATTTGTGATTTGTTTAGGATTTCGGATTTAGAGTTTCAAATTTGGCCGACTGCTGGCCGTTGCTTTTCTCTTTTAGCTTTTAGTTTTGCGCTTACTTAATTCTGTTCTGGTAGTACCAGTTGATGACGTCCTTGAAGATAGGAACGGCGTTTAATGTTCCCTCGGTGGCGTTCTCCACCAGGATCAGCATCACGATCTGAGGATTTTTGGCGGGAGCGTATCCGATGTAAAGGGCATTCGTCTTCTGGTTGAAGTCGTACTGGGCGCTGCCGCTCTTGCCCGCGGTCTGCACAGGCAGGGTATGCAAAACATAGGCGGTTCCGTAGGGCTGCGAGACCGTATCGTTCATTCCTTGCCTGACCAGTTGGAACTCGGGCTCCAGCGAGGTGAGATTGAGTATCTGTCGCGGCTTTTCGTTTAGATTCAAATGCGGCTGATAAACAACTCCTCCGTCAGCGATGGCGGAGATCGCGTCGACCAGCTGCAGAGGTGTGACTAAAAGCCCTCCTTGACCGATAGCCACATTGTAAGTGTCGCCAGTTAGCCACGGGTGCCCGTGCGTCTTCTGGAACTCGGCCGGGGTCGGCAGGCTGCCGCTCGCTTCTCCCGGCAAGTCGATTCCTGTCGGCTTGCCCAAACCAAACGTCTTCCAGTAATCGATTAACTTGTAAATTCCCAAGCCGGGCTGGTTCTGATAACCGCCGACGACTTCATAGAAGAAAACGTCGCTTGATTTTGCGATGGCCGAGAAAACGTTAACCCACCCCTGATACTGCCAGTCTAAGAACTTGGTTGGATGCGAGGGATCGTAGGGGTTTGGCAACATAAGATATCCGGGAGAAAAAATCTGGGTGGAGGTGGTGATTATCCCCTCCTTCAGGACCGCGGTGGCGTCCAAAGGCTTGATGGTCGAGCCGGGACTGTAAACGCCGGAAACCACGCGGTTGAAAAGGGGGTGGTCTGGGTTGGTTAAAGCCGGACCGAGGTTGTTCCCGTCGTAGGTGGGCAGGCTGAGCATCGCTAAAACCTGACCATTTTGAGGATCGATCGCCAAAGCCAAACCCGAAGTTTTCCCCATCTGTTGCATGTGCATCATCATGTCCTGGTACAGGTACTGCTGGAACGGTCCGTCAATTGTTGTCTGCAAGTTTTGTCCCATTTTCGGCTCGATCGTGGCCGTGCCCTGCGGCTTGCCAAGCGCATTCCTGTAGATTACCGTCGCCCCGTCCGTCCCCTGCAGAATACTGTTGTAGTACGCCTCCAACCCGGCCCGGCCCTTTAATTCGTTATCGGACACGCTGCGGCCGACATAGCCGATGAAAGTGGAAAAAGCCGGACTTAGGTAATCTCTCTTATAGTCGTTCTCAACTTTCAGGGAGTTTAAGTCCAAGCTTTGGATGGCAATCGACTGTTCGCGCGTAATGTCGGTCGCGATAATGACGGCATTATTGCTTTCCAGGTTGGTCCTGGCGAGAATCGAATAAAAAGTGCTGGGCGGCATATTAAGAATGCTTTGGGCGGCGGCCACAACTTTGCTCTCCTCGCCGTCCCGGACCATTTCGCTGACGTCCAGAAAGACGCTGAAAATCGGCTGGTTGGTGACCAACGGCGTGCCGAAGCGATCAGTAATTATTCCTCGCGGCGCGATTATCGGTATCTCTTCGTTGACGTTGGCCAGCGCCAGTCCGCTGAAGAAACCGTGCTGAACGACTGAAAGATAGAAGACGCGGGCCGCCCCCACGCCGAGCAAAAGCGCAGCGACCCCGAAGACCACTTTGAAGATCGACGGCTTGACCGGCAGTTCCTTGCTCTCCAAGTCTCCCGCCATAGTGTCGGCCACTATGTCGTCGAGCGCTATTTTTCTAATGAATTTCTTTTTTGCCATAAGCCAAATTTGCCAGATACGTAAGGATAAGCGCGAGCGGGACGTTATACAACATCTCCGTAAAAGTCGCTCCCCATTCCAGCCCGAAAAGCTTGAAGTTGACGATCAGCGTCCCCGCGATAACAGCAACCGCGACTCCGATCCAATGCCGCCAGGGCAGGTAGTCGATCATAAGCATCCCGATCAAAGCCGCCACCACGAAAAAAAGAGCTTGGATGTCGAACTGCGGCATAAATTTCAAAATCAAGGCAGCGACTATCAGCCAGGAGATTCTCCGCTCCCACCGCTTGTCATAGGCGGCCAGAGCCAATATCAAAGCCAGCGCCAAGTCGGGCTTGACCGCATTAAAAAAAGCCGCGTTAGTCAGCTGGACGAAGCTTGCCAGAGCAATTATGAATATCTCAAGAATGAATGATAGAAACATCGCGCAGGTCTTCTAATTTGAACGGCGCCTGCAGCGTAGCCTCCTTGTAAGGAGTACCGACGTCGTCGATGACCGACTGAACGCTGCCAACTTCCAAGCCATACGGGAAACCTTGGCTGGCAGTGACCGCCAGATCCCCGCTATTCACCGGCAGGCTCTTAGGGATGAGCGTAACTTTCAACTCTATACCTCCGCGGAAAAGTGCGTTAACCTGCTGGCTGCCTATTCTGACCGCCATTTCCCAGTTGGGGTTGAAAATCGTTTCCGCCACACTCTCATTTGCCGAAACGCTGGTCAGCTTTCCGACTAACAAGTTGCCGCCGTAAGTAACTACGTCTCCGACTTTCAGCCCTTGATTGCTTCCGGCGGCCAGAACGATGTACTGGTTGTTATTGAAAGGATAAGTGGAATAAACCTTGACCGTGCTGGTCTGGGTTATACTCTGGTCGAAAATCTGGGCGCGCAGGTTTTCGTTTTCCTTTTGCAGTTCGGCAATCTGCTGCCGCAGCTGATAATTGGGAGTCAGCTTGTCGATGACGGTCTGGACGAACGAGGAGACGCGAAATTTTTCGGGAAAATACCATCCGCCGAAAACGACGGCCGCCAACACCAGTATCAATACCGGCACCGACCATCGTTTTCTGCGAATGGAGTGGGGCATGTCTTGATTAAGCTACAGGTTGACCTGTCTGGGCCTCTGCTGGTTGGAAAGGATCGAGTTGTACTTCGGCATATCCTCGAGGATGATGCCCAAGCCCCTCGCCACCGAGGTCAGCGGGTCGTCGACCACCATCGTCTTCACAGTCACTTCTTTTTCAATGAAGCGGTCGAGTCCGCGCAGCAAGCTGCCGCCTCCCGAGACGTAGATTCCGCGCTTCAGCATGTCGCCGACCAACTCCGGCGGAGCCGACTCGATCAGAGACTTCGCCTCGTCGACGATTGATTTCAGCGAACGGTGGATAGCCGCGCGAATGTGGGTGTTTTTAACGAGTATTTCCCGCGGAAGGCCGGTGGCCATATCGCGGCCCCGCACCGGCATTTCCAACTTCTCTTCAATACCGATCGCCGAGCCTATATTGATCTTCAGCTCCTCGGCCGTCGGCTCGCCGATCAACAACTTAAACTCGTCGCGGATGAACTTGGCGATGTCGTCATTCAATTTCTGCCCGGCGACCTTCAAGCTCTTGGAAATAACCGCGCCACCGACGGAAATTATAGATATCTCTGTGGTGCCGCCGCCGATGTTAATGATCATGTTCGTGGTCGCCTCCTCCACCGGCAGCCTGGCGCCGATGGCGGTCGCGATCGGCTCTTCGACCAGGAAAACTTTTCCAGCTCCGGCAGCAACCGTCACGTCCTCGACCGATTTCCTTTCCACCTCGGTCAGGTTGGTCGGTATCGCCACCAACGCGGTGCGGTATCTGGACCAGAAGCTCTGGTTCTTAATCTCATGCAGGAAGTGCTTAATGATCTCCTGCGTGGTCTCGAAATCCGAGATGACCCCGTTCATCAGCGGTTTAACGATGGTGATGTGGGCCGGCGTCCGGTCCAGCATCTTCTTCGCTTCCTCGCCTACGGCCAGGATCTGCCCGGTACGGTTATTAAAAGCAACCAATGTCGGCTCCTGAACTACTATGCCGCGATCCTGCAGGTATAGGAGGGTGTTGGCCGTTCCCAAGTCGATTCCGATATTCTTATAGAAGTTTTCTAACAGACCCATAGCTGACTAATTTTGAATTTTTTTCTCCTCTTTTCTTTACTTCGACTTTATCTTTGGTTTTTTCACTGACGACCAGCCGCACCGGGAGGCCGATCAGATCGGCGTCGGCGAATTTCTCGCCAGCCGTGGCGTCGCGGTCGTCGTAAAGGACCTCGATGCCGGCTTTCGCCAATTGCTCGTAGAGCCGACGCCCCTTCCCCTTGCCGAGCTCCACAAGGTGCGCCGGAAAGGGAGCTACCGCCTTCGGCCAGATAACGCCCTTTTCGTCGTGGGAAACCTCGACAATCGTTCCCATCAGGCGGTTTAGGCCTATGCCGTAACAGCCCATTAGAACCTCGTTTTCCTGACCGTTCGTGCCAGAGAATTTTAAGCCAAAAGGCGAGGAAAATCTAGTTTTCAACGGAAAGATGTTTCCGACCTCGATCGCCTTCTCTTCACGCAGGGTCTTTGAACCGCATTCCGGGCAGGATCCGTGCAAGTCGTCGATGACCTCGCGGTTAACGGCTATCCGGCACTTGTCGCAAATATAAATAACGTCTTCTCCGGCTGGAGTGAGCGTTTGAAACTCATGGGAATATTTAGAAAAAGTACCGCCGGAGGCGTAGGTGTAGTAGGTTAGCTTGCCGATGCCGGCGCGATTGAAAATCTTGACGTAAGCTTTCCGCACTTTTTCGTAAAACTTTTCCAGATCTTTTTCGTCGGCGTGGAAAGAATACAAGTCTTTCATCAAGAACTCTCGGCCGCGCAAAAGTCCGGATTTTGACCTCTTCTCGTCCCTGAACTTATTCTGGATCTGGAAGACCGCAACCGGCAGGTCTTTGTAGGAAGTTATGAACTTCCCCAAGAGCGGCGAAACTATCTCCTCGTGCGTCGGTCCCAACACGTAATCGGTCTTGCTGTAAAAGCTTTGAAATTTGAAGAGGGTATCGTAAGCGTTGTACCGGCCGGTGGTTTCCCAGTTGGTTTTCGGCTGCAACGAGGGCATAAAGATTTCCTCGCCGCCGATGGCCATCATCTCCTCGCGGATGATATTTTCGATGTTAGCCATCACCCGCTTGCCCAATGGCAGAAAGGTATAGACGCCGGCCATGACCTTGTCGACGTACCCGGCGCGAATCAGGAGTTTGGCGTTAACCGACTCCTCGTTTTGCGGATCGGAACGCTGGGTTTTGGAGAAAAGCTTGGATTGCCGCATTTAATGTACATTTATAACATCTTTGACGGTTATGGCAATCATCAGGGCGAAGAGCAGAGCAAAACCAATAGTGTTGGCTACCGCTTCGATTTTGTAATTGGGCTTACCGCGGAACAGGCCGTTGAAAGCCAGAAAAAACAGACGCCCCCCGTCCAAGGCCGGAAAAGGAATGATGTTGATGGCCGCCAGGTTTATGGAGATCAACGCCAAAAGCTGGAGCACGTAGGCCGCTCCCATCTTGGTGCTTAAAGCCAGGATGTTGTAGATACCGACCGGCCCAGTAACCTCGCTCAAAGTTCCGTAGTGTCCGGCAAAGGCGCTGGCGATCATTTGATAGACCGAATAGAAGATCATTCCGAAGATATTACCGGCGGACTTCATCGCGTCCCAAACGGATTGGAAAAACCCTTCGCTGGGAATTCCGCCTTGCACGATGTAAACGCCGAGGTGTCCGCCCTTGGGAGTTATGTTCAAAGTTTCCTCTTTCGAGTTGGTCAGGAGCTTGACGGCCACACTCTTGCCGCCGGCGCTGGAGTCGGAAACATAATTAATAAACTCGTTTATGTTGCTGAAACCCAGGATTTCGTCGCCGGCTTTGATCCCGGCGGCGGCGGCCGGACTCCCCTTGATCACCCCCGTCACCACCACGCTTTGCGGGATGCCGATCATGAAAACCGCGGTCAAAGCCAACCAACCGATCAGGAAGTTCATCAGAACTCCGGCGGTCAGAACGATGGCTTTCTTGTAGGCGGGCTGGTAGAGAAAGTTGCGCTTCCGCTCTTCCTGGCTCAACTCCTTCTCTCCGGTCTCGTCTTCGCCGTAGATTTTAACGAAGCCGCCGAACGGGAAGGCGTTGACGCTATACAGCGTTTCTCCCTTCTTTTTCCCCCAGATCCGCGGCGGAAAACCAAAGCCGAACTCGTCGACTCTCATTCCCGAAAGCTTGGCGGCCAGAAAATGGCCGAATTCATGGCCCAGCACGAGGACGATAATGAAGACCACTGCCAGAATTATCGTGATCATAAATCTTTCATTTTATTCTCAACCAGCTCGTCAACCGATTTATTGAAGGAATCAACTTCTTTTTGCAAGCCTTCTTTGGCCTTGAACTTGGCATTTTCGTCGGCCTCCTTGGAAATGGCCTTATTGATTTCGTCGCGGGCCATGCGCATTTTTATCCGTGCTTCTTCGGCCGAAGCCTTAATCGCCTTCTGCAATTCGCGCCGCCTTTCCTCGGTCAGTTCGGGAAATTTGATCCGCAGTCCGGCACTGTCGCTCTGGACGCTGAGCCCGAGATTGGCGGATTCTATCGCCTTCACCATCGGCGCGATGGCGCTCTTGTCCCAGACGCTGATAATAATGTCGCGCGGCGGATCGATGCTGATCGAGCCCAACTGGTTGACGCTTAAGACGGTTCCGGAGTATTCGACTTTTACGTTTTCGACCAACTTGGCGCTCGGCCGGTTGGTGCGAAAACCCAAGAGCTCCTCTTTGAAATCCGCGAGAATCTGCATGTTTTTTTCACTGAACTCTTTTTGGTAATCCATAAAAACAAAAAAATTCTAATTTCTAAATACTAAATACGAAACACGACTTTATTTTTCGCTTTGCGCTTTGCACTTTGCGTTTTTTACATATCGGCTGCCATGGCTTCGAGCTGCAGGCGCTTGTTCACATTATAATCCATCACCCTGGTCATTGTCTCCGTCACCGCGCGCATCGCTTTGAATTCGGGCTGCGGAGAGCGGCGCAGCAGGAGAAGAAGATCTTCCAAAAATTCCGGCACGCTAGCCTCCTCGTCCAGAAGCTGTCTAATGATGGCCGAGCGTTTGGACGGGCTTGCCAAGAACTCCTCGGCCAGAGCCAGCGTCACGCCCTTCTCGCCGCTCAGGCGGGAGGCCGCGCCCGGCTTTCCGAACGAGAGTGCGGCGATTTTTTCCGCCTCGGCCTTCTTAAGGCCTTTTTCTTCGGTGAGCCAGGCGGCGACCTCTTTTTCCCCAGCTTTGCCAAAATAGACCACCTGGGTTCTGGAACGAATGGTGCGAAAAACCGATTCGGCGCTTTCAGCTATCAACACCAAAAGTCCACTTTCCGGCGGTTCCTCGAGAACCTTAAGCAAGGCATTGGCGGCCTGGTCGGTCAGGGTCTCGGCTTGGTCGATTATCACCAAACGCTTGGTTCCGCGCACCGGCTTTTCCGAAAGAAAGTAGCGGATGCGCCTAATCTGATCTATTCCGATCGTTTCCCTTTCCTCGGGGCGAACGATCAGAAGTTCTCCGAGGACTTCGTTCTCTCCCAGAAGATCGAACCTTCCTTTTTCCAAATAATTGCCCAAAGCCAGGGCGAAAGAGAACTTGCCGACTCCCTTTTCGCCGACAAAAAGATAAGCGTGGAACAAACCGCCTTCGTCGGCCAGGCGCTTGAAGTCCGTAACCAGCTTGTCGTGGCCGATGAGCATGGTCTGCTTTATTTCTTATTCAACAGAGTGCGCTGATAAACGTCGAGGTGGTCGAGGATGATTCCGGTCCCCTTAGCCACGCAGAAAATGGACTCGTCGGCGACGTAAACCGGAACGCCGAGAAAGCGCTTGAAGAATTCGTCGATGTTGCGCAAACCAGCGCTGCCACCGGAAAGGATTATCCCCTTTTCCATAACGTCGGCTACCAGCTCCGGCGGAGTCTGGTTAAAAACTTCCTGGACCGAGGCGGCGATATCCATCAGGTGCGGGTTGAGTGCTTCGGCGATCTCATTCGAGGTTATGGTCAAGTCCTTCGGCAGACCGGAAATAAGATCGCGCCCGCGGAACTCGACTTCAATGCCGTTCTTGACCGGCAGGGCGGATCCGGCGGCGATCTTGATCATTTCCGCCGTCTGCTCGCCGATGACGATCGAATATTTTTTCTTGATGTAGTTGATGATCGCGTCGTCGAACTTGTTGCCGGCCACCCGCAGGGAAGACCAGCAAACCACGCTGCCTAAGGAGATAACCGCCACCTCGGAGGTTCCGCCGCCGATATTGATGATCATATTACCGGACGAAGAGTTGATGGTGATGCCAGCGCCCAAGGCGGCGAGAAGCGGCTCGCGAACCACATAAGCATTCCTGGCGCCGGCTTCGACGGCGGCGTTGATCACCGCGCGACGCTCGGTCGCCGTAATGCCGGCGGGAACGGAGATGACGACGTCGGGACGGACGACATTCATTCCGCCAACCGCGCGGTTAATGAAGTATTTCAGCATCGCGCGGGTGATATAATAATCGGCCACCACGCCTTCGCGCAGCGGCTTGTAAGCCACGATGTTTTCGGGAGTGCGGCCGATCATTTCCTTCGCTTCGCGGCCGACCGCAAGTACGTTGTTCTTAGGCAAACTCAAGGCGACAATCGTCGGTTCATTAATGACGAAGCCTTTTCCTGGAACGAAAACAACCGTGTTCGCCGTTCCTAAATCGATACCAATTCTGCGGGTAAACATATAACAACGCTATATTATTATGTTTGGCTGGAGGTGTCAAAATAAGCTAAAAACTAAAAGCGCAAAGCGCAAAATAACGATCTTAACGGACTATGTTGTTGTTTTTCGCTTTTATTTTTTAGCTTTGCACTTATTCTCCTCTGGCGCTCCGGAAAAGGCAGGCATATAATTGCCCATATGCCAGATAAAACCATTAACTTCCGCATCGAAGGAGGAGAAAAGCTTTCGGGAAAAATCTCAACCAACTCGTCGAAGAACTCGGCCGTCGCGCTGCTGCAGGCGGCTCTTTTAAATAAGGACAAAACCGTACTGCGCGGCGTCCCGAGAATCGAAGAGGTCAACCGCATCATCGAGGTGCTGAAAAGCATCGGCGTCAAAGTTAAGTGGCTCAACGAGCGCGACCTGGAAATCAAAGCCGGCGAATTAAAACTTGAAGAAATAGACCGCCAGGCGGCGATGATGACCAGAAGCGTCATCCTACTCCTCGGACCGCTGGTACACTTGAAATCCCATTTTAAGATCCCCCAGCCCGGTGGCTGCAAGCTGGGCGCGCGGACCGTGCGCCCGCATCTTTTTGCCCTGGAAAAATTGAGCGTGAAAATCAAAGCTCTTTCCGACGCATACGAAGTAAAAGCGGAGAGGCTCCGCCCGGCCGAGATCGTCCTTTACGAATCGGGAGACACGGCTACTGAAAATGCGATTATGGCCGCTGCCAGGATCGAAGGAACAACTGTTTTGAAGCTGGCCTCGGCCAACTACCAAATTCAAGACCTCTGCTTTTTCCTGCAGGAACTGGGAGTACAGATCGACGGAATAGGCACCACCACTCTTTCCATCACCGGCCGCAAAGAACTATCGGCGCCGGTGGAATTTTACATCAGCGAAGATCCGATCGAGTCGATGATGTTCATAAGCTTGGCGGCCACCACCGGCTCCAGCATCACCGTCGAGCGCTGTCCGATAGATTTCCTGGAGCTGGAGCTTTTAAAGCTGGAAAAGATGGGTTTCCGCTACAAGATACTCCGCCGGTATAAGGCGAGGAACGGCTTCACCAACCTGGCTGATATCCAAACTTTCCCTTCCAAATTGAAAGCGCTGGAGGAGAAGATATACGCGCGCCCCTTCCCGGGATTGAACATCGACAACCTGCCTTTCTTCGTTCCGATCGCTACGCAAGCCAAAGGAGAAACGCTCATCCACGACTGGGTTTACGAAAATCGCGCCATCTATTACACCGAGCTAACCAAGCTGGGAGCGAGCATCACCCTAGCCGACCCGCACCGCGTCTTCATTAAAGGTGTAACCCCGCTCAAGGCCGCCGAGGTCGTGGCGCCCCCGGCTTTGCGCCCGGCGGCGATCATCATGATCGGGATGATGGCCGCCAAAGGGGTATCGACTCTGCGTAATGTCTATACCATCAACCGCGGATACGAAGATATCAGCTCTCGGTTGAACTCCTTGGGGGCTAAGATAAAGATAATAAAATGACACCTATTAAGCGGCGAGTTCTTTTCATAATTTTTTCGTTTCTATTCGTCATCCTAAGCGGCGTTTTGATCCTTTACGCCCTGGGCAACCGCTTCAACTTTAAAACCCTGACCATCGAGAAGACCGGCGGCATTTACATCATCAGCCACCCGAGCAACGCCGCGCTGACGCTGGACGGAAAGCCGATTGCCAACGCTTCCAACATCCTCACCCCGGGAACGCTTATCGACAATCTGACCAGCGGCCGGTACAAGGTAACCGTTTCAGAAAACGGCTATTCAATTTGGAAGAAGAACATCGAGGTCAATCCGGGGTTGGTCTCGGTTTACGACAGCGTCGTGCTCGTTCCCCAGAACGCCGCGATAGCCGTTACCTTGCCGACCAGCACCGCTGCCGCCGCCTCGCAGGGAATAAGCAGTATTGGTCTGGCCAGCGGCAATTTGATCACCGAAACCAGTGGCGGTGTAATCTACGTCGCCGACCAGAGGATGCGCGGAAATAAAATCGTGGATGTCAGCAATAGCGGGCAGCTCATCACCTACAGCGCACTGACCGGAGGGTACTACCTCTCCGATCCCCTCTCCTCTTCGGTTCCAGTAAATCTGCTCTCCGAATTCACGCTGGATGCCCGCAGAATCCTCTCTCCGCGCGAGCAGGTCGCCGGAATGTCCTTCTCCTCGGTCAGCGACCGGTATATCCTTATCCGCACCAACTTGGGCCTTTACGGATTGAACCTTGGACAACATAGCGCCCAGCTCATCTCCGGCAAACTCTCGGCATACGCCAGCGGAGGCAATGACGTTTATTGGATAAACTCCAACGGGGTCGAATCATATAATGTCGTCTTCCAGGTGTTCGGCAAGTTCAGCAATTCCCCGACCGACGCAAGCGGCGTCAAAGATCTGACCACCGCCTCGGCCGGCGGCCAGCTTTTCGTCCTTTATAACGACGGCCGGCTTTATGTGCTAAACAAAAACCAAGCTCCCAAACTTCTGGCATCCGCAGTCAGCGACATTTCTCTTTCCCCAGTCGGCCAGGACTTAATCTACCTTTCTGGAGACGGCGTGGTGAGCGATTACACGATAGCGACCAGAAAGACGATAACAATGAATACCGAGCTGCCGAATATCTCGTCGGATGTCGTCTGGTACGACGATGGAGCCCATCTTTTCCTGCAGAGCGGAACGAACCTTTACTTCAGTGAGGTCGACGACCGCAATCCGCCGCTAAATATGGTAAAGATTTCCGGAAACGTTAAGAGCTTCGCTTATGATTCGAGCGCCAACCTTCTTTACTTTACCGACGGCCATGCAGTCGAAAAGCTGGCCATCGAGCCGTCATAGTTTTCGTGGCCCAATAAAAAAACGCGGAGTTATCTCCGCGTTTTTTATCGGTAATCTTATCCCTTAAGAACGAGCGCTGCGGTAGTTCTCTGCAATGTTCTCCCAATCCACAACGTTCCACCAGGCCTTTATATACTCCGGCCGGCGATTCTGGTAATGGAGGTAGTAGGCGTGCTCCCAGACATCCAACCCCAAAACCGGCATAAGGCCGCGGCTTAGCGGAGAATCCTGATTCGGCGTCTGGATTATCTCCAGCTCCCCTTCTTTGTTGACTACCAGCCAGGCCCAGCCGCTGCCGAAAAGAGTAGCGGCGGCGTTAGTAAATGCCTCTTGAAATTTGGAGAAATCGCCGAACTTGCGGTCGAGAGCCTCTTTCAATTCCCCCTGCGGTTCCCCTCCTCCTCCGGGCTTCATCATCTTCCAGAAAAGCGAGTGATTAGCGTGTCCGCCGCCGTTATTCCTGACGGCGGTCCTGATGTCCTCCGGGACGCGATCCAAATCGGACAAAAGCTCCTTGACGCTCAGTTCCTGCAAATCAGTGTGTCCTTCGAGGGCGGCATTAAGTTTGTCGACATATCCTTGGTGATGCTTGCCGTAATGGATCTCCATAGTCTTCGCGTCGATGTGCGGCTCCAGTGCATTGAAAGCGTATGGCAATTCAGGCAGAGTGTGTTTCATTTGTTTTTATCTGTTTTTTTTCGACTTTTTTTATTTCTCGATCGATTGATTGCGCAACTTATTCAAACCGTAGGCTAGGACGGCTAAAATTACTGTTAAGATCAGAGCGTAAGTGAACTTTGCAACCAGCGTCGCTGCGTTGAGCGGAAAAAAATACTCGATCAGCGACTTAACGGCGTCGTTCCAGGCTAATCCGGCCACCAGACCGAAAGCGGCGATAATCAATCCGACGGTTTGCTCCCTTACTTCTTTCTTAACGTTTTCTCCCTCCTGCTTTATTTTTTCCAACTTACTCCTCGGCATTGCTTTTATTATAAAATCTGCCCGCGCAAAGGGAAAGGGGAAAGAAAAAGAGCAAAATTAAAAGCGCAAAAGTTAAAAGAGCCGACAGCTAACAATTCGTCGTTATTTTTCGCTTTTAGCTTTTCGTTTTGCGGTTAAAAGGATTTCCCTTAGGAGATCTGCATTTTGACTGTCTGGGCCGTCGCCGTCGAATCCGGGAACCTCCATAATCCAAGCTTTCATTCGCACGGCTTCTATAGCCGCTAAATTTTTAAATCCCTGCACGCCGATATATCCCCGACCGATGTTCTCGTGCTGGTCATGACAAGATGAGGGCGCGGTGCGCGAATCGTTGGCGTGGATCACCGGCGTCCTTTCCCAACCGACAGCCTCTTCCCAGCGCTCGAAAAACGTTTTTACGCCGCTTATGGTGTACTCGGGAATCAGCCCCGCTTCCAAGCCATGCGCCGTGTCAAAGCATACCGCTGCCCGCTTCGAATCGATTAATTCCAACATCTCGCCGATCTCCTCCGGAAACGAGCCGAGTTTTTGTCCTCCGCCAGCGGAGTTTTCCAGTATGATTTTCGCCGGCCCGGGTATCTCTTTCAAAATCGAGCGCACTCCTTCCGCCACTTTCTCCATAGCCGTGCGCTTTGGCAGCTCTTTCCCTGAACCTATGTGAAAAACCAACCCGTCGGCCTCTAGTTCCTGGGCGATGCGGAAATGCTCGGCTAAGTTGCCAACTGACTTCGACAGTATTTCCTGATCGGGGGAGGCGAGATTCACCAAATAAGCCGCATGCAGATAGACCTCCTCTAGTCCGGCCGCTTTTCTTGCCGACTTAAAAGCTCTAATATCGGCTTCCGAAGGAAGCTTGGTGCGCCACTGTCTGGGCGAGGCCCCAAAAATCTGCAGGCAGTTCAAGTCCATGCTTTCCGCGGAGAAAACGGCATTCGCCAGACCGCCGGCGGCAGAAAGATGGGCGCCTATTTTGATCTCCCTTGGCATGGGTAATATTTTAAACCCCGGTGCTGGACTTCACAATTAAATTGGTCTACCTTTGGATTGGATCTGCACCAATTAGCCGGATAAGGATGTGACGAAAGTGGGTAGCCTCATATGGCCGGAGGGCGATCTTTGGCTGGCGAACGCCGTTTTGCGACTTGTATTATTCGCCAAGAACAACGGTTCGCAGTACGGCGAGTTTTCCGTAAAGTACGTTCTCTACCGAATTCTAGAGATACTCGCCGGGCGTCGCTTGGGAGAGACTAACGACGAATATGTCGTTGACGAGATCTTTTCCGTCTTAGCCTTGCCTGATCATCCGCGATACCGAGAGCTGCGCAGAAAGCTTCTTTCCCGCCATCACGTTATACCGGGCGGCGGCGAGAACGACGCGGACGTGCGAGAAGCATTCTCGGCCCTGACCCTGCCGACCTTCATCGAACCATACTCGTTTGATCCCGGACGCTTCCCGATCGATATGTTCGCTTACTGTACGGCAAACGATTTCCTATTTAGACCAGATCCCTCATCTTAGGATGGGGGATTTTTTTATCCGCCTACGCGAGAATACCCCGGGCGTAAGCCCGGGAATGAGAGCGCGGCGGACCCTCCGAAGCCCGAAGAGCGAAGGAGGGTGCTTCGGCGGATTCCGCGAAGAAATGTGAGATACCGCGGGCGTAAGCCCGTGAAGCTTCATTTTCATCTGCAATATCTCGCCGCTTGCAGTGAGGTAGTTTATTTTTTCGAAAGTGGACAGGCGGAGTGATCGTGCGATCGCGCCGGACAATATTCTCGTCCGTACTGGATTAAAGCGTAGGTTATGTATGGCCATTCCTTCTTCGGGATAACCACTTCCAAATCCTTTTCGATCTTGTCGGGATCGGAATGTTTGGTGAGCCCGAGGAGGCGCGAGAGGCGGCGGACGTGAGTATCGACGGCGATTCCGGAAACAACCCCGTAGGCGTTCCACAAAACCACATTGGCGGTCTTCCTTCCGACCCCTGGGATAGCGAGCATCTCGTCCATTGTTTTCGGCAGGCGGCCGCCGAACTTCTCTTTCACCACTCCGGCCGCAGCGAGGATATTTTTAGTCTTGCTGTGATAAAAGCCGGTAGGCTTGATGTCTTTTTCAAATTCGCGCGGCTTGGCTTTTAGGTAATCGTCGAGCTTGCGGTATTTTTTAAACAGGCTGGCCGTGACCTCGTTAACCTTTTTATCGGTGCATTGTGCCGACAAGACAACAGCGACCAAAAGCTCCCAGTTATTGGAGTAGTTGAGCTGCATCTTCGGATCAGGGAAAAGCTTTTTCAAGGCGCGCAGGATCGCAAGAGCTCGCGCCTTCTTTTCCGTCAGCTCCGCTACTGGATCTCGGCTGGATTGGCCTCTGCGCTTCATTTAGCCGATTTTATCCCCTTACGCTCGCTGAAGACGAATATATATAAAATTTCCAAGACGCCGACGGTGTTGATCACCAGTAAAACGATAAACCACCATAAATTGTTTTTTCGCGCAGCTTTCCATAGAGCGACCCCCTTCCACGGAAGGACCCAGAGGATCAGTATAAAGATCATTACCGGCGTCAGGCCGGGGACTCCTAATGGATATGTCATGGTCCAATTATACCGCCGCTAGAAATTAGCGCAAAGCTAAAAGCGCAAAATAACGAAAACTCGAAATCATAAATCCTAATATCGAAATCCTAAACAAATCAGAAATAACAAATCCGAAATCACAAACACAGAAGGGTTTTAAGTTTGTTATTTAGTATTTCGAATTTAGGATTTGGCTAACTGCTAGCCGTTATTTTTAGCTTTTAGTTTTGCGCTTTGCGCTCGCCTTGGCGCTGTTTTTCGCTTTTAGCTTTTAGTTTTGCGTTTTTTTTAACTTTGCGTTTTTCTCTTTGCGCTTATCTGTGACGCCGCTTCTTCCGGCGACAGCGCCGCCTCTTTTGTGAAGCTGCCAACCCTCGTCCTTTCCAGTCCGGAAAGATAAGCTCCGGTCGCAAGCGCTTGTCCGATGTCGCGGGCTAACGCGCGGATATAGACACCTGGACCGGTGACCACGCGCAGACGCAAGTCCGGCCAGGCGTAACTCAATAGCTCAATCTCTTTTATTTCGGCAGGCCGCGGTTTCATCGCCACCTCCTTCCCCTTCCTGGCTATCTTATAGGCCTCGCGGCCGGATATTTTTATGGCGCTAAAGGCCGGAGGCACCTGTTCGATGCGGCCTATAAATTTCTTTAATGTCTTTTGCACGTCTTCCTTCTCCGGAATCTCCGCTACCGCGACGGCGGTTTTTTCCCCTTCGTCGTCGTCGGTAGCACTGTACGAGCCCAGGCGGACGTCCGCTAGATACTCCTTCTCTTTCAGTTCCGGAGAGTCGAGAAGTTTTGTCCCGGCATCGATCCCGACCACCAACACCCCGCTAGCCAAAGGATCCAGCGTTCCGCCGTGCCCTATCTTTCTGACTCCGGACTCTTTCTTTATCGTCTGCAAGACGCGGTTCGAACTAGGACCCTTCGGCTTGTAGATTGCGAAAACATTCTGCATTGCGTAATATTTATATAACTGTTTTCCCAAAAATCACAAAGCGGTTGACTCGCCGGCTGCCCATACGATTTCGATATTTTGTCCTTCGCAAGTTTAAAGGTCGATGCACCAAGCATAACCAATCATGCTTTATTTTATTTTGGCCGTAATCGTCGCTATTCTTTCGCTAATCGCCGTCTTTACCGCTAAAGCCGCCATGGACAAGGGTTTAACCTATTACGCCTTCATGGCGGTTGTTTGGGTCCTTGTCTTCTTAGCCATCGGCAGGGTTTGGCGCGCGCTGCTGTTCGCAGGCGGGCTGCGCACGGTTTTCGCAGGCGACGGTGAAGTCATCGAGTAAGCTATTTATATAATCGCTTACGCCATTTTTATCTGGCTGACCATCCGTTCGATTTACGCCAAAAAATGAAGCTCCCCGGGCTTACGCCCGGGGTATTCTCGCGCAGGCGGATAAACATAACCTATTCGATATTCTCAACCCGGACTCCAAGCAGCCGGATGAGATTCTTGCGGGGATTTTCCCGTTTGTCCAAAAACGGCAAGAAAAGGTCGGTGGCCGCGAATCTCAATAATGAGGTTTCGGCGCTTGGCTGGCGCAAGGTGCGCGATCGCGTGACGGTGCGGAAGTTGGAGAACCTGACAGTAATTGCGACTGTGCGGAAAGAGGAAAATCCCTCCTTCCGCATTTTGGCAAAGACGCTTTCCGCCATCTTGCCGATCTTGCCTAATAAAAATTTGGAGTCCAGCGTATCCTCGTCGAACGTCTCCTGCTCTCCCACCGACTTCGTTTCCCTTTCCTCCTCGACCGGAGAGTCATCCAGGCCGCGCGCTTTGGCGCGCAGCTCGCGGCCCCATTTTCCAAACTCGTCAGTCAATTTTTTGTCCGAGATTTCCCTCAGTTCGCGGATAGTCTGCGCGCCGATCTCATTCAGCCTCGCTTCGGTTTTCGGGCCGACGCCAGGCAGCTTTCGGACAGGGAGCATGTCCAGCAGTCTTTGGACCTGCTTTTCCCGTACGACCGTCATACCGTCCGGCTTCTGTAAGTCGGAGGCAATCTTGGCCACCAGTTTATTGGGGCCGATGCCGACCGAAGCGGTAAGTCCTTCTTTTTTCCGTACCTCCTCCTTTATCCTTCTCATCAGCTCCTCGGCCCGCTTATAGCTGCCGCAGAAGCTTAAGTCTAGATACGCCTCGTCGACGCTGGTTTTTTGTATGGCTTTAATACGCCTCCGCAGAATACCTTCTATCTCCGCAGAAACTTTGGAGTATTTCCCGATGTTTACGCCTAAAAAGACGGCCGCCGGCTTTCCTTCTTTTTCCGCCGCCTGAGAAAGCCGCCAGGCGACAGAAATCGGCTGGGCGGAGTGAATGCCGTATTTACGGGCCGCATAGTTGGCTGTTGAGACGACTCCGCGGCCGACGCCCTCTTTAGGGTCGGAACCGACGACTATCGGCCGGCCGGCCAGTTCCGGACGATCCCTTTCCTCGATGGAGGCGAAAAATGCGTCCATGTCCAAGTGACCTATGATGCGCATGGTTATTTGAATGATAAACCAGCGCCGAGAATAGTGTTAGCGCCGATCTCCTTGTTTGATTGACCCTGATCCGTCCCGGGGTTATCTTTAAAAAATATGACACTCGCCACGCATGAAGCCGCCGGGGGGCTGGTAGCCGCAGTAGTCGCGCCGTTACCGGCCATAGGTTTCGTCCTCGCCTTCTTAAGTCATTTCGCCCTTGATGCGATCCCGCACTGGGATTACAACATCTCCTCCTTGGAGCGCAATCCCGCTGACCCATTGCGCAACAAAGTGCTCTTCGAACGCGGTTTCCGTGGGGACGCAGCCAAAGTCGTGCTGGATTGTTTGATCGGCTTAGCCGTTATACTTCTCTTTCACTACCTCGCCGCGCTGCCGCTCGTGCCGATGCTCATCGGCGCGGCCGCCGGCGCCTTGCCGGATTTTTTGCAGTTCATTTACTTCGTTTTCAAGGCGGAACCTATAACTTCACTGCAGAAATTTCACGTCTGGATGCACGCGACGAAAAGGATAAGGTCGGCCTTGGGCGGCGTTGTTTTCCAAGCGAGCGTTTTAGCTATAATCGCCTTCTTGGTTATTTACTGCCGATAAAAGCTAGCCCAAGAGGTTTTTACCTCGCACTCGGCGGTGGTAACCGATGGCGAAGCGGTGCGCCTCGTCTCGAAGCATGATTAAATCCTCCTTTTTTATCCACTCCGGTAGGCGGCCTATGAAATCGTTGCGCTTGCGCTCTGGCCCTTTGGCGATGCCGGCAACTGGAATCCGCAGCCCCTTTTCCATAAGCGCCTCCCTAGCCGCGGCGGCTTGAGACACTCCTCCGTCGACTAGAATAAGATTCGGCAATGGCCATAAGTTGTTCAGGCGGCGAGAGATTACTTCTTTCATCATTCCGACATCGTTCGAACCGGTCACGGTGCGTATTTTGAAAAGCCTGTATTCGCCCTTCTTGATTCCGCCGTCCTGCCAAACTGTCATCGAACCGACAGCCGAGGTTCCGGAGATGTTGGATATGTCGTAACACTCCACCCTCTTGCCTTGAACGGCGTCGAAGGGCTTGCCTTCTATTTTGTTTTCGCTGATCAGCGCCACATCCTGAATATGCTTCAAAGCGAAAATCTGCTTGCGCAGCTTAGCCGCTTTTTCGAACTCGGTTTTTTTCGAAGCTTCGCCCATTTCTTTTTCCAGCGATTTTAAAATCCTCTCTTTCTTCCCTCCGAAAAACAGCTCGATGTTCTTAATCGTCTTCAAATACTCTCTGCGGCGTATTTCCCCGACGCAGGTTCCCGGACAAAGGCCGATCTCGTACTCGAAGCACGGCCGCTTTCCTTTGCTGATTTTTTCTGGCGGGTGGATGCTATAGGGGAAAATACGCCGGATTATCCGCAGCGCTTCACGGATACTGGACGCCGAGGTGAACGGGCCGAAGGTGGAGCGTGCCGGCAGCCCTCCCAGCTCTTTGCCGTAGGCGAGAATCACGCGGGGAAACTCTTCCTTGGTCACGACCACGTATAGGAAGCTCTTGTCGTCCTTCTCCTTGATATTATAAAAGGGCGAGTATTTTTTTATGAGCTGCGATTCGAGTATCAACGCCTCAATGGCCGTGTCGGTCGGGACGTGGTCGATCTTCCGAATTTCAGAGACTAACATTGCTATCCTGGCTTCCTGTGAGCGCAAAAAATAACTGGAGACCCTCCGGCGCAGATTAACCGCCTTGCCGACGTAAATAACTTTCCCGGACGCGTTTCTCATCAAATAAACACCCGGCGCCGTGGGTAGATTTTGGTAAAGTTTTTTTTGATTTATCATCGGCGGATAAAACGCGTTTCGTATTTCTGGTTTAGAATTTAGGATTTAACGCCTTCCGCAAATACTCTCCTGTGTAGCTTCCGGCTTTTTTGGAAACATCCTCCGGCGTTCCGATAGCGACTATCCTCCCGCCGGCCTCGCCTCCTTCCGGCCCGAGATCGATAACCCAGTCGGCACACTTAATGACATCGAGGTTGTGCTCGATGACAACGATAGTGTTGCCACGGTCGACCAGGCACTGTAAGACGATCAGGAGTTTCTCGATGTCTGAAAAATGCAGACCGGTGGTCGGCTCGTCCAGCAGGTAAAGCGTGCGGCGCGTGTCGCGCTTAGCCAGCTCCGCCGCCAGCTTTATTCTCTGAGCCTCTCCGCCGGACAAAGTGGTTGCCGGCTGTCCCAGCTCCATATATCCTAAGCCGACCTCATCGAGGATTTTCAGCTTGTCGTAGAGAGACGGGATGTCTTCGAAAAACTTCACCGCCTCACTCACCGTCATCCGCAGGGTGTCGTAGATGTTTTTCCCGCGGTATTGGACTTCCAGCGTCTCGCGGTCAAACCTCTTTCCTTGGCAGATGTTGCAGGTAACGTAAACCGTCGGCAGAAAGTGCATTTCAATAGACAAATAGCCATGCCCTTCGCAGTGCTCGCATCTTCCGCCTTTGACGTTAAAACTAAACCTGCCCGGCTTCCAGCCGCGGACGCGCGCGTCCTCGGTCGCGGAAAACAGTTCCCTGATCTCCGTCCAGGCGCCGATATAGGTCGCCGGATTGGAGCGAGGCGTGCGCCCGATCGGCGACTGGTCGATGTTAATGATGCGATTGATATATTCCAGTCCGAGGAGAGATTTGTGCGCCCCTGGCTTGTAGCTGGCGCGATTGAACTTGTTGGCCAAGGTTTTGTAAACGACGTCGTAAACCAAAGTGCTCTTGCCCGATCCGGAAACTCCGGTCACCGCTGTCAGTTTGCGGAGAGGAATGTCCACGTCGATATTCTTAAGATTATTTTCGGTCGCTCCCCTAATCTTTAAGAAATCTCCCGGGTGGCGCACCGCCCGTCTCTCCTGCGGAATTTCAATCCTTTTATCGCCGCGCAAATAATCCAAGGTCAGCGACTTAACTTTCTTATCTTTCAAAATGTCCGGTAGGGGTCCTTCCGCGACCACTTTCCCGCCGTTAACCCCGGCTCCCGGACCGAAATCAACCAGGTAGTCGCTAGCGTGGATCGTATCTTCGTCGTGCTCGACCACTACGATAGTGTTGCCGAGGTCGCGCAAATTCTGGAGCGTCTTGATAAGCTTGGCGTTGTCCCGCTGATGCAATCCGATGGTTGGTTCGTCTAGAATATACAGCGTTCCGACCAGCCGCGAGCCGATCTGTGAAGCTAGCCTGATCCTCTGGGCCTCTCCGCCGGAAAGCGTGCCGGCCTTACGGTCAAGTGTCAGATAATTCAGTCCGACGTCGGATAGAAACTTCAGCCTGCTTTTAATTTCGCGCAGCGGCACTTCGGCCACTACTTTCTGCTCCGCAGTCAATTTTACTTTGTCGAAAAACTCAGTCGCCTCGTCTATTGAAAAGGCGGTAACCTCGGCGATGTTCTTTCCGGCGATCAAAACGCTCAGAGCCTCGGGACGAAGCCTCTTGCCGGCGCAGGCTGGGCAAAGCTCCTCTGTCCATAAATCTTTGGTGCCGAGGCCGTGGCAAGTCTCGCAAGCTCCGTACGGGCTGTTGAAGGAGAAAAGCCGGGGCTCGATTTCCGGGAAGGAAAAGTTGTCGTTCGGGCAAGTGAACTTAGCCGAAAGGGCCACTTCGTTGCTGCTGGTGACGATCGTCACCACGTCGTTGCCGTACTTTAAGGCGGCTTCGATGGATTCCGCCAGGCGCTGACGGTTGTCTTTGTCGGAAAAATCCATTCCCCCAGGAATGCGGTCGACAACCAGTTCGATGTCGTGCTTTTTGTTCTTGTTCAACTCAATCCTTTCGTGCAGGGAATGTAGTTTGCCGTCGATCCTCGCCTCGCGGAATCCGGCGTTCAAGAAATCGTAAAGCATCTGGTAATATTCGCCTTTCCGGCCGCGTACCGCCGGAGACATTATCAGAATATTCTTTCCTGATTTGTCCTCGCCAGCCAAAGCGACGGCGGCGTCGACGATCTGGTCGTTGGTCAGCCTTCTAATTTCGCGTCCGCAGATCGGACAGAACGGTGTGCCGACGCGCGCGAAAAGAACCCGCAGATAATCATAGATCTCGGTGATGGTGGCGACCGTCGAGCGCGGATTCGAGGAGTGCGCCTTTTGGTCGATGGAGATGGCCGGCGACAATCCCTCGATCTCATCAATGTCCGGCTTGTCCATTCTCTCCAGAAACTGCCGGGCATAGGCGGAAAGGGACTCGATGTACCGGCGCTGGCCTTCGGCGAAGATCGTGTCGAAAGCCAAACTCGATTTGCCCGATCCCGAAGGCCCAGTGAAGACTATCATTTTGTCTCGCGGGATCTCTAAATCGACGTTCTTCAAATTATGCTCGCGCGCTCCTTTTATTTTTATCTTGGTTTGCATCTTGGTTTATTTCTTTCCGGCTCCCGTGCGGAGAACCTTCTCATCTTTATCGCCCTTTTCTTTAGGAAATTTGGTGGTCTTAAGCTCCTTGATCTCGTCGCGCAGTATCGCCGCCAATTCGAAATCAAGGTCTTTAGCGGCTTCTTTCATCTCCCGCTCTTTGTCGCGAATCATCTCGGCTATAGCCGCTTTCGACTTTGCCACCGGTTTCATCTCGAGCGACAAAATTTCTTCGGCTGGCAGAATATCCTTAATCTCCTTCTCGACGGTTCGCGGAGTGATGTGATTTTCTTCGTTATACCGCAGCTGCAGCTTGCGCCGGCGCTCGGTTTCCTCCACCGCCCGCTTGATCGAGCCGGTAATCTGGTCGGCGTACATCAGGACTTCGCCGTTGACGTTCCTGGCGGCCCGGCCGATCGTCTGGACCAGCGACGTCTCGCTGCGCAAAAATCCTTCCTTGTCGGCGTCGAGTATCGCCACCAGCGTTACCTCCGGCAAGTCCAAACCTTCGCGCAACAAATTAACTCCGACTAAAACGTCGAACTCACCCTTGCGCAGCTTGGTCAGTATCTTTATCCGCTCCAGAGTCTTCACGTCGCTGTGTAGATAACTGACCTTAATCTTCTTCTGCTGAGCCAGGTAATCGCTTAGGTCCTCGGCCATTTTTTTGGTCAAAGTCGTAACCAGAACTCTCTCTTTCTTGGCGACTCGCTCTTCGATGCGCGGAATCAAATCATCCACCTGCCCCGTGGCCGGCCGGATAGTTATCTGCGGATCGACCAAACCGGTGGGTCGAATAATCTGCTCAACGATCTGCTTGCTCTTCTCCCGCTCATACGGCCCAGGAGTGGCGGAGGTGAAGATGACCTGGCCAGTCCGCTCCTCGAACTCGGGGAAGCGCAGCGGCCGATTGTCGGCTGCCGATGGCAGGCGAAAGCCATATTCGATCAAAGTTTCTTTCCTGGCCCGATCCCCTTGGAACATGCCATTCAACTGCGGAACAGTGATATGTGACTCATCGATGATTGTTAGAAAGTCGCCGGGGAAATAATTCAAAAGCGTGTCCGGCGCCTCGCCGGCTTCTCTTCCTGACAAATGGCGGGAGTAGTTTTCGATGCCGTGGCAGTACCCGACCTCGCGGATCATCGCCACATCCATCTTAGTCCGCCGTTCCAGCCTTTCCGCCTCCAAGTACTTTCCCTCTTTTTCAAAATACTTCAGCCGCTCCTTGAGTTCGGCCATTATCTCCTTGGCCGCCCTCTCTCGGTCCTCCTTGACCGTCAGGAAGTGCTTGGCCGGAGAAATGTAAACCTCTTCAACGCGCGGAGTTTTACCCATCTGCCATCCTTTAACCGGATCTATAACGAAGATATCGGTAATTATGTCGTTAGCCACCCGCAGGTTGTAAATGACCTCTTCGTTCACCGGCATAATCTCCCAGTTGTCGCCGCGCAGGCGGAAGGTGCCTCGCTTTAAATCCGAAGTGGTCCGGTTAAAGTGAACCTCGATAAGCTTCCTGGTCAGCTCCTTGCGCGAAAGGCGGTCGCCGGCCTTAAGGCGCAGTAGATTGGCCTTATAAACTTCCGGAGCTCCGAGGCCATAGATGCACGAGACTGAGGCGACGACGATGACGTCGCGGCGGGTAAGAAGCGCGGTAGTGGCCGCATGGCGCAGCTTGTCGATCTCGTCGTTGATCATCGCCTCCTTGTCGATATAAGTGTCGCTGGCCGGCATGTAAGCCTCCGGCTGATAATAATCGTAATAAGAAACGAAGTAATGGACGGCGTTGTCGGGGAACAACTCGCGGAACTCGTTGCAGAGCTGAGCCGCCAGAGTCTTGTTGTGGGCGATAACCAAAGTCGGCTTATTGACCTCGGCGATGACGCTCGCCGCGGTGAAAGTTTTTCCGGATCCGGTCACGCCTAAAAGGGTCTGTTTATCAAACCCTTTTCGCAAGCCCTCGACCAGCTTGGCTATCGCCTGCGGCTGGTCTCCGGTCGGCTTATTTTTACTGACTAATCGGAATTCCGGCATAAAAACGCCAAAACGCCCCCGTCCTTCCGTCTCTAGGGGGTATTAGCTCCAGCTAAGATACGACAAAATATCTCATCGGTCAATTCACGTTGCATATTCTCGCCGGTTGGAAATATCAACTAGCGGAACGATTGTTTTGGTAGTTGATATTTTGCATTTGGATTATTTTGCGACTGAGCGGAATTCGCGAAGGATTTCTTCGGGCAGTTTTTCTCCGGGCTTGGTTGTTCCGGGATACCTCCAGGCCGATATCACTTTCAGCGATTTCTCTTTCAGGCCAAGTTTGTTTGCCACCTCTTTTTCTTTGGCGGTTTTGGCCTTTGAGTAGTTGCCGCTTCCCCGCTGGACCATCACCCATATCTCATATGGATTCCTCGCGCTTCCGCCCGGCTGCATCATCGCCACGGTGTCTTCGGCGATTCCCTCCTCGATGCGCTTGGGAAAGTTTATCACCCTTTTTACCCTGCTCTCGGAAAGCCTGTAATATCTCATCTTATCCTTGGCGTGTATTGTCCAATAGAACTGCATAGTAAAAGCGTAAAACGAAAAGCGTAAAATAGCGACTAGCGGTTAGAGACTAGCGGCTAGTCGCCAGTTCTTTTGCGTTTTGCGCTTTAAGCTTTGCGCTTTTTTGCTCACTTGTTCATAAAATATTCATAACTTATAATTCCGATGAAAGGCGTTTTATCCGCTTCTCTAATGTTCCATTACTCCAGTAAATCCGCGCGTCCCAAAGGATTTTCCATAGCTGAACTCCTTATCTACCTAGGCCTATTTTCCGCCGTGGCTCTGATTTTTACGGGAATACTTGCCGAAGTGGTCGACACCAACGCGCGCAACTCTTCTTCCAACGAACTAGTATCCCAACTGAACACAGTTCTTGCCGTTGTCCAGAAGCACGTCAAAGACTCCAGCCAAATCGAAGTTTACCAGGACTCCGCCCATCTTTCTGCTCCTACCACCACCGGAAGCTATTTAATGATCCGCACCGGTTCCTCTTCTACCGACCCGACCTGCGTTTATTCGAGCGGCGGCGCTGTGAAGTTGGCGGTCGGACCGAATGCTCTGAATAAAAGCGAGTGCACCAGCCAGACCACCGATCTGACCACCAATAAGGTAGTCGCCGATTCGCTGGAATTCATGGTCGCCTCACAAGCCGGCGGGCACGCCTTCGTCAAAGTCGATGCCAGGTTCAGCGTCAACACCGTTAATCCTCGTTTGGCAATTTCCAAGGAAATAAGTTCGGTCATCGGTAGAGCCAATGCCGCGGTTTTCGATTCCGACCTAATTCCAAATTCGGACAACACCTTTAATATCGGACAAACCTCTCCGGACCTGCGCTGGCGGAACGGCAGTTTCTCCGGAACCGTAACGCTTGGAACCGGAGCCAGTGGGGGAAGTTTGGGTATAGGAACAAAAACTCCGATCGGTCTCTTAGATGTAGTAGCATCTTCTAACCACTCTCTACTTATCACCTCCGCAGGCTACGTTGGAATAGGAACATCTACTCCCAGTGTCCCCTTGGAAGTCGTCGGAAACGTCAAAGAATATTCCGCCGGCAGCATTCCTGTATCATTGTATAAAATAGGAACTTCGACTGGAGATACAATCGCCTTCGCTAACACAATAAACGGATCCTATGGATTTTTTGGGTTTACAACTACACCTAGCAACCTGCTCTACGCAAGAGGGTCCGGCAGCGTCGCTGTG
>DAIDMW010000003.1 GCA_027448785.1 Candidatus Colwelliibacteriota bacterium | reverse complement strand
ATGACCGATCCGATAATAACAGCTATCACCGCCGTACTTGGAATAAGCAGTTTTGGAAATATTTTAGGTTGGGCGATGGGAATAGCCACCGGATTGGCGGTGGGAATAATCATTTACGGCGGCCTTTTGTACACCGCCTCCGGAGGAAGTAAATCTTTGGCTGAGGAGGGAAAAAGATGGATTATGGCGGCTTTGGAAGGGATAGCGATATTGGTATTCGCCTACATCCTTTTGAATACGATTAACCCGGCGTTATTAAGGATAAACCGGTCCCTGCTACCGTCCGCCCCGATAAGCACGGGCAAATAGATTTCAAGTAATAATATAAAACTACTCCTCGATGAAGGTTATTACTACGCGGCGCTCCTTGCCTTCGCCGACGCTTTCGGTCCGCACATCCGGCCGAATACTCAGCTCCGAGTGGATTAATCTCCTCTCGTAGGCGTTCATCGCCGGCAGCTGGACCGCGGACTTGGTGGCAGCGGCCTGCCTTGCCGCCGCCCTAGCCAGCTCCACGATTAATCTTTCCCTTTCCCGCCTGTAGTTATTGACGTCAACCACAACCGGAGAATACCCCTTCTTCTTAGCAAACAGCCGCACCACCTTATTAAGGTCGGCAATGAATCCCGGAAGTTTTTCTTTGGAAACAGATTCGTCGTTAATATGAATGGAAAAAAACCTCTGTTCGTCTCCGGGCTCCACGCTAAAATTCTTAAATCCCAAGAGCTCTACTATCTTTTTAATGTCCTCTTCCATCTTGTTCTCTTTCCAGATCTTCCTCGGTTTGTCTGTTTACTATAACCTGCTGCACCAAAGTAAACAAGGTGGTTGTGATCAAATAAAGCCCGATTGCGGCCGGCAGAGTGTAGGCAAAAATAAACATAAATCCGACCATAAAAAGCAGCGCTTTACGCCCCGCCTCCTCAGCCGGGCTTAGCTTCGTGCCCGGAGGAGGCTTAGGAATGGAGGTTGTGGCTTGTAGATATTGGACGACGCCGGCAACGACCGCGATAAGCAGGCTGCGGCTGTTTAAATCGACAATTCCCAGAAAATAAGGAGAGAAAGCCGCCGGAGCGACAACCGAAGGATAAAGAAAGCTCTTTAGGTTGGACGAGTTTATTCCGGCCAGAACGACGCGATAGAGGGCATAAAGGATTGGAAACTGAATTAGGAGTAGATAGAACTGCGAAAACGGATTTACGCCGTGCTCTTTATACAGTTCCATGATCGCCTGTGCCTGCTTTTCTTTGTCATTTTTATGCTCCTCCTGGATGCGCTTAATATGTGGGCCAAGCTTCTGCAGCTTGCGCTGGTGCTTAAGCGAACGATGGAAAACGGGAAAGATGATAATCCGGATTATGACCGTCAGTATTACCACCGCCAAGCCCAGGTCATGGAAGGCGACCGAGTTGTAAAGAATTATCAGAAAATTAAATAGCGGCAGAAAAAGTATTTGGTTAAATAAATTAGACATATCTATGGAGAATAGTTTGTAGCTTTTCTTTTGACAAGCCGGCGGCCGCCGGTTTGAAGATTAAAAGAACATCGGCATTTTTTAGTTTAGAAGAGTGTGAAGCGGCGGAAAACAATCCGTCGAAAGCCATGCGCCGCAGCCGGTTTCTTTCGACCGCGGATTTAGAAACTTTTAAACTCACCACCACACCGATCCGAAACTTATCAAGAGTGTTATTTTTTACTTTCAATAAAAAATACTCCGTGTTGGCCGCTACCGGAGCCTCTCTTGGAAACTCGGCGACGTTTAACCGGAGTTTTTTAGGAATCATTAAACCGCCAGCTTCTTCCGACCGGCGGTTCTCCGCCTCTGCAGTACTCGGCGCCCGCCTGGAGTGCTTTTTCTGGCCAAAAAGCCGTGGGTTCTGGCTCTCTTCTTCTTTTTCGGCTGATAAGTCCTAGACATAATTTAGGTTGTTAGTGCGACTTTTTTTACTTCTACGCCCGTCACTATAACATCTCCGCGGCTAAATTTCCAGCTCCGTGAGGTTATTAACAGGTAATCCACAGGTTGTTCGACAACCCCTCTTTTTGCTCGTGTTTGACTTAGTTTTTCGACCGACTAAGATTAAGTCATATGGAAAAGGAGGAGCTGTGGAAATCTGTTTTATCCGAGTTAGAAATACAAATTTCCCGTCCTAATTTTCTTACTTGGCTGAAGAGCAGCCGCTTGGTGGAAATAAAAGAGGACGGGGTTATAGTTTCCCTTCCCAATTATTTCACAAAGGAATGGGTGGAGAACAAATACAATAAATTAATAATCTCCTCTTTAAAAAACATAGATTATTCCATAAAGCGGGTGGAATATATCGTCGAATCCTCTCCTAAACCGTCGGTCTTGTCGAAAGAGGCGGAACAAAAAGTCTCGGAAAAACAGCTCCTTCTCCAAGAAACAAAAATCGATCCGGAGACCAACCTTAATCCTAAATACAGTTTTAACTCGTTTATCGTCGGGCCTTTTAATGAGCTAGCTTATTCGGCCGCCGAGGCGGTAATTAACAACATCGGCACTAAGTACAATCCCTTGTTCATCTACGGAGGCGTCGGTTTGGGGAAAACCCACCTCATCCAAGGTATTGGCAACGAGATAAAAAGCGTTTACAAGAATAAAGTAAAAATAAAGTACGTCACCTCCGAAAAATTCACCAACGAGGTTATTTGGGCTATACGCAACCGAAGAGTGGACGACATCAAATCAGTTTACCGCAGCGTTGATGTCTTAATTATCGATGACATTCAGTTTATCGGCGGAAAAGAAAAGACTGAAGAGGAATTTTTTTATACTTTCAACTCACTCTACGAGAATAACAAACAAATAATTATCTCCTCCGACCGCCCTCCCAAAGCCCTGCCCGTCTTAGAAGAAAGGCTGCGTTCCAGGTTTGAAGGGGGAATGATCGCCGATATAACCTACCCCGAGTATGAGTCGCGGGTGGCTATCATCAAGACTAAACTACAGGAAAAAGAGTTGGAACTGGAACAAAAAGTAGTGGAATTGATAGCTAAGAAAGCTCAGCGAAATGTCAGAGAAATAGAGGGAATTCTAAATAAAATAGTTTTTTACCAATCTGCGAAAGGAAAAATATTGGGGCAGGATGATTTGGAAAAAATAATCGCCGATTTAACTGACAAAGGGGTTAGTAATATTTCTCCAAACCAAATTATAAAATCCGTTTCCGATTTCTTCGAAATAATGCCGAACGACCTGACCGGCCGGTCGCGCAGCAAAGAGCTGGTCGAACCGCGTCAGATCGCTATTTACCTATTAAGAGACATGCTCGATATGTCTTTTCCCTACATTGCCAGCAAAGTCGGAAAAAGAGACCATAGCACGGCTATTTACGCTTATAAAAAAATAGATAATGACCTTACAAAAAATCCTAACCTTCACCAAAAAATAATGATGATAAAAGAGCTGGTTAATAAAGCGGAATAAGTAAGTTATAAGCTGTGGAAAAAATGGAATAAAAAAATGATAAATAACAAACAATGAGAAAAATGGTTATTTTCTTCCACAGTTTATTCCCAGGAAATAAAAATTAAATTTTTCGGAAAAATGGTTTAAAATAAAGGGAAAAATAGATTCATCCACAAAATTAACACCATTAACTACAACTACAAAAATATATATATTAGATATTGTAATGAAATTAATAGCTTTAAAAAACAATTTAAAAATAGGTCTCGATTATTTAAGCCGGGCCATCACGGCTAACTCAAACCTTCCAGCGTTGAATAATGTCCTTTTAAAGGCTAGCGACGGGGAGATCAGAATGATGGCTACTAATCTGGAGTTAGCTATTACCGCGGCTGTCCCCGGCAAAGTTACCGAGGTCGGTGGAATAGCGGTCCCCTACTCTATCTTTTCCGGATTGGTCAATAATTTAGCCACCGAAAGGGTAAGTTTAGAATCAACCGGTAACAACCTCGAAATTAAAACCGATAATTATGAAGCAAATATTCAAGGTATGGGCGAGGAGGAGTTTCCTATCTTTCCGAAAATAAAAGAAGAAGATAATTATTTAGAGATAAACTCCAGTATCCTAAAAGAAAATCTAAGCAAGGTGGTTATAGCCGCCGAAATTTCAGAGATCAGGCCTGAAATCAGCGGGGTTTTACTCATCGCCGAGATTGACCAAATGAAACTGGTGGCTACCAACAGTTTTCGCTTGGCGGAAGCGATAATAGGAAAAAATCAGTTTAAGAATGCTTTTAATCAGGGGTTTAGAATTATTATTCCCCTGAAAACCGCCGATGAAATTATTAGAATCATCAAAGATGACCAAACAGCTAAGATTTACATCGAAAATAATCAGGTTTTAGTAAAAACCGGAGAAGTGGAAATAATTTCCCGCCTAATAGAGGGAACTTATCCTGATTATGAGGCTATTATTCCGAAAAATATTGAATCCCAGGCGGTGGTGGAGAAGAATGAATTAATAAATGCCCTGAAATTAGCTAGTGTTTTTACCGCTAAAACCAATGATATACGAATTAGGGATAAAGATGACAAACATCTTGAAATTTATTCCGCAAGTAGTAATTTAGGAGAAAATAATTATTTAATACCCGCAGAAGTTGCTGGAGAGTTTAAAATAGGATTTAATTGGCGATTTTTACTAGACGGAGTAAAAGCCTGTGATGGAACCAAAATAGTCATCAAATTAAGTGGATTGAACAGGCCAGCGTTAATCTCTTCTCCCGAAGATAAACAATATTCGTACATTCTCGCCCCGCTCAAAGGAGGAGAATAAAAAATAAACTACCGCACTACAAGTGGTTAGATAGTCTATTTAGTGAAAATGATCACCTGTTGGTCGGAGTAGTTTCCAGTCGAGTCGGTCGCGCGTATTACCAGTAGGTTCTGTTGGTTAAGGGTTAAATTATTCAACTGGGCGGTATAAGTATAGTTGTTTCCAAGGTTGTTATACCGGCTGTCAATTAAATTATTATTTAAGTAGACTTCTATCTTCTCCAGAGGTAATTGGGAGGAGATTTGGGCGGTGATGCTAAGTGGCTGGCTGACAAAAACTCCGTTTTGCGGATTATCCAACTTTATTTGAATATTGCTCTGTTGATTGGACGGAGACGGTTGGGTTTGAACAGGGGCGGGGTTATTTAATTCGCTGGGACTTATAAAGGTAAACTTGGTGGTGTCGACCGTGTGTGTCTGGAGCCAAACGTTTATTCCAGTCTCCCAGTTAACGAATTCAGGATCGTTTACCCTGCCTAAATAATAAAGAATGCTGTGATATTGCCCGGAAACAAGATTGCCCTTAAGAATCGGGTTACTGATGAATTGTGGTTGCGGCCGGGTAAAGGTGTCGGGAGGAAAATATTGCAAAGCCTGTGATATAAAATCGTGCCACATCGGGACAGCCGCCAAAATACTACTTCCTTGGCTGTGCATCGGCTGGTGATTATTATTTCCGGCCCACACTCCGGCGACCAGGTCCGGCGTATAGCCGAAAGCCCAAGCGTCAGCATAATTATTGGTCGTTCCGGTTTTTAAGGCCACCTGGTACCCGGAAACCGTCGTTTGGTCCAAACTTGCTCCAAAGAGAGGGGCGCGCAGGGATGGATTGGATAAAATATTATTTATAAGTTCCGGATACTCCGGATTAACAATTTGTGTTCCATTGTTGGTATATTGTTCCAAAACATTTCCTTGAGAATCGGTGACTTTCAAAATGGCGGTCGGAGTATGCAGAACGCCGTTGTCCGCCAGCGCCGAGTAGGCGTTGACCATATCTATTAATCGGACTTCGCCTCCGCCCAAGACGAGAGACAAGCCGAGATTAGGCTGGTTGTCTAAAGTGTGGATGCCGAAAGTGTCGAGGGTTTTGATGGCGTTGGGTATGCCGAGCAAATATAAAGCCTTGACTGCCGGAACGTTGATGGAGTTAGCTAGGGCGTAGGCGATGCTGACCGGTCCGGAAAAGTAATTTTCAAAGTCGACCGGGTGGTAACAAGCGGAATTTTTAACGTTGAAATTAACCACCGGCGGACAGGAGGAATTTCCGGTAGTAAACTCGGTCGGAACATCCCAGAGAACGGTCTGCGGAGTGAATCCTTGCTCGAAGAGAGCCATGTAGATAAACGGCTTTAAAGAAGAACCCGGCTGGCGCAGGCCTTGGGTGGCTACGTTGAACTGCCCTTGAAATTCGCAGCTCAATCCGGAACATCCCGTCGGGTAAGAAGGCGCGTAATAATCCTTCGAGCCGACCATCGCCAGGATCTGTCCTGTTTTTGGATCTTCAGCTATCAGAGCGCCGTTATTTCCCCCGTAAAGCTGGCTGTCGCGAGTAACGCCGTTTTTAATCGCCGTCTCGGCGATCTGTTGCACGTTCCAGTCGAGGGTGGTAACAACATTCAATCCACCAACCTCCAGAGCGTTCGCCCCGTACTCCTGGGTCAGGTAGTTCTCGACATAATTAACGAAGTTCGGCGCCTTGCCGGTTTGAATCGGCGGTAGAAAGGTTGGGAGCCCGCTCCCCGCCTGGGTTAGCTGGGACGAGGTGATATACCCTTGCTGCTCCATATTTTTCAGAACTAGGTTTTTCCTGGCCTGGAGATCGCTCAGGTGGCTGCCCCATGGTGAGTAGTAGCTCGGGGCCTGAGGCATTGCCGCCAGGGTGGCGGCTTGGTTTACCGTCAAATCTTTAGCGTCGACGCCGAAATAATCCTTGGCGGCCATCTCGACTCCGTAGATGTTTGGGCCGTAGGGGACATAATTCAGGTACATATCCAAGATTTGACTCTTTGAATAGCGGCGCTCCAGACGCAGCGCCAGGATCAGCTCTTTCAGTTTTCTTAAAATATCCTTCTGCCGGGTGAGAAAAAGATTCCTCGCCAGTTGCTGAGTAATGGTTGACCCTCCCTCGGCCGGCCGCCCCTCGACGACATCGACCACCAGAGCGCGGATCGTTCCTTTTAAATCAAAGGCCGGACTGGTATAAAAAGTTTGGTCTTCGATCGCCACCGTGGCGTTTTTAATGTAAGGAGAGATTTCGCTGCCGGAGACTATGGCCCGATTATTGTTGGCGTTTATATCCGCCAAAAGAACCGTGCCGGTCCGGTCGTATATTTTGGTCGATTGGCCGATAACATTAGAGGAAATGGCGTTGACGTCCGGCAGGCCTTGCGCCAGGTATAAGAAGAGGCCGTAGCCCAAGGCGACCAACCCGATGATTACTAAGAGGCTGATTTTAGCCGCTTTTTTAAACCACATAATTTGCTTTTTAATATTATCTCATTTTAACGATTAAGGGCAGATGAAAACCAAGGAACGCTCCGTGTTGGCGGAGCGTTCCTTCCTAAATCGTTTAGTTGATTATAACTCTTCGTCTTCCTCTTCCTCCTCTTCTCCTGTCTCGCGGCCGTAGGGGAACTCTTCGTCTTCGTCTTCGTCTTCCTCTTCCTCCTCATCGCCGTCCAAGGAGCCTAACTCGTCTTCGTTTAAATCCTTTTCCTCCTCTTCTTCAAAAGAGTCTCCTTCTCCATCTTCATCTCCATCCTCTTCCTCTTCCTCTTCATCCCACTCCTCCTCGTTTAATAACTCCTCGTCTTCCGAATCATCATTTAAAAAAGAGTAGATCTTCTCTTCCGATTTTTTAAGTTCGACGGTCATTGGTTGGATCGTTTTTTAGCGACCTTTTTATTATTTAATTTAACAAGGCAAGTATAAAAGACATTTATATTCTGTCAATAACCGGCTTCCGGTAATGGATTGCCCCGGTTATAGCTATGGCCAGCGCATCCGTGGCGTCGTCTAAGACCTTCATTTTCTTGATTTTTAAAAGAAGAAAGACTGCTTTCTTGACCGCTTCTTTTCCGCTTCCGCCCCAGCCGGAAACAGTTAATTTTGCTTCGTTGGGCGTCACCTCTAAGAATTCTACCTTTTGCTTGACTAGCGACAAGAGAATGACGCCTCGGGCTTCGGCGACGGCAATAGCGGTTTTTTTATTTTTCGAGAAAAAAAGTGATTCAACAACCGCCAGCCCTGGGCGGTATTTTTTAATCAGGCGTAGTAGCAGCTTTTCCAGCTTCTCCAGTTTTTCTCCGCGCCCCGAATCCTTTATTTCGAATACGCCGCAATCCAGATAGCGCAAAAACCGACCCTCTTTTTCAATAACCCCGTAGCCGATGCGGCTGGTCCCGGGGTCGAGTCCCAAAATCACCATATTTTAAATATTGATGTAAACCTCGTTTATATCCTCCCTTTCCCGCAGCTCCTCCGCCAGCTTGTTTATTTTTTCCCTGGCTTGTTCGGAAACGGGGACCGGGAATTTCGGCTTGTATCCGTCGTCGGCGCGCTCGAAAGACCACAACAAGCTTCCTTGCGGAGCGAGCTTAACCTCGAAATCTTTGAAGACAGACTTCAGCTCGTTAATCGTACGGTTTTTATTGTCGGTGACGCCCTCAATGATTATCCCCGATCCCTCCGGACCGTAAGCTTCGATTAAAACATCCTCCAGCTCGTCGGCCTCGGAGGCATTCTTGATCGCCCGCTCGATGTTTTCCTGGGGCATGCCTTCGTTCTTAGCTTTCAATATCGCTGTGCGCAGCCTGGGGTTAAACTCCGGGTTAGGGTCGCTTTTGGCGGCTACGCGGATGTTGTGCACAAGCTTGGAGAATAAGGCGCCCCTTTTCTTGTCGGTCGCCTCTTTTTTGTGCTTGATTTGAGACCATTTGCTGTGTCCGGACATGGGTTTTGAGAGATTAATTCATCCGCAAAGGCGGCTGCTATTTTCTAAAATCTTTTTTCGCGCGTATTATATAACAAATGACCGAGGCGGGGAAGAATAATCCAGGGGAACGCGATCTTATAAACGAGCTGCCGATCCAGAAGCTCGGAGTTTCTACCCTGGCCCAGGCCCAGGAAAAGCTCAAGGCGGAAGCGGCGAGCTGGAGCGGAAGCGGCTACTCAACTACCTCGACCGCCGAACTCATCTTTTCTCTGGCCACTGAGTTGGATGCGAGCGACGTCCATTTTGAAACCAGCCGCGAAGGGGCGCGGCTTCGCTTCCGCTTAGACGGACTCCTTTACGATCTAATAGTCGTCCCAAGCCATATCTACGACCTGATTTTAAGCAGAATCAAGCTTATCTCCGGACTGAAGATAAACGTCGTCAACTCCCCTCAGGACGGGCGGTTTTCCATGAAAAGAGCGGACACGACGATCGACGCCCGCGTTTCCACCATTCCGGCTGAGTTCGGCGAGATGGTGGTGGTGAGAATACTAAATCCAAAGACGATCGCGTTGAAGTTGGACGATTTGGGATTACGGGCGGACGACCGCGAGCTGATCAATCAAGAGTTGAAGAAGCCTAACGGGATGATCCTCGTGACCGGCCCGACCGGTAGCGGCAAGACGACCAGTCTCTACGCCTTCTTGAAGGAAGTACAAAATCCGGAGCTGAAAATTATCACCATCGAGGATCCGATCGAGTACCGCTTGGCGGGAATCGAACAAACCCAGGTCGATAAGGCCGGAAATTACGATTTCAATAACGGACTAAAATCCATCCTTAGGCAGGACCCGGACGTAATCCTGGTGGGCGAGATCCGCGACCAAGAGACGGCTGAGACGAGCTTGCACGCCTCTTTAACCGGCCATCTGGTTTTTTCCACGCTGCACACCAATGATGCCGCCGGTGCCGTCCCCCGTCTAATCGATCTCGGCGTCAATCCACGCATTATCGGTCCGGCCTTGGATTTAGTCGTGGCGCAGCGACTGGTTCGCCTCCTTTGCCCGAAGTGTAAGGCCGAGCGCCAATTAAGCGAGGAGGAGAAAAATAAGATTTCCGCCTTCCTCTCAACGGTGCCCGCAAAGGTGGACAAACCATCGTTGGAAGGGATGAAGGTCTTTTCCGCCACCGGCTGCGGCGAGTGTGAGGGCGGATATAAGGGAAGGATCGGAATCTTCGAGTTTTTGGAAGTCGATGACGCGTTTGAGGAACTGGTCAACAAAGGGGCGACCGAGGGCGAAATGGAAAAAGCCGCCAAGGCGGCGGGAATGATCGGATTGCAAGCCGACGGACTGCTAAAGGTTTTAGCGGGAGAGACGACGATCGAGGAGGTGGAAAGAATAACCGGCCCGATCGAGTGGAAAGTATAAGAGCATAAGCCTGCGGGCTATTGGGTATAGATCTTCATAAAGAAGAAGTTAGGAGATGTTCCGAGGAGCGGCCCAGCCGGAGCCAATCCGTCCTAGAGCTAAGACCATCTCCATAACCCGCAGACTTATGCTCTTACGTTTGTAAGCTAACATATTATCAATTTTCTGTCAAGGGGGGTAAGTGGTGGCGATTTAACGGCGGATAGCGTAAGCTATAAGCGTGAAAAAGAAGGAGATCGACGAGCGGGCGGTGGATTCGGCGCTCCGTCCCGGTCAATGGGGGGAGTATGTCGGCCAGGAGAAGATTAAAGAGAACTTACAGCTGATTATCAAGGCGGCCAAGCTGCGCGGCGAGGCGATAGACCACCTTTTATTCTACGGCCAGGCGGGCTTAGGTAAAACGACGCTCGCGACCCTGGTGGCGAAGGAGATGGGCGCGCCGCTCAGGGTAATCACCGGGTCGTCGATCGAAAAACCCGGAGACCTCGCCGCGCTCTTAAGCGGATTGGAGGAGGGAGAGATTTTATTTGTGGACGAGGCGCACCGCCTGAACCCCGTCGCCGAGGAGATTCTTTATCCGGCGATGGAGAGCCGCCGGCTGCATATTTTGATCGGTAAGGGCACCGGAGCGCACGCGGTCTCGATCGACCTGCCTCCGTTCACTCTGGTAGCGGCGACCACGCATTTCAATATGCTCTCCGCCCCTCTACGCTCCCGCTTCGGCGCAATCTTCCGCCTGGATTTTTACGGCGAGAACGAGATCGAAGATATTTTAAAAAGGTCGGCCAAGATTTTAGGCGTCAAGGCGGATCAAGCTGGCTTAAAAATCTTAGCTAGGGCTTCGCGCTTTACTCCGCGCACCGCCAACCGGCTCTTAAAGAGAGCGCGCGATTACGCGGCAGTCAACCATTCGGATGAAATCGACGCTGCCACCGCCCGCGCGGTTTTGCGGATGCTGGAGCTGGACGAACTTGGATTGGAGCCGGTGGAAAGGCGGCTCCTAGAGCTTCTGGCCGACAAGTTTAAAAAAGGTCCGGTCGGGATAAAGACGTTAGCCGCGGCCAGCGGCGAGGAACAAGGGGCAATCGAAGAGGTTTACGAACCTTACCTGATGAAGCTGGGATTTTTAAAACGGACGCCGGCCGGCCGCGTCCTGGAAGAGGCGGCGCTCGACCATCTGGCCAGACAAGAAGATAATGATTTTCCATTCGAACAGCCTTAGCGACACCGGGGCGGCGGCGCGATTCTTGGCCGAGGCTTTGCGGAAGCGCCCGCGAGGCAGGCGGGCTGCCGTCATCTCTTTGATCGGCGACCTCGGTTCCGGCAAAACGACTTTCGTCAAGCAGCTGGCCGCGGCGCTCGGGGTGCGCGCCCGCGTTTCCAGCCCGACCTTTCTTCTACTGCGCTCGTTCAAACTACGCGACCCAAATTTTCCTTTTAAGAAACTCTACCACCTGGACGCTTACCGACTGAAGAATAAGGAGGAGTTGGCCGCTTTGGGTTTTTCAGAGATATTTTCCGATCCCGGCAATCTAGTGCTCATCGAATGGGCTGATCGAGTGAAAGGTGCACTCCCTAAAAACGGGATTCGCCTGGATTTTTACCACGGGAAAAGGGAAAATGAGAGAATAATAAAAATCAATATTAAAAATGGAAAACGAAAAACTTCTTCTCCTGATTGACGCCAACTCGCTTCTGCATCGCGCCTACCACGCTTTACCGCCCCTTACCGCCAAAGACGGCAGTCCGGCCGGCGCGCTCTACGGATTGTCCGGAGCCCTGCTGAAGATCATCAAAGAGCGCCATCCCGAGTACCTAGCCGCGGCTTTCGACCGCCCAGAACCGACGCGCCGCAGCCGTGAATACGCCGCTTACAAAGCGACTCGTCCCAAAGTCGAGGAAGAGTTGGTCGACCAGCTTATCGCGGCGCGCGGACTTTTCCAAAGCTTCGGAATCGCTTATTTCGAGAAACCCGGATACGAGGCCGATGATCTCATCGCCTCCCTGGTCGGGAAGTTTCGTAGCGGCGTCGACCTCAAAATCCTAGTGCTCTCGAGCGATCAAGACCTTTTTCAGCTAGTGGAGGGAGATAAAATCCGGGTAGAGGCGCCGATTAAAGGGATCAGCAACACCGTCGTTTATGACGCGGCTAAAGTGGAGGAGAAGTTCGGCGTTCCGCCGCAGAAGATTCCCGATTATAAAGGGTTGGTCGGCGACCAGTCGGACAATATTCCCGGGGTTCCGGGGATCGGCCCAAAAACCGCGGCTCAGCTTATCGCGAAGTACGGTTCGGTCGAAAATCTAATTCAGCAGTTCCGCGAGATGGGAATTAGCGAAAGTAAGATTGCGGAAAAGCTAAAAGGGAACGAGGAGCAAGCGCTGCTTTCCAAAAAACTGGCCAAACTGGAAGAGATCGAACTCGATGCCAGCCTCAACGATCTCTTTTTTAAATTAGACAGAAAAAATATCACCGAATATTTAAATCGTCTCGGATTTGCCAGCCTCGTTTCGCGCCTTGGCAGCGAGTAGCGCGAGCCTTTATGTATTTTTAAATAAGCCTTAAACTGATTTAAGGATTTTTAGTCGATGGATAAACTGAACGAGTTAAAGAAATATTTGCGCTTGCCCGGAATGCGCATCACTTGGCTAGCGCTGATTTTACTGGTCGTTTCCGCGGCCCTTGCTTTATCTAACTCCTCGGACTGGGCGGTTTTTTTCGTAACCTTCGTTATTTGGCTGGTGGTTTTTCTGAGCAGCTACCAATCGACGAAGCTGAACCTGGAGATTTCCGCCTCTTCGCGGAGAATGGAAAACATTATTTCCAATTTGCGCGACGGCGTTATTTTTTACGACGAGCAGTTCCGTATAAGAATATTCAACCGCTCGGCCGAGGCAATATTCAATGTTAAGAAAGAGGATGTTTTGAACAAAATTTTTGGACCTGAATTGGCCGGCGAGCCACAGTGGCGCGTGTTGGCGCAAACCATCTTCCCTTCGCTGGCGCCGCTGGTCGTTTGGCGATCGGAGGTCGGCACCTATCCCCAGGTGGTCGATGTTTCCTTTACCGATCCCAACTTGGACTTGCGGGTCACTACCGACCGGCTATTTGACGTATCCGGGCAGATAATTGGCTTCATAAAAATCGTGCATAATCGCACCGCAGAGATCTCTTTAGCTAAAACCGAATCGGAATTCGCGACCGTTACCGCCCACCAGCTGCGTACGCCCCTCACTGGCATTAATTGGTCCCTACAGAGCATCGCTTCCGACCCGGAGGCCGGCGAAAACGCCAAGGCTTTGGCCTCTACCGCGATGCAGGTCTCGGGGAAGCTGTTAAAGACCGTCGACGATCTCCTGAACGTCTCTAAGATGGAGAGCGGGGCGTTGGGCTACTCTTTCGAGGACGTTAATATGGTGGCTTTTATCAACACGCAGCTTAATGCAATGCTGCCGGTTGCGAAGACTTATGGCGTCAGCCTTTATTTTGACCACGGGGCGGAGCAGTCTGTCCCGGCGCGCATCGATCCGAACCGCCTCGGCTTGGCGCTGACCAACCTAGTGGATAACGCCATCAAGTACAATACGCCGAACGGCAGCGTGACGGTTAAAATCGAGCGGCAAAAAGACAAGCCATATCTTTTGGTGAGCGTCAGCGACACGGGAATCGGCGTTCCGGCCGACGCTTTAAACAAACTGTTCACCAAATTCTTCCGGGCACCGAACGCCATAAGCCAACACACCGAAGGAACGGGACTGGGTTTGTATATGACTAAAGGCATAATCGAGAGGCACGGCGGAAAGATCTGGGCCGAGTCGACTTTAGGCCGCGGAACCACTTTCTCCTTCACGTTGCCGACCGACCCAAACCTTATTCCGCCGAAAGAAACGATTAACTTGGTGTAGATTTTTTCATGCCGGAGTTGCCAGAGGTGCAAACGATGGTCAACGACCTCCGCCGGGCCGTTGTCGGCCGGAGAATCTCCTTCGTCTGGTCCGACCTTCCCAAGAGAAAATTGCCAGAGCTAGATGGACTGGCCGGCGCCAGAATCGAGGCGGTTTCGCGCCGCGGAAAGAACATTTTATTTTTACTTTCGCGCTCAGGAAAAAAATTTTTGTTTGTCGTCCATCCGCGAATGACCGGACACTTCCTTCTGGGCCGTTGGGCACTCTCGAAAAACTCACGCCCGCGCCCGCTCGCTCCTTCCGGGCCGCTGGCTGAAAAAGTTAACTCCTACCTCCATCTCATCCTGGCTTTCGCCGACGGCGGGATGCTTGGCTTGTCCGACGCCAGGAAATTTTCAAAACTGCTTTTTGGCCCGGAGAAAGAAGTTAGCGCGTTGGAGTACTTTGGCGGGCTCGGTCCCGACGCCCTCTCGCCCTCGCTGACGCTCCCCGAGTTTCGACGGCGAATCCCCAAAAATAAGCCGATCAAGGCGGTTTTGCTGGATCAGGCAATCGTCTCAGGTATTGGAAACATCTACTCCGACGAGATACTTTATGCGGCCGGGATCGACCCGCGCCGCCGAGCCGCGGAGCTGACCGAGGAGGAGGCGGGGCGGATCTACAAAGCGATGCGCTTGATATTACGCGAGGCTGTCAAGGTACGCGGAACGTCCTTCTCCGACTTCAGGGATCTTCGAGGCAGGAGGGGCGGATACGGGGAGCGGAGGTTGGTATACGGCCTATCCAACACGCCCTGCCGTCGCTGCCGCACGCCAATCGTTTCCATAAAAATCGGAGGACGAACCTCTTCTTTCTGCCCGGTTTGCCAGAAGTAGATCTATTCAAAATACTTTTGGGGAGAAGGTCGATAAAGCCTCTGTATGAAAGCGTTTTTGGTTCATTTTTGTTTTTATTCGCTTCCGTATAAACTGGAGATATGAAGTATATTTTTGTGGTTGGCGGAGTGATGTCCGGAGTCGGAAAAGGAGTGGCCTCAGCCTCGATTGGGGCCATTTTGCAGTCACGAGGATTCAAGGTGACGGCTATTAAGATCGACCCTTATGTCAACGTCGATGCGGGCACGATGAATCCCGTGGAGCACGGCGAAGTCTTTGTTTTAAACGATGGAACGGAGTGCGACCAAGACTTAGGAAACTATGAGCGTTTCCTGGGCCGCGACCTAACAAGCGCCAATTATATGACCACCGGCAGCGTTTATCTGTCGGTTATTAACAAAGAGAGGCAGTTGTATTACGGCGGAAAGTGTGTTGAAGTGGTGCCGCATATACCCCTCGAGGTCATCGACCGCATTAATCGCGCCGCTAAACTGGCCGACGCCGAGATTGCCATCGTGGAAATCGGAGGCACGGTTGGCGAGTACCAGAATATATTGTTTTTGGAGGCAATCCGCATGTTGAAACTGAAGGATCCTAAGAGCGTCGTGCTGGCCTTAATTAGTTACCTTCCATTCTTAAACAAGGACAGTGAGTTAAAAACCAAGCCGACGCAGTATGCGGTCCGCACCCTAAATTCGGCAGGATTACAGCCGGACATTATTATTGCCCGCGCGAGCGTGCCGATCGACCAGAAGCGCCGCGAGAAGATCTCTTTTAACTGCAACATCCAGACGGAAGACGTCATCTCCGCTCCCGACGCCGAGAGCATTTATGACATCCCGATTAATTTCGAGAACGATAACATCAGCGGTCGCCTTCTAAAGAAGCTAAACCTTCGCCCGCGGCGAAAGGATTTAAAGGAGTTCCGCAGGCTTAGCCGCGAAATCCATTCCGCCGCCAAGACGGTGCATATTGGCGTCGTCGGCAAATATTTCGGCAGCGGAGATTATGTGCTGGCCGACTCTTACATCTCAGTCATCGAGGCGGTTAAACACGCAGCTTACGCTTTGAAAGCTAAGCCGCTCATCGAGTGGGTGGACGCAGAAAACCCCGGAAACCTTGATCGCTTTGACGGAATAATCGTCCCCGGCGGCTTCGGAGCCCGGGGTGTAGAGGGTAAGATAAAGACGATCAAGTACTGCCGCGAGAGGAAGATTCCTTTCTTCGGCTTGTGTTACGGAATGCAGTTGGCGGTCGTGGAGCTGAGCCGTTCGCGGCTCGGCTGGAAGGCGGCTAATACCGTCGAGGTGGATTCCAAAACCAAGTATCCCGTCATTGACGTCATGCCGGAGCAGAAGCAAAAAATCGCCGCGAAAGAAATGGGCGGAAGCATGCGGCTCGGCGCCTATCCCGCCAAACTGCAGCCGGGGACGATCGCTTATAAGGCTTACGGAAAAAAGGAGATTAGCGAACGACACCGCCATCGCTACGAAGTTAATCCCGAATATATTGCGGATTTGCAGAAGGCCGGAGTCGTCTTTTCCGGAACCTCGCCCGACGGTAGGCTGATGGAAATCATGGAGCTTTCGAAGAAGGTTCATCCTTTCTTCCTGGGGACGCAGTTTCACCCGGAATTTACCTCTAATCCGATGCGTCCGCACCCGCTCTTTTTGGAGTTTATTAAAGCTTCACTTAGCAAAAGAAGATAATGATTATTCTTCTTTACGGCCCGAACTCCTACCTTCGTCAAAAGAAGATGCGCGAGATAATAACTGAGTTCGAAAGGAAGAACGGCGGACTTGGCCGCGAATCTTTCGATTTAACTGCGCCCGGAGCTGTGGCGGCGCTCTCGGATTTTTGCCGGAGCCAGTCACTCTTTGCGGCGAAAAAGCTGGCGGTGGCGAGCGGCACCTACGCCTCTCCCGACGACAAACTGGTAAAAAATTTTTTAAAAGGCGAGATCGTTGCCGACGAGGAGGCGGTGGTGGTTCTAAACGAAGCGACGAAGCCTCCAGCGCCATTTGCCTTCCTTTTAAAAAATTCCAAGCTCAGCCAATCCTTCGAGGAGCTTACGGATAAGCAGTTGGACGAATTCATAAAAAGTGAGGCGGCCAGGCAGAACGTTAATTTAACGCGCGAGGCGATCGTCGATTTAAAAGAAAATTGGGGCGAGGATCTCTGGGGGTTATCGACTGAAATAGAAAGAATCGCGCTCGGGGGATCAGTTCGGAAAGAAGCGGTGGGCGGAGATTTTTACAGCTTAGTCAGTGCCATAAAATACGGAGGAGATTTGAAGAAAAAAATAATCGCTTTGGAGCGGCTCCTGGACGAAAGAGGAGACGACTCGGCGTACGTTTTCAATATGCTTAGCTTCGGCGTTAAAGAAACCAGCCAACTAAAAAAGCTGGCTGGTTATGACCTTTCGGTCAAGCGCGGTGGCTTGGAGTACGAGGAAGCGCTGCTTAGTTACGTTCTTTCCTCTACTTATTAATTTTCCTGGCCAATCGCGATTTTAAGCGGCTGGCGGTATTCTTTTTAATAGTTCCGCGCTTAGCGGCTTTGTCCAGCGACTGATAAACCGAGGCGAGAGATTTTTTCGCCTCCTCTTTGCTTCCCGCTTTCAGGGATCCTTGGTAGGCCTTAACCGAGCGGCGTATTTTTTTCTTCGTTTCCAAATTAAGCTTCTTCCGGCGTACGTTCTGCCGTAAAGCCTTTTTCGCAGATTTAATCTTAGGCATATCGCAAGTATTTAAGCATAGACAAAACTCTTCGGCAAGAGGCCGGCTAGGTTAAATAAAAATAAACCGTCTCTCCACAAGCGGCGAAGTATTGCTATAAAAACAAAAACTGTTCGTCGGGGCAAAAGGGAAAATTAAACGGCATTCTCACAAAGATCCACTTCGCAACATTTTAATAATTCTGTCAATAGCAGAGATGGGTAAATTCTCACCCTCCGAACCGATTTTTCCGGAATACGGATAGAGATGAAATCAATTCTCCAGCCGCGCTCGCTTAACTCGGGAAACTTATTGGAAAAAAACTCCGCTGATCGGCGCAAGTTTCCGATCTTTTTAAAATTCATATGGTCAGCTGGAGATGGAGCCTTGTCCAACTCCTCGATAAGTGCGGACTTAATTTCGGTAAAAACCAAAATCCCATCTGGTGAGGTTGAGATAAGATCAATCTCTCCCCAGGGCTTGCGGAAATTCCTAGTTATTATTTTGTACCCTTTTAACCTCAAATAAGCTGCAGCTAATTTTTCCCCAGCTATCCCTAAAATTTTACGATCGGTCATCGCTTATATTTTATATTTTTATTTCATTCTACAACACCTTACCGCTTGCGGCGCGGCGGTTTATTAAAAAAATGTTTCACGTGAAACAAATTACCCCAAAACCGGCCTTTTTAACAAAAATGTTTCACGTGAAACAAATTATTCTAAAATATGCCTTTTAAGAAAAAATGTTTCACGTGAAACAAAATCGACAAAAACCCTGGTTTTAGGTGAAAATGTTTCACGTGAAACAAATTACCCCAAAACCGGCCTTTTTAACAAAAATGTTTCACGTGAAACAATAAAATAGCAAAATTACGAAAAAGTCAGTAAAACACTATATTTTCCAAAAACACCGTAAAATAAATGTTTTACACTTTAATCAAAATGTTTTACGCTTGGAAATCCGGTAATCCGACAATCCTTTGCCGGATTATTTTCAGAAGTAGTATTTATGCGGTTTTCCGCGGCAATCCGGCAATCGCATTTCCGGATTAGATTTCCGGATTACCGTTTCCGGATTATTGCCGGATTCCGGCATTAAGTTTTGCTTGCCGGATTATCGTTTCCGGATTCGTTTCCGGAAGGTTCCGGCAATGCCGATTGCCGGATTAATCTAAAAGCCGGTTCATTAAACCAGTTTTGCTTATTTCTAGCTCTCCAATTGGCTAATGCGCTCGTAGAACTTTAAGTACATCTCGCGCAACAGACGCGCGTCATTTAGCGCGTGATGTTTTTGGAACTTGGTTAGGTCGATATCGAGAATATTTACGAGACGCGAATACCTATTTCCGTAATCCTTGGGGTCGATTCCGAGCCCGAAAAGGATAGAGGCAAAGTCGATGGGGATGTAATAGGCCGGCTGGTTTTCGGTTCCGAATAGTTTATAAAAATAAATTGCATCGAACTGATTAACGTACGAAACTAGGTAGGGCATCGAATTGCCGATGAACTCACGGATTTTCTCTTTTGCCTCTTCTCGCGAAACCTTCCTGTCGGTAAGAGTAGGGAGGACGATCTTCTTCACCCAGTCGCTCGTCTCGCCCTGGTGTTCGAGTTCTAGATAAAGTTCCTCTCCCGACGGCTTGATCATGCCGACGGATAACAACTCGCCTTTATACGGGTCGAGGTCGGTAAACTCGGTATCGAAGAAGATTATGTTGTCGGAATACGGTTTGGCCATTTATCTTTCGGTAAAATTTGAGTATCAAAGTTTAAGCGTCTTGCACGGGGTGGGCGGCCGAGGATTCGAACCCCGGGCCTCTTCGGTGTAAACGAAGCGCTCTAACCAACTGAGCTAGCCGCCCACTCCGGGCGAGACAGAAATCTTTCAATCATTCTAGCAGGTCTCGTAATTTAATACGAGAGACATGAAGCGCAAAACTTAAAGCGCAAAATTTAAAATAACTGAAATTCCAAATCCTAATATCGAAATCCGAAACAAATGTGAAAGCGCAAAGATTAAAGCGCAAAGCGAAAAACTAAAAGCGAAAAACACTTACTAGGGAATAGAGGTTAGGGACTAGCCGATATTGGAAATCCGAAATCTTAAATACTAAACCCTAAACAAATCACAAACTATAAATCCTAAATTACAAACACGGACGGGACCAGGAAGCGCAAAGCGAAAAACTAAAAGCGAAAAACAATAACGTAGTTCTTTTGTGCTTTGCGCTTTAAGATTTGCGTTTCTTTAGTGCGCCCACTTGGATTTGAACCAAGGACCCTGCGATTATAAGTCGCATGCTCTAACCACTGAGCTATGGGCGCGGGAAGCCGGCTTCCAATATATTAGGAGAAAACTGGAAAAGTGCAAAACCGCCCCGAAATATTCTCATCTCCTGTTGCCGCACGAGCGGTAGGTATCGCGGATAAAAATAAAATCAAGGCCGGCCATTGTTCTGGCCAGCCCGTATTTTATTTTGAACTTTGCGCTTTTATCTTTGTGCTTACCTAGTCGCTGTTTTTCTCTTTTAGCTTTTCGCTTTGCGCTTTCCTAGGCCTCTATCGGCTTGATGTTAAACTCCTTGATCAACTCGTAGAACTCCTCGCCTTCCAGAGTCTCTTTCTCCATTAAAGCGTCAGCCACTTTCTTTAAAACATCCTGGTAGGAGGAGATTACCTTCTTTGCGGTTTGGTGAGCGCGGTTTATTAAGCTGGCTACCTCTTCGTCTATTTTGACTGCGGTGGCTTCCGAGTAGTTCTTCTCGGTGGTGATCTCCTTGCCTAAAAAGAGCAGTTCTTCAGTCTTGCCGAAAGTGATCGGCCCAAGTTCGCTCATGCCGAACCTGGTTACGATCATCCGCGCCAAGCTCGAAGCTTCTTTTAAGTCGCTACTAGCTCCGGTGGTGATGTCGCCGAAAGTTTTTTCTTCAGCCGAATATCCGCCAAGCATGACGGCCAGATCGGACAAGAACTGCGCGCGAGTTGTGAGATGATGTTCCTCGGTCGGCAGCTTTAATGTATATCCGCCGGCGATGCCGCGCGAGACGATGGAAACCTTATGCACCGGATCGGAGTCTCTCAGTCCGGCTGCGACCAGCGCGTGCCCCGCCTCGTGATAGGCTGTAATCTCCCGCTCTTTTTCCGAGACAACGCGACTCTTGCGCGCTGGCCCTAGTAATATTTTTTCGATCGAGTCGTAGAGGTTCTGCTGGCTTATTTTTTGCTGCCCCTCCTGCACGGCGAGAATCGCCGCTTCGTTTACTAAGTTGGCTAAGTCGGCTCCGGAAAATCCGGGCGTGCGGGTGGCCACCTTGCGAAAATCGACGCCGGAATCCAGCGGCTTGTCCTTGGCATGCAGCTTCAGTATCGATTCACGCTCGCTGATGTCGGGAAAATCGAGCATGATGCGGCGGTCGAATCTTCCAGGACGAAGTAAGGCTGGGTCAAGAATGTCGGGACGGTTGGTGGCGGCCAAAACAATAACCTGCGTATTGCGGTCGAAGCCGTCCATCTCCACTAGTATCTGGTTTAAGGTCTGCTCTCTCTCGTCGTGCCCTCCGCCGACGCCGGCTCCTCGCTCGCGTCCGACGGCGTCAATTTCGTCGATAAACAGTATCGACGGCGCCGAGCGTTTCGCGGTGGCGAAAGCGTCGCGCGTTCTCGCTGCGCCAACTCCGACGAACATCTCCACGAATTCCGAGGCGGAAATGTGGAAGAACGGGACGTTCGCTTCTCCGGCAACCGCGCGAGCCAGAAGGGTTTTTCCAGAACCGGGAGGACCGATCAAAAGAACGCCGCGCGGGATTTTCGCGCCCATATCCAAATATTTTTTCGGACTCTTCAAAAAATCGACGACCTCGTGCATCTCCTCCTTGACCTCTTTAAGGCCGGCTACGTCGGCGAAGGTTATCTTATCTTTAAAACTAGCGAAGAGGCGCAAGTTGGCGCGGCCGAAGTTAAAGGCCTGGTTCACTCCCTGCCGGGCCTGGCGCATGAAATAATAAAAAGCGAAACCGATAAGGAGGATAAAAAGCAGATTAGGCAGGACAACGGTCAGCCAGAAGCTGGAGGAGCTGGAGGGAGAGACGGTAAGGTTCACCTTGGCTAATTCTTCCGGAGTCACGCCGTAGTTTTTCATCGTTTCCACTAATCCCGACTCCGCCTCTTTTTCTCCCTGATAAATCTGCCCGTTAGTCCCGGTAACGGTGAGACTGTTGCCGCTTATGTCGATCTTCTTGATCTGGCCGTTCGTGATCTGGCTCGCTAGATCAGAAAGGCTGATGTTTTTCGGTTGAGTTTGCGCCTGGTAGATAAACGAGGCCGCCAGCGCGAAGCTCAAAATCAAGAGAAGCGTTATTAAGATGTTTTTTGTTAATCCCTTCATATATATTACTTATTCGTATTTAACATAATGTTTCGGCTCGTAGATTGCAATAAAGCGCAGAAGCAAGCAAAAAAATAAAAACGCAAAGGGTAAAATAACAACGTATTTCTTTTACCCTTTGCGCTTATTCGTACTACTTCGCCAGCTTCAAGATGATTCGCTTGACGTCCGGCTTGACCGAGGCGATGAAGAATTGGTAGCTCTGATTGAGTTCCAGGTTCTTCTTCAGCTCTTCGAGGCTGCCGAACTCGGAGACGTGGATCAACCCGGAGATTTGTTGGTCCAGCTTGACGAAAGCTCCGAAGGGAGTGATGCGATAGACGGTTCCAGGGACGATACCGCCCTCCTTGAACTTTTCTCCAACTTTTTCCCAAGGATTCTCTTCCAGGCTTTTGATTGACAGGGAAACGCGTCCATCCTTTATCTCCAGGATGCTTGCTTTGACCATGTCGCCGACTTTCACCACCTCTTTCGGATTGTCGATGATGCTGTGACTCAATTCGCTAATGTAAATCAATCCCTCGATGCTCGGGTCGTCGGCAAACCTGACGAAGGCCCCGAAGTTAGCCACGCCAGAAACGATGCAGTTTACGACGTCGCCCGGCTTATACTTGGCGAGCGCCTCTTTAGCTCCCTCTGACAAAACTTCTCTTTCCGAGATGATAAGCTTGTTGGTTCGCGGCGTAAAATTGATGACTTTGACCGTCAGTTCCTGGCCGACGAACTGTTTCAAGGCCTCGAGGATCTTAGTCTTATTCCCCTCGACCTCCTGAGGGTAGTGTTCCGGAGAAAGCTGTGAAGCAGGCAGAAAGGCCTGAACACCCAGAAGGTCGGCGATCAATCCGCCGCTGTTGGCGGCCACAATCTTAACCTTGGTAGGTTTGCCTTCCTCGCGCAGGTCTTTGATCTCCTGCCAAGCCTTCTGCTTGGTGGCTTCGGACAGAGACAGCTCGACCATTCCTTCGGCGTTCTCGCGCACGGCAACTTTTGCGCTGACAGTATCCCCCACATTCAATTTTTTGACGATTTCCCTAGAGTTGGAAAGCTCGGAGCCATAGATGACTCCCAGGCCTACCCGTGGGATGTCGAAATAAACTCCGCCGCGTCCGGATTTCTCGATGAGCCTCGCCTCGACAATATCGCCAACCTTTAAAAGCGGCATCAGGCCGGGCTCGGACTTCAATAGCTTAAGCTCGTAAGTCTCGGATTTTTTGGGGGAAACCGTTTGTTGCATGGCCCTCATTATATATAAACGCGGTTGAAAATCAACTGTTTCCGAATTATACTAAATAGGTATGGTTGTCACCCCTTTGAAAAATGGCGGGTTAAAATGCCAGGTTTCCGATTTCGCGCTTCTCATTGATCCACCGATCTCGGCCCGCGGCGATATTACCTTATATACGCACGTAGTCCTGCCTCTTCCGCTCACGGCGGACGAAACTATTAACACTGCCGGCGAATACGAGATCAGCGGTGTGCGCATCCGTGGGGTCCAAATAAAAGAGGAGTCCTCGGAGAAGGAAATCCGCACGGTTTACGTGGCTAAACTGGACGAGATGTCGCTGTGTTTCTTGGGCGAGCTTTCTTCCGCGCTTTCCAGTGAGACGATGGATCGGCTGGGCGAGATCGACGTCTTATTCCTATCAACCGGCGAGCACGGCTTAGATGAAAAGAAAGCAGCGGCGCTTATCAAGGAGATGGAGCCAAAAGTCGCAATCTTCACCGCCTGCAAGGACAGCAAGGCGCTAGCCGCGGCGCTCGGGAAAACCCCGGAAATGGTTGAGAAGTTCACGGCCAAGCGCAAAGACTTAAGCGAGAGCGCTTTGAGGCTTCTCATCATGCAGGCCGCTTAATCACTAATTAAAGTATTATGGACGAGGAAAAACTCAACGCCAAGGGCGAGAATATAAAGGAAAGGGAGATCACCGCCGAGCTGCGCGAGTCTTATTTGGATTATGCAATGTCGGTCATCGTCGGCCGCGCCCTGCCCGACGCTAGGGACGGGATGAAACCGGTACACCGCCGCATAATGTGGGCGATGTGGGATGACGGTCTGACGCACAGCGCCAAATTCCGCAAATCGGCGAACGTCGTCGGTTCGGTCTTAGGCAGGTACCACCCACACGGCGACATGGCGGTTTACGACTCTTTGGCGCGCATGGCGCAGGACTTTAGCTTGAGGTACCCGCTCATCAACGGCCAGGGCAACTGGGGTTCTATCGACGGCGATTCGCAGGCCGCGATGCGCTACACCGAGTGCCGGCTCTCAAAGATCGCCGAAGAGCTTCTGACCGATATTGAAAAAGAGACCGTCGACTTCATGCCGAACTACGACGGGACGCGCGACGAGCCAGTGGTGCTGCCGGCCAAGATCCCTAATCTGCTGATCAACGGCTCGGACGGCATTGCAGTCGGAATGGCTACCCGCATTCCGCCGCACAACCTCGGCGAGGTTTTGGAAGCGGCGGCCTACCTTATTAAGCATCCCGATGCTACTTCCGAGGAGTTGATGAAGTTCATCAAAGGGCCGGACTTTCCGACCGGCGGGGTAATTTATGATCATGCCAAGATCAACGAGGCTTACGCCACCGGGCGCGGCGCGATAACGGTTCGCGCTTTGGCCGAGGTGGACGAGAAGAAGATTGTCATCACCGAAATTCCCTATCAGGTTAACAAGGCGGAGTTGATTACCAAAATCGCCGAGCTGGTGCAGGACAAGCGGCTCGAGGGTATTAAGGATTTGCGCGACGAATCAGATAAGGATGGTCTGAGGATCGCCATCGACTTGAAAAGCGACGCTATTCCGCAGAAAGTTTTAAACCAGCTTTGGAACTATACCGATTTGCAGAAGGATTTCCATATGAATTTTTTGGCGCTGATCGACGGATTGCGCCCGCAGATTATGTCGGTGAAGGACGCGCTTGAAGTTTTTATCTCCCATCGCCGCGTGGTGGTGCGCCGTCGCGCCGAATTTGATTTAAAGCAGGCCAAGGCCCGCGCCCACATTTTGGAGGGTCTAGCCAAGGCGCTCTCGGTCATCGACAAGATCATCGAGACGATCAAGAAATCGGAGGACAAGGAGGATGCGCACAACAACTTGGTGAAGAAGTTCGACTTGAGCGATCTGCAGGCTACCGCCATCCTCGAGATGCGGCTGCAGACTTTGGCGGCCTTGGAAAGGCAGAAGATCGAGGATGAGCTTAAAGAGAAGTTGAAGCTCATTAAGGAGCTGGAGCTTTTGCTGCGCAGCCCGGAAAAAATCGACGGGGTGATCGAGGACGAGATGAAAGAGATACGGGAAAAGTTCGGCGATGAGCGCAGAACCAAGGTAATAGAAGGCGGACTGAAGGAGTTCACCGTCGAGGACCTGGTGCCACAGGAGGAGACGATTATCACGATGTCGCGCGATGGTTACATCAAGCGCCTGCCGCCGAACACCTTTAAGGCGCAGAAGAGGGGTGGAAAAGGGATTACTGGCGGATCATTCGACGAGAGCGACGAGCTGGCGCACTTCCTTATGGCCAACACTCACGACAATATCCTTTTCTTCGCTTCGGGCGGGAAGGTCTTCCAAACCAAGGTTTACGAGGTGCCGGTCTCGAGCCGCACCAGCAAGGGGAAGGCAATCCACAACTTCCTGGAGATACCCTCCAGCGAGAAAGTCAGCGCCATTATCGCTTACGGAAACGAGCGCAAAAAAAACGACGGATTTCTGACTATGGTCACGGCCGCCGGCGTCGTGAAGAAGACCCCTTTAGAAGATTTTAGCAACGTCCGTAAAAGCGGAATCATTGCCATTAATTTGAAGAAAGGCGACGAATTAAGCTGGGTTAAGTTGACCAAGACGGGAGACGAGTTGATTCTGACTACCAACCAAGGGCAAGCGATTCGCTTTAAAGAGAAAGACGTCAGGCCGATGGGGCGTGCCGCCGCCGGCGTGCGCGGCATGAGCTTAAAAGCGGGAGACCGCGTCAGCTCCTGCGACGTCATCACCTCGGAAAACAAGGACGGCAACTTCCTGGTGGTAATGGCTAACGGATTCGCCAAGTTTACTCCGATCTCGGAGTATCGCCTGCAGACCCGCGGCGGCAAAGGAATACTCACAGCAAAAGTTACTCCCAAGACCGGAGCGGTAGTTTCTTCCCACGTCGTGGTGGACGAGAAAGAGCTTCTGGCCATCTCGGAAAAGGGGCAGATTATCCGTACCGATTTAAAGAGCATACGCATGACCGGGCGCTCCGCCCAAGGCGTGCGCATTATGCGCGTGGAAGAGGGGGATAGTATCGCGGGAACAGCGCTCTTATAAAGCGTAAAATAATAGAAAATCCCAAATTCGAAATACGAAATATCAAACCCTAAATATAAACGTGTTTCGAATTTGGGATTAAAAAGCGCAAAAGGCAAAATGCCGACAGGAATAAAGATGGTGATAAAGTGCAAACGCCACCGTATTTAATTTAACGCTTCGCGAATTTTGTTCTAATATTACCCATATGCCCACGCAGTTCACAAAACAGCAGCTTATCATTCTCGGAGTTGTCGGCTTCGTTATCTTGTTTTTTCTCTTGGTTTTTTTGGGAATACTTCCCGGGTTGCGCCAAAGCGGAAAAACCGAAACGCTGACGTTTTGGGGAATTGACCCATCTTCGGATTGGGCACCGACCATCTCCGCCTTCACCAAGCTGCATCCGGGCGTGAAGATTAATTATATCCAGGTTGCGGAGAGCAATTATCAAACCAATCTTATTAACGCCCTGGCGGCCGGTACAGGGCCGGACATTGCAGTCATCGACAACAAGTGGCTCTATCAGCGTCAGCCGATACTGACGCCCGCTCCGTCGACGTTAATCACCTCGGCGCAGATGTTGAATCTTTTTCCGCAAGCGGCGGTCAATGATTTTGTGAGCAACAGTAAGGTTTACGCGCTGCCGCTTTCGATGGATACCCTGGCTTTGATTTATAATCGCAGCCTTTTTAACCAGGCTGGCATCGCCCTGCCCCCGAAAACCTGGTCGGCTTTCACGTCGGATGCTTTGCGGATGCGCATCCTGGGAGCTAGGGGCATCGTGAGAGCGGGAACGGCTCTGGGCGGAACGAGCGCAAGCATTCCTGACGCCGCCGACATCGTCAGCTTGCTTATGATGCAGTATGGCGCGCCGATGATTAACGGTGGTTCCGCCGATTTTTCAACCGCCGGCGGCAATCAGGCGGTAACACTTTATACGCAGTTCGCCACGCCTGGCAGCGGGTACTATACCTGGAATGATTCCTTGGGAAACGATTTGAGCAATTTTGAAAACGGGAATGTCGGGATGATCATTGGCTATGCCGCCGACTTGGCCGGCACCGAGACCGCCGCTCCGAACTTGAACGTCGGCGTGGCTCCGGTGCCGCAGGTCGATCCGACCAACGCCGTGAACTTCCCCAACTACTGGGGAATCGCGGTTACGCGAACGGCGATCGATCCGCAGATGGCCTGGAACTTCGCCTATTTTGCCGCGACCGATGCGATCAGCGCCCAAAACTACTCGGCCGCCACCTCCCTCCCGCCGGCCTTGCGCACGCTCATCGCCCAGGATTCGACCAGCCCCGCCTCGCCGATGGGGGTGTTCGCCTCGCAGGCCTTGACCGCAAGAGATTGGACGCAGCCCAATCCGGCCGCCGTTAGCGGAATCTTCGATACGATGATAAAATCTGTAACGAGCGGCCAAACGAGCGTTTACAACGCCATTAGTCAGGCGGAATCAGCGGTAACGGCGTTGATGCCCATCCAATAAATTAATGAATAAAAGCCTGCTGGCTCAAATCGTTCCACAGAGTTGCGTCAACGATCCTTTCCACTGCGGATGGGGAGACTTTAATACTTTGATATCAAATATTTTGAACTTCATGTTGACTATCGCCATACCTTTGGCGGCGGTGATGATTATTTATGGCGGGTTTATTCTTTTAACGTCGGGCGGTGACGCAAAAAAAATATCTCAGGGTAGGAATATCATTACCGCGGCAGTGGTAGGGGTCGTTATCGTGTTTGGAGCGCTAGCGATAGTAAATCTAATCAAAAGCGCTCTTGGCGGATGAAAATGCTAAAATAAAAAAATGAAACTTTTTTTAAAAAGAAGAAAGGCTTTGCTTATATTAGGTCTTGTTGTTCCTTTTATCGTAATTGCAATAAGCGGGCGAGCATTAGCTAGTCAAACTGGTCCGGGTAACAGTATTGGAGGAGGGGCTTCTAATTCTCAAACATCCCCAGGCGGAGGGGCGTCCGGCTCTCAGGTTTCTCCAGGCAGCGGCGGCACGATCAAGATAAACCCTCCGTCCCTCGGGGGAAAGAATCTGCCAAGTAACGCGATGGATTTGTTGAAGGCGGTGATCAACTTTTTGACGGTTGACGTTGCGCCTCCGCTTATAGCGCTGGTTGTAATCTGGGCCGCGTTCATGTTTTTGACTGCCGGAGGTAATCCTAAAAATATAGAAAAAGCCAAACAAGCGCTTTTATACGCGGTGATCGGGACGATAATAATCCTCATCGGCCAGGGTATAGTTTATATAATTCAAAATTTCCTACAGTCCGTTCCGTCTTCAACGACCACCGGAGCTGTTAATATTGCGGCTGCGAAGATTTATTCGGGACGAATTATTTGATAAAGATACGGCGGACGTCCCCCAAGTTGGCTGCTTAAACATAGCCGCAATTACGGGATGTTTTCTAAAAGAAGAAAAAACCCCGCTGACAATCGCTTGTCCGCGGGGTTTGAGGTGCAGTTCGGCTATTGGCCGGTGGAGGTGAACGGGTATGGCTGCCACGATATCGTGGCTATACCCCCGCCCTCATGCGAGAGCGAGAAGGGCTGGGCCGGATAGTCCGCCATCTCCTTGTAGGAGACTGGCGAAGCTCCCGATGTCCAGCAGATCATGGTCCCAATAGGAGCGTTGTCAATCCGGTACGACCAGCCCGCAGGGACTGTCGTAAGCGGATTGAAAACCGCCGAAGGCCCACTGGGTGGGATAACCACCTGAATGGTTACCGCTCCAGACTGGCTCTGCGTATTGCCAGCCGTGCCCGCGCTTTTTATGGCACTTACCGCGTTAGTTGTTACCCTAGCCGCGGCGTTATCCAGCGCCGATGGGATGGCCCTGAGCGCTCCAGCAAAGGCCGGAGCGACGGCGCTTAGGACTATGAAAGTCATAACCGCCGCTGCAAAACGGTTGCCCCAGAGTCGAATTCCTTTCGCCTTCCCAAGATAACTCGAGAAGATGAGGTATAGTCCAGTGACCTGCAGCACGACCACGTCGTTGAGCGGGATGTGTATGAACATTCCCACCAGCCCGACGCCGAGTTCAGCTGCGACTATGGCAGCCGCTATCTTCTGGTAGTGTTCGTGCTCAAAGAACACGAACGCTATCGGCCAGGCTGCCATTCCAAGAAGCAGGGTTGACGACACCAAGAGGATTGTTGCTGCCTCGATTGGCAGTAACTTTCCCAGCATTAGTGCTGTCACCCAAACGACGAGGAACAGGACGACATACAGCATAAGCCGCTTTAGGGCAGCGACGTATATGCCGAGGGCCTGCTCAGCAACGGGCACGTTGGAATCGATCTTCCGTGCCCGCATCAGTGCCGCCTTGCGTATAGGGCGGACGAGATACATCAGAATGATATCTAACCAAGCCATGGTATCCCTCCTCATATGCGGTAATCCCAGTGTCGGAGAAGTTGGTCGCGCTGGCGCTCACCAGATTTGTTGAAACGCTGGTAAAGAGCGGTGGCCTCGTTCCAGACGCGGAGAATCATTTGAAGCGCTCGATCGTTGTCAAATCCCTCGATTACGGTATCAAACGATTCGTCGGCCATGTTTCCGAGAGCAGTCAGGACTTTGGTTAGCTCCTCTTTCTTCACTTGGCCCTTTTCGTCTGCGCACGAGGCGTAGATAACGGCCAGGATCTCAAGAAGCTTGTCCTCATCCCCATGTCGGTATGGTGAGTGGGACCCGTAGGTTCTGTTTGCCGTGTGCTGTCGCAGCTTCTGTCTCGCGACAATTTTCTTCGAAGCGGCTTCCCCGCTTTCTGACGCTGCTGGCAAGTCAACCAAGACAAAAGACCAGACCTTGTCTCGGGAATTGTCTTTTGTCAGCCAGTTGGTAACGTTTGCGACACCCTTTCGAATACCCTCGTTCGCCGAGAACCTCTCGTAGAGCTTAAGAAACCCGGCATCCAGTAGCGCACTGGTGGCGGTGTTGCCAACCCACGAAAAGAGACTCATATTTCAAACCTCCTGTGTATAGGTGCAGTCTTTTCAGAAACTGCTTTAAATAAAGCACATTTTTGGATTTTTGTCAATAGATAGTATAGTATTAAACAGTGTCCGGCTCCCGTGGCGGAAATGGCATACGCGCATGGCTTAGGACCATGTCCCGCAAGGGTTGGAGGTTCGACTCCTCTCGGGAGCACTAGTCGGGAGCGCTAGTATCGTATTTATCCACACTTGCGTTCGGTTTTTTTGGTGCTACCATTATAAAAAAGCAATCAAGTGGGTGCATGGTCGCACTGTTTAAAATACTTGAGAAGAAATAAAAGATGAAAAAAGCAAAATTAATGCTAGCGTCGATCGGAGCTATGTTGGGCATGGTTCTTGCGGGGCAGGGCTCTGCTATGGCTCAACAAGCTCAACCAATAACGCCCGTTCCCGCTCCCGGTTCTTCGGTGCAAGGAACAGCCCCGATTACCTCGGTCGGCCAAGCCGTTGGACTGCTTCAGTTGATCGTGAACTGGGTCTTTTACATTTTCTGGATGCTGGTTGGCGTTTTTATACTGTGGGCAGCCTTTGATTATCTGATGGCCGGCGGAGATCCGAAAAAGACGGAAAGCGCCAAAAACAAGCTGATTTACGCCGTTATCGCAGTCGTTATCGCCTTGCTATCGACTGGCTTAAAGACTATTCTTAGCGGATTCTTAACTACTGGAGCTTAGGTCCTCGTCTAAATTATTTTCTTCTTTTTCCATGGAAGGCCTGGTGCACTTCGCGCAGCTCCTTGTTGGTGATGTGCGTATAGATTTGCGTGGTGGAGATGTTGCTGTGGCCCAAGAGCTCCTGGACGGAGCGCAGGTCGGCTCCGTTTAGCAGCAGGTCGGTGGCGAACTGGTGACGCAATTGGTGCGGGGTTATCCTTCGGGGTATCCCCGCGCTTTTTGCGTAATGATCAACCAATCTTTCCACCGTCCTGGGGATCATTCTCCCCGTCACCTTCGGTTTTTTTCCGGCGCTGAGACTTATAAAAAGCGCCGGTTCTAGATCCTCGCGCTTGGCGAGATACTCCTTGATTGCTTTTTTCGCTCTCTCCGAGAGGAAGACGACACGCAGCTTTTCTCCCTTTCCTCGGACGGTGAACTCCCCGCGCTCAAGGTTTATGTCTTTATTTAGAGCGCAAAGCTCGGAGACGCGCAGGCCGGTGGAGAAGAGAGTTTCGAGTATCGCTCGGTCCCGGACGGGTCGCGGCTCGCCGCCTTTTGGCGCAGCGAGCAGCCTTTCCAGGTCGGAATACTCCAACGGACGGATCTGCCTCTCGGGAACCTTCGGCAGCTCGACGCGGTCGGGAGAGACCGTCTCCGTCCCGCGCTTTACCAGGTACTTTAGGAAGTTGCGGATGGCGATGATAAAGTAGGCCTGGGTGGATTTTTTTAGCCTGCCGTCGCGGGATAGGCGCAGGCGGAAGTCGCGGATCCTTTCCTCGGTGATCTCTTTGGGAGAGGTTATGTTCTCTTCCGCGACAAACCTCCTCAAACAGCGTTCGTAGCTGGAGCGGGTCCTGGGAGAGCGGTTTTTCTCGATCTCTAGGTAGTCTAGGTACTCTTTCAGTGTGATTTCGATCGCGGACATTGCCTACATTATACGACACTAGGAGCGCAAAATTAAAAGCGCAAAGCGCAAAAGAGACGGCGACTAACGGCCGGTCGGTATTTTTTAGCTTTTAGCTTTGCGTTTTACGCTTCCTAAACCCGTTCGTGTTTCGTATTTGGAATTTGTAGTTTGTGATTTGTTTAGGATTTCGGATTTAGAATTTCGAATTTTCCCTTGTTTCAGATTTCGAATTTTCATTCTTTTGCATTTTGCGCTTTTCGCTTTGCGCTTCAAATCTCCTTTATTTAAGCCAGTTTTTGACACCTCGGCCGTTTCCTGCTACCATTGTGGCAAATGTTATCTTCCCGCGTAAAGAAAAACGTGATTACAGCTTCTAAGAAGCATGAGACAGATACCGGATCGGCTGAGGTCCAGGTGGCTTTAGTTTCGCGCCAAATCGACGAACTGGCGGCTCATCTAAAGCAGCATCCAAAGGATAATCACTCGCGCCGCGGCCTTTTAAAGATGGTCAGCAAACGGCGCAAGCTCTTAAACTATCTAGCCGCGACTTCCCCAGTCAGCTACCAAAAAACCATTAAGAAGCTGGGGCTTAAGAAGTAATGGCCGTTGTTTCGCACTCCGAACAGCGAGTCTGCGTTTTCATTGATATTCAAAATCTTTATCATTCGGCCAAGAATCTCTATGGTGGCCGGGTCAACTATAAGGTGCTGATGGAGAATGTGGTCGGAGACCGCAAGCTTATTCGCGCCCTAGCCTACGTCGTTCGCAGCGATCCCGCGACCGGGGAGGAGACTTTTTTTGAGGCGCTGGAGAAGGAGGGCATCGAGCTGAGACTCAAGGATATACAGGTCTTTTCCAGCGGAGCGAAGAAGGCGGACTGGGATGTCGGCATGGCGGTCGACTCCATCCGTATGGCCACCCTGGCCGACGTCGTGGTTCTCGTAACCGGCGACGGCGACTTTGTTCCTCTTGTCGAGTATTTGAAGTGGGGCTTGGGACGTAGCGTCGAAGTGGCCGCCTTCGGACGCACCTCGTCGGCTAGATTACGCGAGGCAGCCGACCACTTCTATGATCTGGAAGAGATGAGCGGATTGGTTTTCCGTTCGCCGCGGAGCAGAAAAAAATAGCTCGCGCGTCTTTGACCACCGAGGCGGTTTGGCATATATTGGGAAAATTATGGATTTACAAAGAAAGCAGTTTAGTCTGGAGATCGGCGGCCGGACTTTGAAGTTAGAGGTATCAAAATTAGCGGAGCAGGCGAACGCCGCCGTCCTTGCGAGCTACGGCGAGACGACCGTCTTGGCGACGGCGGTAATGGCTAAGACCGACCGCGACGTCGATTACCTTCCTTTGACTGTCAATTACGAAGAGAAGTTTTACGCCGGAGGCCACATTCTAGGCAGCCGCTTTCTGCGCCGCGAAAGCAAGCCGTCGGACGAAGCGATACTTTCCGGTCGACTCATCGACCGCGCCATTCGTCCGCTTTTCGATCAGCGGATCCGCCGCGAGATCCAAGTCGTGGTAACCGTCCTTTCTTACGACGGGCAGAACGACCCAGATTTCGTTGGGCTGGTCGCCGCTTCAACCGCTCTGGCTATGTCCGACATCCCGTGGAACGGCCCGATTTCCGGCGTTCGTTTGCTAAAGAACCGCAGCGGCTTTGTCGTTAATCCGACCAACTCGGAGCTGGCTGCGGACGATGTCGAGTTTTCCACTTTCATCGCCGGATTGGGAGGAAAAATCAACATGATCGAACTCGGCGGCCTCGATGCTAAAGAGGAGGATGTCGCCAAAGCTTTCGAGACCGCGCTCCAGCCGATCGCCCAGCTGATCGATTTCCAAAATGAAGCGGTGAAGGCGTTAGGCCGTCCGAAGACGGATGTCCCGGTACCTATGCCGAGCGAAAAGCTCCAATCGTCAGTTTCAGAATTCTTAAAAGGCAAATTAGAGGCCGCCGTTTATATTAAAGAAAAACAAGAGCGCGGGTTAAAGATGGAGGAGCTGCGCGCCGATCTGCTGCGCGCTTTGTCCGAAGAACAGTTCCTCGAAAAGGAAATCGAGCTGGCCTCCCTTATGTTCGACGACGAGGTTGACGCGCTGGTCCACCGTAAACTGCTCGACGAGGGCGTCCGCCCCGACGGCCGTGCTTTCGACGAGCTGCGCGATCTATACGCCGAAGCCGGCGTCCTGCCGATAGTGCACGGCTCCGCGCTTTTCGTTCGCGGCAACACCCAAGCCTTAGCCGTTACTACTCTGGCCGCTCCCGGAGCAGAGCGCCTTTCTGAAACGCTGGACGGCGCCAAAAAGGACCGTTTCTTTCTGCATTACAACTTTCCGCCCTTCTCCACGGGAGAAATCGGCGGATTCAAGGGTCCTGGTCGCCGGGAGATCGGGCACGGTGCTCTGGCGGAAAAAGCTGTCGCGCCGCTTATTCCCTCGAGAGAAGAGTTTCCTTACGTTATCCGCGTTGTTTCCGAGATACTTTCCTCTAACGGATCGAGTTCGATGGCTACGGTCTGCGCTTCGGTAATGTCGTTGATGGAGGCCGGCGTTCCCTTGAAGAAGCCGGCGGCGGGTATTGCTATGGGCTTAATGAGCGCCCACGACGGCAGGTACCGCGTCTTGACCGACATTCAAGGCCCGGAGGACCACTACGGCGATATGGATTTTAAAGCGGCTGGAACCGAGGACGGAATCAACGCTTTGCAGATGGATGTAAAAATAGACGGCGTCGGAGTGGACGTCTTGCGCCAGGCGATGTCTCAGGCCCGCGAGGCCAGGCTGAAAATATTGCAGGTTATGAAAGGCGCCATCTCGGCTCCGCGCTCAGAACTAAAACCGGGAGTGCCGCAAATCGTCTCCTTCACCATCGATCCATCGCGCATCGGCGAGGTGATCGGCGCCGGCGGTAAGGTGATTAACGGCATTATTGAGAAAACCGGAGCCACGTCGATCGACATAGACGACGACGGGAAAGTTTTTATTTCCGCTCCCGACCGAGCTACCGCCGATGCCGCGGCTAACGAGATTAAAAACTTGCTGCGCGAATTCGAGATCGGGGAGATCGTCGAGGGCGAGGTGGAGAAAATCCTCGACTTCGGCGCCATCGTCAATCTGGGCGGCGGAAAAAGCGGAATGATCCACGTTTCCGAGCTGAAAAATGGATATGTGGAGAAAGTGACCGACGTGCTGAAGGTGGGCGACCACGTCCGCGCCAAAGTCATCAAGCTAGAGAACGGCAAGGTGGGCTTGTCGATCAAACAGCTAAGCAGCTAAAAACGCAAAACTAAAAGCTAAAAGCGAAAAACAACGGCAAGTCTCCAGTCGTTAGTTCTTTTGCGCTTTTAGTTTTGCGCTCCCTAAATCCTAATATCGAAATCCGAAACAAATTCGAAATACCAAACTACAAACTCCAAACACAAATGTGTTTCGCATTTATGATTTGTAAATTGGAATTTGTTTGGGATTTAGGATTTCGTGTTTCGGATTTGCGTTACTTTGTGCTTTTCGTTTTTGTATTTTCTTGTTATCCACAGTTCCGGCTTGGTTTCTTGTGATATAATTTAGGCATGGAACCAAATACTAATTTTGGCGGCGTTCCCCAATACGACCCGAACGACAAAAATAAAAATCCCGAAAGGCTAACTCCTAATTTTTCCGCCACACCCGCAAGCGAGCCGGTGCAGCCTGCTCCTTTTCCGGGAGCGGTCCCAGCTCAGCCTATTTCAACTCCAACTCCAACTCCAGCTCCGACTCCGATTCCGACTCCGATGCCGACTCCGCCCGCTGCGCCATCTCCTTCGGCTATGCCTGGCGAAGAGGTAAAAGAAGTGCCGATCCCCCCGCCTCCTACCGCGCCAGCCGTTCCTAAAGAATCAACTCCTGCGGTGGTTAATTACGGGCTAGACCAAGCCGAGCCGGTTTCTCGCGTCAGCGTAGGCTCTCCCTTACCTACGCCATCCGCCGCCTCGACTCCGCCGCCACCTCCATCCCCGGTTCCGGTTATGCCGGGCGCGGTTCCTCCGCCTCCTCCGGCCCCGGCCGGTTTTAACATTCCAACTCCTCCGCCGGCTGCCCCTTCGACGCGTCCCAGCGGAACCGTTACTCAGGGACCGAGCGCGGCCGATGTTTCGGTTCGAACGCTTGGTGGCGATCTAGAGTCGTTAAAAGCATCGGGAGGGCTAGGCGTTCAGCCTGAGGCCGTCACTAAGCCTGCCGGTCCAAGCACAGGTCCGGCTGCGACCGCTCCGAAAGGCCCCGAGGTTGTAAATCTCTCTGGTTTTGAAGGCGGGCCTATCTTTACCCCGCAGGCAGCCACCGCCGGAGCCCAAAAAGCGGCCACCCATGTTTCTCGCAGGACGCTGGAGGTCGCCGGCATCGGGGTCGCGGTTATCGCTGTTTTAGCGGTTTTTTACTTCTTCGTCTTACCTAAAATGATGCCAACTCCGACGCCAGCTCCGGTCGTACAGGCCCCGGCTCCGACCGCGCCGGTGGCGCAGACCCCGCCGCCCTTCGTTCACCACACGTTTTTTACCACCTCGACTAGCGTCGTCGCGCTTAACCTTTCGGGCCTTACCGCTTCCGATTTGACACTCGCCATCAACTCTCTGAACGAGACCACCTCGACTCCGGCTAAAACCGTAAAAGAACTACAATTCTCCTATTCCGGCCAGCCGGTGGAGACGCCGCAAATGATAGCCGCTTTGATGCCGCAAGCCAGCAGCACCTTGCCACAGTACCTAGATAACGATTTTACCGCTTACGCATATTACGACGGCCAGAGAGCGTGGCCTGGATATATCTTTAAATTAGCGGCCAACTTTTCGACTTCGACCACCGTTGCTTCTTCCGCAGCCGTGCCAGTCGCTACCACTTCGCCGACTTCCACCGTACCGACCGAAACACTCGCTTCACGCATCGCTTCGATTATCGAGACCTCGCCCGACCTCGCTAACTTCTATCTGCTTCCGCCCGGAAACCTGGTGGCTAACAGCTGGCAGAACGGCAGCCTGCCCAACAAGCAGCCCGTCCGCTTCGCTCGCTTCAGCCAGCGCGGCACCGTTTTCGAATACGGCTGGTTTGGAAATTATCTGATTCTTAGCACGTCTTACGCGGGCATCAGCCAAGTCGAGACGATGCTTAGCGGGTCATAAATCTCCTTGACGCGGAACGAGCTAACTGTTATCATCGCCTTACAGATCAAAGACCCGCCGCCGGCGGGTCTTTGGATAAAAGAAGAATTATAAAAAACACAATGGATTTAAAAGCACTAGTACAAACCGCCAATCAAATCGCCCAGGAAAAGAAAATCGAGCCGGAGAAGATATTCGAGGTCGTCGAGAAGGCTTTGGCCGCCGCTTACAAGCGCGAGTATTCTTCGCGGAACGCCAATGTTCGCGCGAAATTGGACGTCAAAACCGGCAAGATGGAGTTTTATGAGGTGAAAGAGGTGGTTGACGAGAGCGTCGTCAGATTCGATGGGGAAGAAGAAGTTGCCGACTCCGAAGACAAAATGCCCCGCTATCACGAGGAGAGACACATTCTTTTGGAAGAGGCGAGAAAAGTGAAGCCGGATGCCCGGCTCGGCGACGAAATAGAGTTTCCTCTTCCGGAGCACAGCGACTTCGGACGCATCGCCGCCGGCACGGCCAAGCAGGTGATTATTCAGCGCCTACGCGAGGCGGAACAGGAATCGGTGGTCGAGGAGTTCAAAGACCGAGAAGGCCAGGTGGTCAGCGGAACGGTGCAGCGCATCGAGCGCGGGAACGTCTATATCGACCTCGGCCGCGCCATCGGTATTATGTTTTACAACGAGACCATCCCGGGCGAACACTACCGCATCGGCGAGCGGCTGCGCTTCTACGTAGTCGCGGTGCAGAAAGGCTCGCCTCGCTTCCCCGAGGTTGTCCTTTCGCGTTCGCACCCGAGATTTATCGTCAAGCTTTTCGAAATGGAAGTTCCGGAAATAGCCGATGGCACGGTGGAAATCAAGGCGATCGCCAGAGAGGCCGGGTCGCGCACTAAGATCGCCGTCGCTTCTAACCATGAGGCGGTGGACGCGGTTGGCAGCGTTGTCGGACAGCACGGAACGAGGATTATGACTGTTACCAACGAGCTAGGTCCGGAGAGAATCGACGTGGTCGGCTGGTCTCCGGATACCGAGGCCTTTGTCAAAAACGCTTTGGCTCCGGCCAGGGTTCACCGCGTCGAAGTTACCGAGCACCGCGAGGTCAAAGTCTTCGTTCCCGACGACCAGCTTAGCTTAGCTATCGGCAAAGGCGGACAGAACGTCCGTCTGGCAGCGAAACTGACCGGATGGAAAATCGACGTCCGCTCCGAATCGCGCCCCGACGAGGAACAGGAAGGCGGCGTAGCCGGCGAGCATGCAGAGGCGAAAAAAGAGGAGATAACCGAAGAGATCCGCGCGGAAGCCGAGGCCGAGACGGATATCGCGGCCGAGCCGGAGATTGGAGAAGCGGCTGGAAACGCCGATAACATTGAAAGCGAAGAAAAATAAACTTATCATTGAATCGTTAATTAAAAAAAAGAAAAACAATATGGAGATTGACGTTTTAATCGAGATTCCCAGGGGATCGCGTAACAAATACGAACTTGACGAGAAAACTGGTCGTTTAAGGCTGGACCGCGTTCTGCGCAGCTCGGTCGGCTACCCGGCCGATTACGGTCTGATGCCAGATACGAAGTCTAGCGACGGAGATCCGTTGGACGTAATGGTCGTCGCCCGCTTTCCGCTGCTGCCCGGATCTCTGCTAAAAGCCAGGCCGGTCGCCCTCTTCAAGATGATCGACAAGGGCGAAGAGGACGAAAAGGTTGTCGCCGTTCCGGTCGACGACTTTTACTACGACTCCTGGAAGGAACTGGAGGATATTCCTATGCCATTGCGGCAGGAGATCGAACAGTTTTTTGTCACTTATAAAGTTCTAGAAAATAAGCTTGTCGAATCCAAAGGGTGGGGAACACGTCAGGAAGCCGAGGATATCATTAAAAAGGCCGAGGCCAACAATAAGTAAACAAATGGACGAGTCAGGACAAATTTTAATTCCGACCGTAATCGAGAAAACTAATTACGGAGAGCGCGCCTACGACATCTACTCGCGCTTGTTAAAAGATCGCGTTATTTTCTTAGGCGGACCACTAAACGACGCCGTAGCCAACGCTATCATTGCCCAGTTGCTTTTCTTGGAGTACGAGGATCCAAAAAAAGACATTCACCTGTACTTAAACTCTCCGGGCGGGGTTGTTTCCGCCGGTTTGGCCATCTATGACACGATCCAGGCCATCAAGCCGGATGTGAGCACGATCTGCGTCGGAACCGCCGCCTCGATGGGCGCCTTCCTGCTCTCCGCCGGAAAGAAGGGCAAGCGATTTGCTCTGCCGAATTCGGAGATTCTGCTTCACCAGGTTATGGGAGGAGCTGAGGGGCAGGCGGTGGATATCGAAATAACCGCCAGGCACATTCTTAAGATCAAGGAGAAACTTAACCAGATTCTGGCCAAAAACACCGGCCAACCGCTCGCAAAGATAGAAAGGGACACGGATCGCGACTTCTGGCTGACGCCGGATGAGGCGAAGGAATACGGCTTGATCGATGAAGTCATCAAAAAAATCAAAAACTAAGGCGATTGAGGAGGTTTTGACGCGCGGCGTGACCGAAGTTGTCGATCGCGACCATCTGCGCAAAGCGCTACTTTCCCAGAAAAAGCTGCGCGTCAAATTAGGCATCGATCCAACCGGCCCGAAGATTCACCTGGGCCGGGCGGTGGTTTTGCGCAAACTTCGCGCCTTCCAGGAGTTGGGACATCACGTTGTGCTCATCGTAGGCGACTTTACCGCGCTGATTGGCGACCCTTCCGACAAACTAGCCAAGCGCCCGCGGCTTTCGCCGGCGCAGGTCCGGCAGAACATGCGCGACTATAAAAAACAGCTTGGCAAGATAGTTGATTTGAGCAAGGCGGAGATAAAATACAACAGCTCCTGGCTAAAGAAGCTGACCTTTGCCGAGGTGACGGAGCTGGCGGAAAGCTTTAGCGTCCAGCAGATGCTCGCTCGCCGCAATTTCAAGGAGAGGTATGAAAAAGGAGTCGATATCAGCCTACGCGAATTCCTCTATCCATTGATGCAGGGGTACGACAGCGTCGCGGTTAAGTCCGATGTTGAGCTCGGCGGCTTCGACCAATTGTTCAACTTAATGGCCGGGCGCGCCATCCAGAGATACTACGGCGAGAAGGAACAGGATATCTTGACCTGCGAGATGCTCGAGGGTACCGACGGGCGCAAAATGTCCACGAGCTGGGGGAATGTGATTAATATTTCCGACGAGCCAAACGACATGTTTGGCAAGCTGATGTCGGTCCGCGACGAGTTGATTTTCAAATATCTGCGTCTGGCGACGGATATGCCGGGTGAGAAAATAAGCGCGCTTGAAAAAGAGGTCAAAGAAAAGAAAACCAATCCCCGCGACGCCAAACTCATCTTGTCGCGCGAAGTCGTTACTATCTACCATGGGAAAAACGCGGCCGCTAAGGCGGAGAAGGAGTTTTTAAGCGTCTTTCAAAAGAAAGAGCTTCCGGCCGAGATAAAGACGATTTTTATCGCGAAAACCAAGTTGATGGCGGCCGAACTTCTTTTTCTGTCGGGTTTGGCGAGAAGTAAAAGCGACGCCTTCCGCCTGATCGCTCAGGGCGGAGTTAGGATTAGCGGGGGAAAAACAACTGATCCGCGCGCGGTCATCGACTTATCTTCAGGAAAAGAGATCGTTGTGCAATCCGGCAAGCGGCACTTCGTCAAAGTGCGCAAGAAATAAAAATAGGAAAGCGAAAGCGCTCCCATTAGGAGCGCTTCTCGTTTTAGCCGTTTAAAAGCGGCAGAACGAGTGAAAGTACATCTTGGTGAATATCTTCCGGACTGCGGAGTTTTCCTTCGTGAACACACTCGACGATCGTCCAATCATTCCTTTCCTTAGCCATCTTCTCGTAAACTTCGACGACGCGCTTTTGGTAATCGAGATCGGCTTCGTGTTGGTCCTGGTTGAGCCGGCCTTGCGAGAGTTTTGCCGATACCTCTACTGGAACTTTGAGGTAAATGACGATACTGGGTCGCGGCAGTCTTAAGCTGCCGTACTCAGCTTGCTCGGTCACCATAATGAATTCCTCGCGATCAATCTCGGAGAGTTTTGCTCCTTGGAAAGCAAGGTTTGACGGCGTATAGCGGTCGCAGATGACAGGCCCGCGCTTAAGAGCTTTGCGCAGCTCCTTCTTCGCCTCGACTCTGTCCAAAGTATATAGCGGTGAAGCTATATACGGGTTGAGAGAGAGGAAGTCTCCGAACTCCCCGTTTAGGCTTCTGCGAATCAAAGATCCGTAAAAGTGGTTGTATCTGGGGAAGCTAAACGTTGAGCAAGGAAATCCTTTCTCTCCTAGCGCGTTGAAAAGCAATTGGGTTTGGGTCTTCTTTCCGGCCGCATCTCCGCCTTCGATGACTATAAGCGGGTGTTCCATAAGGTCCCTCCTATCCTATTTGGTACCACTGTCACTATACACGCTGACCGGAGAATTGGAAAATGCCCTAATAAGCAAGGGTAAGAAAGTTTAATATTGACATTTGCCATTTTAAAGCCTTGGCGAAGGTTGGCCTGCCACTCCGAAACTTTAGCGAAGGATAGCTTTGTCACTCCGAAGCCTTGGCGAAGGATGGCGGGAGCTGAGGGAATCGAACCCCCGACAGCGGTTTTGGAGACCGCAGTTATACCACTTAACTAAGCTCCCGGTACCTTACCAATATAGCGGGCAAAGGACCTCCTGACAACCGATTGCGGAGAAGACGGCAAGACGTTAAACTCATCCTTATGAACATATCAGTCACTTACGGAATCGGCAGCGGCCCGACCGAATTAAGCGCTTTCGACAGCGCTTTAAACGATGCCGGTGTTGCTAATTACAACATCCTGCATTTAAGCTCGGTTATTCCTCCAGAGGCGGTGGTGGAAGTTAAAAAAGCCGAACCGCAGTCCGCGGAGTATGGCCACCGACTTTATGCGGTTTTAAGTTCTAGGATCGAGACTGAGCCGGAGAAAGAGGCTTGGGCCGGCTTGGGCTGGATACAGGACAAAACCGGCCGTGGCCTTTTCGTCGAGCACCAAGGCGGATCGGAGTCCGAGGTTGAGGGATTGATCCGCGATTCTTTGGAGAATATGCGCCAGTACCGCAAGAACGAGTATGGGGAGGTGCAGTTCAAAATGGTAGGCATCAAGTGTAAAGACCGTCCGGTTTGCGCGCTGGTCTGCGCGCCTTATATGAGCGAGGGATGGGGAAAATAGGTATCCCGCTACAAAATAAGACGACTCTTAAAGGTCGTCTTATTTTAGTGGAGCGGGATACCAGAATCGAACTGGCGCCATCACCTTGGCAAGGTGGCGTACTACCACTATACTAATCCCGCTAACAGAGCTGTCACTCTGACTAGGATTGATTTTAAGCGAAAAAACGCGATTTGCCAACATCAGAAAACGCCCCGCAGAGGGGGCGTTTTCCAAGTCTGGCGGGATTCTTACTGCCCGGCAGTCGAAGTGGCGGCCGAGGTTGTGGCTCCGGTGCCGCCCTGCATTAGATTCAGCTGGCTTTGCAATTGCTGGATGAGCTGCAGAAGCTGGTTGATTCTAGACTGCAGAGCTGAGCCAGCCTGCCTGGTGGCCAGCGAGTAGTCGACGATCACTTGTCCCGTAACCGCTCCGGTCGAAGGGTCGATCGTTCCGGTGACCGTCAGCTTGTCGCCGACTTGCATGTCGGTGAGTGCGATGGTCTGCTGGCTGGAGCCGGCGAGCTGCGCCTGGGAAGCGTTAACGTTGAAGGTCAACCCCCAAATGTTTACGGTTACATTGTTTCCCGAGACGGCCGTGAGGCTTGCGCCGGTCATGCGGATCTGCCCGTTGGGGCCGATGCTGACGCTTGAAGGCATCTGCTCCGCCTTTATTCCGGATTGCACCGTGTTGTCGAAGGCGCTGGAAAAAGAATCTTCCAGGTTCTTGGCTTGGCTCTGCCAGGCGTTGGCGTAGGAGTAGAGGTTGCTCGACTGACTGGAACTTTCTCCTTCCGATGAGGTGGTGGTGACGACTGGCAGCAGATTGGAAACGGCGCTTGTCCCCTGAGCATCGCCGCCGCTATCGTCGGCGAGCGCTGCTCGTGACACTCCGAAATAAACAGTGAAAGCGGCGACCAGAACCGCTCCCGTGATGATGAACTTGTTTTTAGGCATCTTTTTAATTTTTTTTTGCGACCTTTGATGCGTAAAGAAATTATAGGTGATAATTTTCCAATCAAAAAGCGGTGCCGCTGGTTATAAAGTCCAGATGAAGGCCGAACTTCACAGTCGAAGAAAAATCGGTTAGAATTGCCCAAAATGATTACCAGACTGGGAGTTGTGAGGAAGAACTGGGTTTGGATCGTCGCCGTCGTGGTGGCGGCTCTTATTTTGGCTTTTCTGTTAAGGCTTTTGAATAGTTCCGGCCAGCCGCACGTGCCGTCCGAGTTTTTGAAGGCCAGGGCGGCCGGTGGGGACGCATCGCAGGTCATCGTTGGTATTTCCGACAACTCTATTAAGAATCTACAGGAGATACAGGCCGATGAGAAGAGTGGAAACTACACCGCTGGGCTTACTTTGGTTTTGGAGGAGATAAATCAAAATAACCAAGCGCGCGCCAGCGCGGTGCAGTTGTCCGACCAACTGAACGTTATGGCCTCGAATCTTTCACAGGTCCAGCCGGAATCCGCGGCGAGGATCGGGCTACAGGCCATTATCATCGAGTCGCAAATCGTCGAGGGCCTGATTAGCTACAACAACTACACTTACCAGCTTCTCGACCTATTGCGCAGCCGCCTGCAGAACGGCGCCGCCGCAGCGTCAGCCGCGAAGATCAACAGCGTCATCTCGCAGATGAACGATCAGGCGAAATCCATCAATAATCTTAATACCCAGTATCAGAGCTTGATGAAGCAGTTCGACCAGATGACGAACAGCTGATTTTAGGCTGCCATCCTCTTTTTAAACTCTTCGATTATCGGCGTATGATCCGGATCCTCTCCGCGGCTTTCAGCGACGAAATATGAAGTCCACATCGAGAGCAGGACACAATGGAAGATATCCTGCAGTTCGCCAGAGTCGCCGAACGGCATTTCTTTCACCGGCCAGTTTCTCTGGCTTAGGATTTCGCGCAGGATGGCCATTCGCTTTTCGATGCGCGCCTGTTCATTCTTCCCTTTGAGGATCAGAAAATAAAAATCGGAAGAACCCTTATTTATTTTTTTAGCGAAGGCGTTCATCTCGTTGTGGTTTAGCTCCGGAAAGACGTTGACGAAGGCCGGGGATTTCGCGGTCTCATTCATGTTTATCTTCCAGTTGTAGGCCAGAGCGCGGTTGCGTTCGGAAGAATAGGCGACAAGGGCTTTCCCGCCGATTTCTTGCGCCATCTTCCTCCCGATAGATTCCAGCTTTTCCGGGCGCAGGGATTTTTCCAGGGCGTGGGCCTCTTTGAGGTCGCGGCTCAGGTTCATCGCCTTGAGGAGCGCAACGAAGTTGTAGCCGATGGCCGCCCGCGGCTCAGCGCGTGCCACCGGAGTCTGAATAAACGGGATTCCGTTCTTTTTCGCGGAGGTTATCAGCTTTCCTCCGGTGCCGACGGCGATAAGCGGAAGATTTGCCTTTAGCGCCGCGTTGAACGCGCTGAGCGTCTCCTCGGTGTTGCCTGAGTAGGAGTTGGCGATGACGAGAGATTTCTTTAGTTTTCCCTTCGGCAGATTAGGCAGGTTGTAATCGCTGTGGATTAAAAGCGGCAGATCGGGCTGCCAAGTTCTTAAAAGATCGGCAGCCAGATGGGATCCTCCCATTCCGGCGACAATAAACTCGCGCCTTGTCTGAAGTTTGCCGGCGTTTTCTATTTTTGGTTTGTAGGAGAATTGCGCAGAAAAATTTAAAATATCTTCCTTCATGTTTTTATTATACATCCGCCGCTTATTATCGCGCGATGTCCTGAAGATTATTAGTCCTTTTGTCGGGGTGCCCAGAATCGAACTGGGACTACATGCTCCCAAAGCATGCGTACTACCACTATACGACACCCCGGATCAACTTTTTTAATTTACCACAGGTTAATTATTAGTGTAATGCGAGGAGTCTGGTGTCTGCACTGAGCGAGTCTTCCGTTTAGCTCAGACCAAGGCAAAGCGAGTCGAAGTGTGCCGCGGGAGGGAATCGGACCCCCGACGCCATCCTCTTCAGGGATGCGCTCTACCACTGAGCTACCGCGGCTGTCTGTGAAAAATCTTACTATGCGCAATGGTAAATTGCAATTATCATCGGTTTTTTAGTATATTATCCATGCCAGCCCTCGTAGTTCAATGGATAGAACAGCGCACTCCTAACGCGCTAATCGAGGTTCGATTCCCCGCGAGGGCACAGATTAAAATCTCCTGGATAAATCCAGGAGATTTTATTTTTTGTCCTGGAATCGAACGGGAAAAAGGTCGGGGAAACGGAAGCTTCCCCACAGAGGCACATATTGCAGATATTATATTTTGTGGCATACCGAACCAGTATCTGTTCCAACTATTTATCGCAGGAGGCGGCGCTCTTGAAGGTTATCGATATCAAGTGGTCATCCAGGAGCGGCATGGTGATTTATCGTCCGGTCTACGAGGATGGATCAATGGGCCCGGAGGTCGTAACCGAAATTTCAACCGGCAACCCGCAAGGTTTCCGGACCGAAAAGAAAAAGATCGAGTTTAAGATCATCGGTACCCCTGCCCGCGCCTGACGGCTTTGGCCCTCACTAGCTTGCTAGCGAGGGCCGTTTTTCTTAAGATAAGCGTAGCCTGCCCCCGTAGTTCAATGGATAGAACGAGGGACTTCTAATCCCCAAATAGGGGTTCGATTCCTCTCGGGGGCACACATAATAGATAAAAGCTAAAAGCACAAAATTAAAAAAATAAAAAATCACGGAGTCGAGCTTCGTGAAGTTTTTTGATTTAAGAGCTCTTTTAGGTTAGTATGTAGGCGATATTTATGGAGGCATTGGTGTAGCGGTAACACTGCAGTTTGTGGCACTGCCAACGAGGGTTCGATTCCCTCATGCCTCCCTTAAAAAAGAAACTGCCCGCGTTTAGCGTAGGGCAGTTTCTTTAAGGGGAATCGAACCCGAAGAGAGTCGGGGGGGCAATGGAACGTTCCCATGGAGAAAATACTAAAACCGAGTGGTTTTAGAAAATTTCCTATGGAAATTTTGTAAGGCTCCCTCATACCTCCCGTCTGTTTACAGCTATCCTTCGACGCAGCTCAGGATGTTTCCATCCTTCGACGTGACTCAGGATGTTTCCATCCTTCGACGTGACTCAGGATGTTTCCACCTGCTATTTTTGCATAACCTCGTCGCAAGCGGCGAGGTATTGTAGATGCAAATAAATGAAACGGCCGCTCGTAAAGCAAGCGGCCGTATAGGATAAGCGCCCGTCGGTTAGTAGCGGTGTGCTCGGGTCGAACGCAGGTTTCTGCGAGAAGATCGTAGAGGTTGGGATGGATCAGCTCCGCTCAGTCGCAGCAGATTACGCATGCTGGCGGGAGGGATACTCTCATCTCTGTATCCGGCTCCGGTTGGCATGGCAATGCCACAAGCTGAACAGACACCTCCTTCGCTTACCTCGGCCTTGCCGCAACTGCAGCAAAGAAATGTGTTCTTCTCACTCACTGACATCACCCTCCTCGAGGATAACCGCTCTTCAGGCGCTAAGAAGAGCAGTTATTTAAAATTACACGATTTTCATATTTCGTCAAATACACAAAGTCCTCCGTAAAATAAAAAACAGCCCCGCTTTCGCGAGGCTGGTTTTTATAAAAGATTAAGACTTCTTTCTCTCCAAAGCAGCCCAGGCTGCCAGGATGACGATTATGGCGCCCACGATAACGAATCTTAGAACGTGCCCTCCGGTAAAGGCGAAGATTATGACCAATAAGCCAAGTAGAACATTGGCCCACTGCTTCCAATCAAACTTCATTGCGCTTATATTCTTTGTTTTTTCGGCCTTCGCTTAATTATATCAGATTAAAAAGAAAAGCGGAGCCGAAGAGCGTATGCTCTTGGCCCCGCAAGGGAAAAAGGAACAAACAGAGAAAGAGGTGATGAGAATAAAAAAATGAGGGATAAAGACGGTCGCCGCAGAAGTAGCGGATGACGCATGAAAATGCTGCGTCTGCGGCGACGATGGAACCAGCGGTCGGTAGCTGCGCTCAACCCCATTAAAAATGGAATTGATGATGGTTGGCGCGCTGCCGCCACAAAAGCCCGCTCGTAGTATCAGACGATGAGGCCGTAGGTATGTCGCCTCATTTTTTTCACTCCTCTTTTCTCTAGTTGAGAGGAACAGGTCGCGTCGGATCCTCCTTTGGGAGCCGGCTGGCATGGCAACCAACTCCCTCTGGAAGACCAACACCTATAATAAACCATAAGTTTACTTATTTGTCAATATTATAAAGTTTGGGGTTCGGCGTTATAAACACTTGCCTCACGGCCAAAAAATGTGATAACTTAATGCCCATAACCTGTACCGTATCGTTCCGAATAAGTTAGAGGAGGGGATCGCTTGTCCAGAACCGCCCAGGAGCCGGCGAGAACGAAGTGTCTTCAGATGTTTTTTGTCGTGACAATGCACTCAATTTACCAAGTTCGGCATTTGGGCAACCGCGCTGTAGCAAAGAAAATCGCCTGCGAGAAGACGACACCAGACTCCATACCGGTTGGGGAAGTCCTTCCCAACGGAACCTGTGTCGCCATCGGCGAGCAAATCACGGCATACCGACCCAAGATTGACGAGCGCCGTTTCGAGCTGCTGACGAAAAAATATCTCGGTGGGCAGACGTCGGCCATCGTCGGCCTCTTCTTTTCGAAGCAGCGCGCGGAGGCGTGCTTTCGCTGGGAAGACAAGACCTTTTACGACTCTAGGTGGATGTGCGAAACCAATGAAGTTCTACGGGCGATCGGCGAAGATCATCCGACCGTTTACGTCTACCGCATTCCCGGGATAACAGCCCCCTCCCACAGTTATTGAAAGTCTAACCGCCTTAGCCGAACCCGGCTCAGGCGGTTTTTTTATTTTCATCCACAATACCTCGCCGCTTGCGGCGAGGTTATGCAAAAATAACAGGTGGGAACATCCTGAGCTGCGTCGAAGGATGGCTGTGAGTGAATATCGCACTGTAAGCAGGGCGATAGTTTATTTACAAAACAAGTTTTTTAATTTAAAAAGAAGGTTCAGTTGCACCCGAAAGGAGAATGGTTTGTGGCGTCGATTCCTTCCGTTTGCGCGCCCTCTGTTTCCGGCATCGATTGGCAGCTTGATGAGCTGCGGAGAATCTTCCCCGAGCTGCAGAACGCCAAGGTTGCGCGTCCAAAGTTTAGCGAGGAGGTTTTAAGCGAAGCTGAGTCGATCTTAGCTGTTCCAAAGTGGAACTTGCTTTCTACAGACTACAATGCCTCCATTTCGAGAGTTGTGGAGGCTTTGTCTGCGGTTAGCGAGTGGAAGTTGAACATTCGTTGCTCCAACCGATTGGCTGACCCCGAATATTTGCGGAGGAGCGAGTACAGCAAACGCGCCGTCGAGCGGATATCCGTCACGCAACCCGAAAGCGATTTTCTGATTTTTCCGTTCCAATCCGGTCATCGCCATCGCGACATATCGGCGCGCAAGGCGACCGAATTTATGGAGGAGAAAAACAGAAAAAGCTTGGGGTTCCGTTGCGAGTTCGGCCTCGGTCTTTTCGAGACGGTCATTCTACTTCTCCTTTTTCCCGAACGTTTGGCGTGTCGAGAGGACCTTTGGTTCTACTGCGCCGGAGACGAAGCGGCTTATGAGCCGCGAAAGTTCAATCATGTTCCAACCGTCAGTTTTCGTGATGGGGGAATAAGGTTGAGTTTTCAAGGGAACACCGGCGCCAATCTCGACTACGGCATACCTACCGGTTTTGTACCAGCATAGACACGAGATAGGCCTTGCGGCAACGCGAGGCCTTTTCAATTTCAGACTCTATTGACAGAATTGTATTTCAATGTTCAGATGAGGTTCGTGGTTTGGATAATCATGTCCAGCCAACTATGTTCCTCAGGAGGGTGTTCCATGAAGATTCGCCGTTTTGTCGTTCTGCTGTCCTCTTTGGTGCTGCTGCTCGTGCCGGCAACCGCGTTCGCGGCCTCTCCCGCGCAGACCATGATTCAGCCGGCGGTAATCATGAATGTCGGCAGTCCAACGATTTCCGTCATATCGCTGAACAACGGAGTCCCCGCGCATCAAGAGCTCGTGCTCAACGCGCCACTGGTGAATGTTGGTGGTACGTTGTATCTGGATACGGAATCGTTGAATCAGGTTATCGGTCTCTACGGCGGGACGGCAGTCGCGTCTTCAGACGGCGCTGCGCTGTCGATGACTATCGGCAACTCGACCGCGATCGCCGTGGCCGGCCAGAACTGGATCATTCGGATCAATAACGGGATGGTATATCCGATTTGGCTGGGGTCGTACGGCGGAACGCCTTACGTTTCCGGGCAAACATCCTATTGGCCGGTGGGCGACCTTTATTGGTTGCTCTTGAAAAACGGTCAAATCCAAGTAAACGCAACCGGATCCGGGGTTACGTTATACGTAACCCCAACCTCGAAAGGCTGAGGCTATACTGCTCTTGGCGGAGTGAGTCTATATGACTTACTCCGCTTTTCTTTTATCCACTAATTTTTCGATCAGATTAGTGCTAATATTAAAAACAAGGACATTAAAATAATAAAAAATATTTTATGACGCCGAAAGAAGAAGCTAAAAAATTTTTACAAAACAACTATCTAGCTTCGGTCGCAACACTTTCGCCCGACGGTGAGCCGCAGGTGGCCATAGTTCTTTATTGCTTGGACGACGAGTTTAATTTCTATTTCGCGACCAGGAAGCACACTAGGAAATACGTTAACCTGGAAAACAACGGTAAGATCGGCATCGCCGTCGGCGGCGACCACTCACCTGCGACCGCGCAGATGCAGGGGAGGGCTGAAACTTCCCAGGAACACTTAAGCGAGTTCACGAAAAGGCTGGAAGAAAGGAGCGATATAAAAAACTATTACTTCGATTCATTCCTTAAGATTCCCGGACTGGATTTCCAGGTGTTCAGGGTGAAGATAAGCTGGCTGCGCTATATGCGCCTTAACCCTGAAACGGGGCGGGAGGAGTATCTCCAGGTAGACATCTAAGCAAGAGGTGAAAGAAATCTCAACCGAAGAATTGAAGAGCGAAATCAACGGCGGAGGAAAAATATTTCTTGTCGATGTTTTGGATGCTTCCAGTTTCTCCGCGCGGCATATCCCGCGTTCGATCAGCTTGCCATACGATCTTTATTTTCTAAAAAACTTTTCACAAAATATTACCCCCGACAAAGAAGCGAAAATAATAGTTTATTGCGCCAGCCGAGACTGCAAAACAAGCGCACTGGCCGGACAAGTTCTGGAGAAAGGCGGCTACAAGAATATCAAGCATTACACTGGCGGATTGGCCGGATGGCAGGCGGATGGGAACGAATTTGAAAGCGGATATCCGAATAATTGATTTGACACGCGATCCCACCGCTGACGCATTTAAACAAGATTGTTTTAAATTTTTCATTTTGCGCTTTAACCGCCGCAGCGCCGTTATGTTATACTTCTATCCATAATGATAGACCGAGAGTTGGAGCACATTTTGCAAAAAGAAGAAAAGAGGCAGGAAGAGACGTTGGATCTTATCGCTTCGGAAAACTTTTCTTCGCCCGAGGTGCGTCATTTCTTAGGGTCGGTTTTTACTAACAAGTACTCCGAAGGGTATCCCGAAAGGCGTTATTATCCGGGCAACGCTTTGGCGGACGAGGTTGAAAAACTGGCTCAGCGCAGGGCTTTAGAGCTGTTCGGATTGAACTCCAAAAAATGGGCGGTCAATGTTCAACCTTATTCCGGATCTCCGGCTAATTTGGCTATATATCTGGCGCTCCTTAAGCCGGGGGAGAGGATTATGGGGATGAGGCTGGCCGACGGCGGGCACCTGACGCACGGCCAGGGCGTTTCCGCGTCGGGAAGGATCTGGAACTCGGTTTTGTACGGCGTCGACGCCCGAACCGGCAGGTTGAATTACGAGGAAATCGGCAGGATAGCGAGGGAGAACAAACCTAAGGTTATCGTTTGCGGCTTCACCGCCTATCCTCGTAAAGTGGAATTTAAAAAGTTCCGCGCCATAGCCGATTCGGTCGGTGCATATCTAGTCGCCGATATCTCGCATATCGCCGGACTGGTGGCCGGCAGAGCTCACCCCAGCCCCTTTCCTCACGCGCACGCGGTTATGACGACGACGCACAAAACACTGCGCGGTCCGCGCGGGGCGGTCATCTTCTCGCGGCGAGAAAAGATGGAGGATGGTGAGCTGCTCATCTCCGAGGCGATCGACCGGGCTGTATTTCCGGGAGTCCAGGGCGGCCCGCACGACAATGAAACCGCCGCCAAAGCTCAAGCTTTCTACGAAGCTTCTCGTCCGGAGTTTAGAAAATACGCGGCGCAGGTGGTGAAAAACGCCAAGGCGCTCGAAGCCGAGTTGAGAGTCTTGGGCTTCGATTTGGCCAGCGGGGGAACCGATACCCACCTTCTCCTGCTCGATGTCCGGAAGCTTGGATTAAACGGCTTGGAGGCGGAGAAGCTTTTGGAGAAAGCGGGAATAATCGCCAATCGCAACTCCATACCAGGGGACTCTTCTCCTTTCAAGCCTTCCGGAGTAAGATTGGGGACGCCAGCCTTGACCACCCGCGGCTTGAAAGAGCGTGAGATGAAGACGGTAGCCTGTCTTATTCGCTCCGCTCTCCTCGGAGAAAAATCCACGCGGAGCGAGGTTCTCAAGTTATGCAAAAAATTCCCGGCAAAGAAATTGCTCAGCGAATATTAGACCGGCTGCGCTCCGGAAAAATTCCGGACAGAGTTCTGGCCGCGATCCAAGTCGGATCCGACGAGGCGACGGCCAGGTTTATCGAACAAAAAAGAAAGACAGCCGAAGGAGTGGGAGCGCGCTTCCGCGTCTACAATCTGCCTGCCGATCTTTCCCAAGACAAGCTTCGGAAAGAAGTCGGGCGGATTGCCGCGCAAAAGAATGTCGGCGGAGTCTTGGTCCAGCTGCCGCTGCCGGAAGCGGTAAATAAGTTTTACGTTCTCAACGCCATTCCGCCCGGCAAGGACATAGATGTCTTAAGCGAACGTTCGTTGGGTTCTTTTTATAACGGCCGCGGATCGATTTTTCCGCCAGCCGCCGGCGCGGTCCAGGAGATTCTGCGGCATTTAGGGCGAGAGGAGATCGGAAAAGCGGCGATTGTCGGCCCCGGCTTCTTGGTAGGACAGCCGGTTTTGACCTGGCTACTGGGTAAAGCCAAGGAAATATCGGTTGTCGACAAGGGCGGGAGAGTCGAGGAAGCTTATAATGCGGACCTTATAGTGAGCGGAGCGGGTGTTCCTAGGTTAATCGACGGGCAAAAGGTTAAACCTGGCGCGGTGGTTCTCGATTTCGGATACGGTGAGCATGGTGGAAAAATTTCCGGCGACTTTCTTCCCCCGGACGAGAAAGAAAACCCAACCGGTTTTTACACGCCGACCCCGGGCGGGACTGGGCCGGTTCTGGTTGCCAAGCTGATCGAGAATTTCTTTATTCTCAACTCCAAGTTGCGCTGATATGAAAAGGTTCCGGCTGACTGTTCTAATACTGGCCGTCGTTGCGACGGCCGCCGCGTCCGCCTATTTATTGTTAAACTTCTCACCTTCCTATTCCGTAAAAGGTCAGGGCGCTTCTTCTGGGAACGGCGATCTTACGTTCTTGGTGCTCGGTCGTGCCGGCGCCGGGCAAGGCGGCGAGTGGGAACAAGCGCCTAACCTGACGGACACGCTGATCTTAGTCGACCTTAATCCCAAAAGCGGAGTATTGAATCTGATCTCCATACCTCGGGATCTCTACGGCAGCTGGGGCGGCCAAACATTTAAGATAAACGAGGCGTTTGAATTGAATAAAATGGATGCGCTTTTGTCCGGCATAGCCGATATGACTGGAATCGGAACCAGCAAGTATGTCGTCGTCGATCTAAACACGGTGCAGCAGGTGGTTGATGCGTTGGGCGGGATAAACGTAAATTTACCGGCCCCAGTCACCGATAGTATCAGCGGCTATACAATGCCTGCCGGCGAACGCCACCTGGATGGCACGAGCACGGTCTGGTTGATCCGGAATCGTTATGCGAGCGAGGGCGATTTCTTCCGCGAAGCCAACCAGCATCTAGTCATCGAAGCCATCATTCAGGATCTGCGGGGGATGAACTTGGCGCAGAGGACGGCGTTCGTCATTAAAATACTTCCGGCCTTAGCCAAGGATCAGACCAATATGAACTTGGGCGACCTCTTGTCTTACGCCCCCGATCTGCACGGCCTTAAGATTAACAATATTGTCTTGGATTTCCGCACCGGCCTTCTGGTGAGTTCCAGCACGCCAGTCGGCGGGGGCGATATGTATATTCTGGTTCCCGCGGCCGGCATAAACAACTATGGAGACATCCGCGCCTATATACAGTCAAATTTACAATAAAAAAGCGCAAAGAAATAAACGCAAAGCTTAAAGCGCAAAATGCAAAAGAACCAGCGACTAACGGCCGGTCGGTATTTTTCACTTTTCGCTTTTAGCTTTGAGTTTTGCGCTTTATCGGGAGCTCTACTCTCCCTCCACCAATGGGTTTTCTTGCGAAGCGGCCAAGGTCTTTTTCTTAATCTCTTCGAACATTTTCTTATTCTCCTTAAAGCGCTCGCGTATCTTTTCCATCCCAACACCGAGTTTTTCCCCGTCGAACGAATAACTGGCTCCGGCTTTGGAAATGACGCCGAGTCGCAAAGCAGTGTTGATTACGTCGTTATCGTACGAGATGCCCTCGCCGTACATAATGTCGAATTCAGCCACTTTGAACGGAGGAGCTACCTTGTTTTTAACCACCTTGGCTTTAACGCGATTGCCGACGACATCTTCTCCTTTTTTAATCTGCGCCGTTCGGCGGATATCTATGCGCACCGAGGAGTAAAATTTTAGCGCCCGTCCGCCCGGTGTGGTTTCGGGGTTACCAAAAAAGACGCCAACTTTTTCGCGCAGCTGGTTAATAAAAATAATCAGCGTCCCGCTCTTGGCGGAGACCGCCGTGAGCTTCCTTAGCGCTTGCGACATCATTCTAGCTTGTAGTCCGATAAATTGCGCTCCCATCTCGCCCTCGATTTCGGCTTTGGGAGTTAGAGCCGCTACCGAGTCCACCACAACGACGCTAATCATTCCCGAGCGCACCAGACTTTCCAGGATATTTAGCGCCTCCTCGCCGCTGTCTGGCTGCGAGATTATAAGCTCATCCAGCTTTACGCCGATCTTCTGGGCGTAAACGGGGTCCAGGGCGTGCTCGGCGTCGATAAAAGCCGCCCGACCGCCTTTTTTCTGGGCCTGGGCCACGACGTTCAAAGCCAAAGTTGTTTTGCCGCTCGATTCCGGGCCGAAGATCTCGACGATTCTCCCGCGCGGAAACCCGCCGACGCCGAGAGCGATGTCCAGAGAAAACGAGCCGGAAGGGATGGCGTCGACATCGACTTTCCTGGCCTCACCCAGGGTCATAACCGACTCTTCGCCGAACTTTTCTCGTAGGGATTGGAGCAGTGTCTGTAAATCGTCGCCGCCAGCCGGGACAAACGCTTTCTTTTTATTAGGCATAAAGGAATTATATTATTTCGCCTATTCAAAAGCAAAACCAAATAAGTGCAAAACTAAAAGCGCAAAATGCAAAAAACCGGCGACTAGCCACTAACCACTTGTCGCTATTTTTTCGCTTTTAGCTTTTAGTTTTGCGCTTTTTTCTTTGCGCTTACTGCCCGGTCGATGTGGCTGTGGTGGAGGTTGGCGTGCTGGTGGATGCCGGTGTGGTTTGGCTGAGTAGTGGCTGGTAAAAGACCTGTTCAGTTACTGCCGCCTCCTTTCCTAGGAATCTCTGCACGGTGAAAATCAGCGTATTGCCTCCGGGATTAAGCGAGAGGGTCGTATTGATCCCGCCGTTGACGTCGGAGTTTATCGTCTGTCCGTTTATAGATAAGGTGTCGCGCGGGCGTAGTTGGCCGTTGATCTCGAGGGTCGGAAGAGAACTCTTGGCCGGCAGGTTCACCTTAAAAGCCGGGTAGCCGGTGATATCGTTGAAGCGATAGCCGAGGAAAGCGGAAAAAGCCAGGAATACCATTCCGCCGAAAAGCAGCGGCCAGAGACCCGGCTGGTAAGTAAAGCGGTTTACCGGCAACCGGTCGCTGTTATTTTTCCGGCCGGATGTACCGTCGTATTCGGCGATTAGCTCGTCCGCATCTATTCCCAGCGCGGCGGCGATTTTCTTCAGATAGCCCACCACGTAAGGGCGGGACGGAAGCTTGTCGATTTCGTTGCTCTGCACCGACTGGATGAACTTCTTCGGCACATCGGTCAGCGCCGCCAGTTTTTCCGCGCTAACTCCCCTTTGCTCCAGCACGGAGCGCAAGGTGGCAAAAAGCGAATTATAATTGTTCTGCTCCATCTTCGTCGGTTATATAAACTTCCCGGGGTTTTGCTCCTTCTCCTGGACCTATGATTCCGCGGTCTTCCATTAAGTCGAGAAGACGGGCGGCTCGCGCATAGCCTACACGGAGTCGTCGTTGCAATAGGGAGGCCGAAGCCTTTTTTGCCTCCTTGACCACACCGATTGCCTCATCGAGCATGTCGTCCTCACCGTCTCCGCCCTCGACGCTTCCCGCTTTGGCCATCACCGCTTCTACCCGGTCTTCCTGCGCGGCGCCGCCGTCGTCCGGATTTTCTTTCTTAATGAACTGAGACACCTTGTTTATCTCCTCTTCGCTGATGAAGGCGGACTGGATTCTCTTCGGCTTGGAATAGTCGGACGAAAGGAAAAGCATGTCGCCTCCTCCAAGGAGTTTCTCTGCTCCGGCCATATCGAGGATGGTCCGAGAGTCGACTTGGCTGGCGACCTGGAGGGCGATTCTCGCGGTAATGTTGGCTTTGATGAGGCCGGTGATAACCTCGACCGAGGGGCGCTGGGTTGAGACCACCAGGTGTATTCCGGTGGCGCGCGCCATCTGGGCCAGACGTACGATATAGCCTTCGATTTCTCGTCCGAAAGCGGCCATCAGGTCGGCCAGCTCATCGATGACGATAACCATGTAAGGCATTACATCCTCCTCGCGCTTTTCGTTGTAGCTGGCGATATCCCTTTTCCCGGCCTGCTGCAATACGTCGTACCTCCGCTCCATTTCTTCAACGCCGAACCTTAAGGCGGCGACCGCTTTCTTGCCTTGAGTGATAACCGGGGCGACTAGATGTGGGAGCCCTTCGTATGGCGTAAGCTCAACTTTTTTCGGGTCTATCAAGATCAGGCGCAGCGTCTCGGGGGAGTTTTTATAAAGGAGGGAGATTAAAAGCGAATGGATGGTTACGCTCTTGCCACTGCCGGTCGCGCCGGCGATTAACAAGTGGGGCATCTTGGCTAAGTTGGCAAAAATAGGTTCGCCGGCCACGTCTCTCCCCAAAGGAACGGAGAGGGCGGGGGAGTCGCTGAATTCGCGATAGGACAAGAGGTTGCCGAGGCGGACGATACTCGGAATCTTGTTGGGGATTTCAATTCCGACCAGCGACTTTCCAGGGATTGGAGCCTCGATCCTGATTGGGTGCGCGGCCAGCGCCAAGCTAAGATCCTGCCCTAAGGCGGTGATCCTGGTCAGCTTGATTCCTTCCGCCGGCTTCAGCGTGTACCGAGTCACTTTCGGCCCGATGGTTATTTCGCCCATCTCTACCGGAATGCCGAAGCTCTCCAGGGTGCGCTTAATGATGTTGGCGTTAGCTCGCAGGTCGCCGACGGTCGGCTTGTCGGTCGACGACTTCAACAGGGCGAGGGGAGGGAAGACGTAGTTCTTCAACCGGCGCGGAGTGGATCTCTGTTTCAAGGAAACGAGGCTTTCTTTCGCCTCCTCAGCGGGCGCGGTAACTTTTAGCTCTTCTCTCTTCGGCGGCTCGGCTGACGGCGAAGGAGCCGCTTCGCCGGGCATTATTATTTTCGGCATCTCGAGTAAAACTTCCTTTTTATTCTTTTCCTCTTTTCTGTCATCCTCGTCTAATTTCTTTCCAACGCGGAGCCTGAGAGGTGTGTTTAGGGAGACAAGCAGGCCGATGATTAGAACTGCCAGGTTGATGGCAATCGAAGCCCAGTAGCCGAACATGTTTTGGATGCCGGCGAGGAACTCGCCTATAACGCCGGCTCTGCCCGGGAAGATGATACCGAACAGCCCCAAGCCGGACAGTAAGAATAGAAAAGCGCCGATGAAAGAAACCGCTACCAGCTTTTTCCGCCCGTCGGTTACAAGAGCGATGCCGACAATGAAGAGGATTAGCGGGAGCAGATAGTATCCCAAACCCAAGAGGTAGGAAAATTGGTTGAAAAGGAAGCTGCCGGCCGGCCCGGCCTGCCCGGCGCTTGAAAGCAATAACACCAGAGCGATAGCCATTGAAACTATTGCCCAGATGCTTAATTTAAGTTCCGGATGCAAAAAAGGTTCCTTTGCTGTCGGAGTCGGCTTACTGGATTTTCCTGCGTTACCGCGATTTCTGTTTTTTTTCTTAGCCATTTTTATCCCTCACATTATAGTTTTAAGAAGAGACTGAAACAACTTTCTTTTTTTTGCGTGAGATTTAAAATATCGTCAATACATTGCTAATCGTCAATTAAACCAATACATTTGCGTTTCCGTGAACCAAAACATATTTAAAGCGTATGATATTCGTGGAAAGTATCCGCTGGAGATAAATCGCCCGGCGGTGAGAATTATCACTCAAGCGTTGATTACAAGTTTTTCACTTAAAAAAAAGAAAATTAAAATTGTCGTTGGGCACGATGCTAGAAAAAGTAGTCAGTCTCTGTATCGCGAGGTTTTAAGGACGGCGGCCGCCGACGCGAGGGTGAAAGAAGTTTTTGCCGCCGGGCTTATTACTACGCCGACACTTTATTTACTGGTTAATATGCTGCCAGCCGACGGAGGCCTAACAATAACCGCTTCGCACGACCCTAAGAATTACAACGGGGTGAAAATGGTCGGACCCCGAGCCGTCCCTATTAGCGGGAAGGATATTTATGAAGTCGTCTCATTGCTCTCCCATTAAAAAAATTGACGGGGTTGAATTAGCTTCGGAATTTTTCCGTGACCGCTTCCGCTCCAGACGTCCGATGAGAATCGTTTTCGATTGTTCCAACGGCTCGACCGGACCATTGGTGGAAAAAACTTTACATCGTCACCCGCAGATCAGCTTCTCGATCATTAACGGGCGACCCAATGGCGATTTCCCGGCGCACGGTCCGGATCCGACGAAGGAAGGCGCGTTGAATGGGTTAAAAAAAGAGGTTTGTCGAGTTCGCGCGGACCTGGGTGTGGCCTTCGACGCCGACGGCGACCGCGCTGTTTTCGTCGACGACAACGGGGAGGAAATCGGAGCCAATATTATTTCTCGTCTCCTTCTTGAGCGCATGGCTCCCAAAAAGGCGCTCATCGATTTGCGTATAGGTTGGCTAGTTAAGGATGCTGTGCGTGACGGGATAATTAAAACCGACATCAGTGAAAGCCGCGTCGGGCATTATTTTATAAAGAAAACGATGCGCCGCGAGCGAATTGAGCTTGCCTGCGAACTGTCAGGCCATTATTACTTTCGGGATTTCTTTTATGCCGATTCGGGATTAATGACGGCGGCTAAGGTCCTGGAAGCTGTTTCAAAGTTAGAAGACGACTTCTCGGTTTGGAAAAACTCTCTGCCAAAATATTATCGCCTTCCGGAAACAAGTTTCGAAGTCGAAGATAAAAAAAAGATCATGCGCCGCGTTGAGCGTCGATTCCGCGGAGAGGCGAAGTCAATGCTCAGATTAGACGGGCTCTCTTTGGAGCTCGACGATTGGTGGCTTAATATTCGACCGGCAAACACAGAGAATCTACTGCGGCTGAATCTGGAGGCGCGCACTAAGGAGGCGTTCGATTCCGCGGCGGAAAGGGTTATGGAGGAATTAAGACCATAAATTATAGATTCTTAATATTTGATTACTAAAAATTTTTTAGAATTTTATGCTTGCTTCGTTAAGCGCTGCGGGTTATCCTAAAGTAAATTTCGATGGACTTTTTGGATTACGAAGGAAAAAAACTAGATGCAACCGAGGTGGTTCGCGAGATAATTGGCTTTATACGCGAGAACGAGGCCCGTTCCTATCGGATAATGATCGGCACTGATTCCGCGTTGTACAACTCGACTGACGCCGACTTCGTGACAGCTGTCGTCGTGCACCGGGTCGGAAACGGAGCGCGCTATTTTTGGCGGCGTTCCGAGTTGAAGAACTTTCATACCCTGCGCGACCGGATGATCAAAGAAGCGATGATCTCTTTGGAAATCGCTCAGCAGATTTTTGAGTTCCTGAAGGAGGCGGAAGCCCCGAAATTCGATTTCGAAATCCACGTCGACGTCGGTTATAACGGCGAGACCAAGACGGTTCTGCAAGAACTGGTTGGACTGGTTCGCGCCAACAACTTCGAGGTGAAGACCAAGCCGGAAAGCTACGCCGCCAGCAACGTGGCGGACAGATATACTTAAGCGTAAAAATAAAAGCGAAAAGCTTAAAGCGCAAAACGCAAAACGCAAAAGAACTACGTTATTGCTTTTTCGTTTTTTAGTTTTGGGCTTTCTTTCGCTTCCTAGACAAACGCCGCGCGCCAATTTATTTTGTAAAGCAGCACTATGAAAGACAGGTTGGTTATCGATTTAGAGACGAAGAATACCTTCAACGACGTCGGCGGAAAGGACAAGCTGCGCGACTTAGCGGTTTCGCTGGTCGGGGTTTACTCTTACAACCAGGATAAATTCATCGGATTCCGCGAGGATCGCTTGCCGGAGCTGGGGCCGATGCTGCAGAACGCCGGATTGATTATCGGCTTTAACATCAAGACATGCGACGGAGCGGTGGCACGGCTCTGGCAAGCCGAGCCGGTT
>DAIDMW010000002.1 GCA_027448785.1 Candidatus Colwelliibacteriota bacterium | reverse complement strand
GTTCGATCTCGATGATCGCCGGAACTTCGAGTGGAATGGAACCTGTTTTTAGCTTGGTTTTCGAGAAGAATGTCAGCGTGGGAAGTTTCTACTACGTCGACCCTGTTTTCGAAGAGAGGATGTCTGAGATGGGGTTGTTGGACGATGAGATGATTCGCGAGGTGGCGAGCGAAAACGGAAGCGTGCAAGGTATCAGCTATATTCCCGAAAAACAAAAGAAAGTTTTCGCGACCGCGATGGATATCGACCCGAAGGATCACATCCGCGCGCTGGCTGCTTTCCAGAAGTGGACCGACTCTTCGATTTCCAAGACGATAAACTTCCCGGCCGACGCCACGGTCGACCAGATGAAGGAGGGATATCTTTTAGCTTACCAGCTAGGTTGCAAGGGCTCGACTGTCTTCCGCGACAGTTCTATCCAGAACCAGGTGCTCGTTGCCGGAACAAAAACCAAGGAAGAGAAGCCGGCCAAGGGAGGGGAGGAAGAGCTGAAACAAATCGAGGACGTTAAAGCCGAAGGACCGGTCATCTATCAGACGCCGGGCGCGGATCTGCAGGCGACGGTGGTGAACGGGATAAGCGAGAGCGAGATCACCCACGATATCAAGTTCTGCCCGAAGTGCCAGACCGAGCTCATTAACAAAGAAGGATGCAAAACCTGTCCGAACTGCGGCTGGGGACTCTGTTTATAACGCAAAATTAAAAGCGCAAAACGAAAAGCGCAAAAGTTAAAGTGGGGATTAAGGACTGGGGATTAGGGTTTAGTCCGCCATCCGTCATTCGTAGTCCCTAGCAAGTGTTTTTCGCTTTTAGCTTTGAACTTTACACTTCTTTGTTTTGTGCTTTTCGCTTTCTCCTCTATACTTCTTTAAATGATCGTAGTTTTTACCGGCAATGGAAAGGGAAAAACGACGGCAGCCTTGGGCCAAGCTTTGCGAGCCATTGGCGATGGCAAGCGGGCGGTGATGTATCAGTTCATCAAGGGGCCGTGGATCTCGGGAGAAGACAAGGTCGCGCCAGCTTTCGGCGAATGGTTCAAGATTATTAAAGGCGGCAAGGGCTTCGTCGGCATCCTAGGTGACAAACTGCCTTTCGAGGAGCACCAAGAAGCGGCACAGAACACCTGGAAAGGCGTGATGGATTCAGCGCGCTCGCTGCGCTACTATCTTATTATCGCCGACGAGTTCAATGTGGCGTTGAAATTGGGACTTATTTCTAAAGAGGAGGTGTTGAAGGATTTAGCCGAGGTAAAAGAACTGCAGAAAGTTAAAAAATTTCATCTTCTTCTTACCGGCCGCGACGCCGATCAAGACGTCATCGACCTAGCCGACTTGGTTACCGAAATGCGCGAAATTAAACATCCCTACCAGGAGGGAAAGCATGCGGAGGAGGGACTGGAATTCTGATAGAGCAAAACTAAAAGCTAAAAGCGAAAAACAATAACTCGTTTCGTTAGGATCGTTCTTTTGCGCTTTGCACTTTAAGCTTTGCGCTCTTAACTGGCGCGCTATAATAAAGGCATGGAGATGAATGTACAGGCTGCAAGTATCGGTCACGCCTCCCATCACAACCATCATGCGATGATGGCCGAGGATTTTAAGAAGAGATTTGTCATTTCTTTAGTCTTGTCTTTGCCGGTGGTTTTGCTGGCGCCGGTCGTGCAGGAGGCTTTGCGTTTTTCTTTCCAGCCCAGCTACGCGGCGTATATTTCTTTCGCGCTTTCTTCGCTGGTCGTCGGATACGGCGGCTGGCCGTTTTTTTTCGGAGCATTCTCTGAATTAAAATCGCGGAATTACGGAATGATGACTTTGGTTGCGGTGGCGGTCGCGTCCGGATACTTTTTCTCCGTTGGCAGCACTTTTCTTTTTTTTGGCCCGGATTTTTACTGGGAGATCTCGACTTTGGTAGTGATTTTACTTTTTGGGCATTGGCTAGAAATGAAGGCAGTAAGCGGAACAAGCAGCATCCTCGGCGAACTGCTGAGCTTGACTCCTCCGAGGGCACATCTTGTTTCAGACTCTTCAGTGATAGACGTCGATAGTTTTAACCTGCACAAAGGAGACAGGATAATGGTGCGCCCGGGCGAAAAAATACCCGCCGACGGGGCAGTCGTCGGAGGTTCTTCGTCGGTGAGCGAGGCGCTTTTAACCGGCGAATCAAAGCCAGTTAAAAAAGATGTCGGCGCCGAAGTGATTGGCGGTAGCGTCAACTATGATGGTTCGCTGACGATCAAGGTTAACCGCGCCGGCGGCGAAACTTTTTTGGCTCAGGTCGCCGCTTTAGTCGAACAGGCGCAGAACTCGCGTCCGAAAATAGAAAGATTAGCGGATCGTGCCGCAAACTACCTGACCATTGCCGCTTTAGGCGGAGGGGTTTTGACTTTTATATTTTGGAATCTTATTTCTCCGCATGGGACGCTGTTTGCTCTTACTCTAGCGATAACGGTCGTCGTTATCGCTTGTCCGCACGCTTTGGGTTTGGCCATTCCCACGGTTACCACGATCGCTACTTCGCTGGCGGCGAAAAACGGAGTGGTGATCAAAGACGGTCAGGCCGTCGAAAAGCTGAACAAGCTAACCTATCTGGTTTTCGACAAGACCGGAACGCTCACCAGCGGTGAGTTTACGGTAACGGATATCGTGCCGAACAGAACAACGAGCGAGGGAGAAGTGCTGCGCGCCGCGGCGTCGATCGAGGTAAACTCGATGCACTTCATCGCCATGGCTATCGTCAGAGCGGCAAGCAGCAGAGGCATGAGTTTCGGCCCGGCCAATAATTACCAGTCAATTGCCGGCAAGGGAGGGAGCGGAGAGGTTTTAGGCCAAATCATTTTCGTCGGCAACGAGGAATATATTAAGGACGTCGGCCTGGACGTGGCGGCCTGGAAAGATGCGGCCAATAGCCTGACAGGGCAGGGCAAGAGCCTAGCTTGGGTGGCGAACAAAAAAGAAATTCTGGGAATATTGGCGATGGCCGACGAGTTGCGGCCTGAGGCGAAAGAGGTTATTTCGACCGTTAAGCGGATGGGCATTAAAACAGCGATGATTACCGGGGATAATGAAGAGGCGGCCGCACGCGCGGCATCCGCGCTCGGCATCGATCTCTATTTTGCCGGGGTCTTGCCGGAAAATAAAATGTCAATCGTTCAGCAGCTGCAGGATAAAGGAAATTTAGTAGCGATGGTCGGAGACGGCGTGAACGACGCCCCAAGCCTTAAGCAGGCAGATGTTGGTGTGGCAATTGGTGGAGGGACGCAGGTCGCCATAGAGTCGGCCGATGCCATCTTAGCCGAGAGTGATTTGCGAGGAGTTCTTTACTTGCTGAGGCTAAGTAAAAGAACTATGCGCAAGATGATGGAAAATTTGGCGTGGGCGGCGGGATACAATGCGCTGGCCATTCCGATAGCGGCCGGAGTTTTGTCTCCATGGGGAATCTTTCTTCGTCCGGAGTGGGGAGCGCTGCTTATGAGTTTGAGTTCGATAATCGTCGTTTTCAATGCCTTGGCGCTGAGGGTAAAAAGATAGAGAAGCGCAAAACTAAAAGCGAAAAAGGCAAAACATCGGAAATCCTAATATCGAAATCCGAAACAAATTCGAAATATCAAATCTCAAATTACAAACCCATTCGTGTTTCGTATTTGGAATTTGTAAATTGGAGTTTGTTTAGGATTTCGGATTTAAAGTTTAGGATTTGGCTAGCTACTAGCCGTTGTTTTTCGCTTTTAGCTTTTTATTTTGCGCTTCTTTGAGTTATGCTTAAATTGATATGCTTAATTTAAGCAAGTCGCAGAAGACAGCGGTCGCTGTCTTGAGGATTCTTCTCGGCTGGCTGTTCTTTTATGCCGGTATAACCAAGATACTCAACGCTTCGTGGACGGCCACCAGCTTCCTTGAAAGCGCGAAGACTTTCAGTGGCTTTTATTCCTTCTTAGCCCATCCGCTTCTCATAGGTCTGGTGAACGTGGCTAACGAATGGGGGTTGATGCTGATCGGCCTTGCGCTAATCTTCGGCTTCTGGTTGAGAATCGCTTCGCTTCTCGGAGCGATCATGATGCTTCTCTATTATTTTGCCGCGAACAGCTTACCCTTGGTTCCGAACGGATTTCTAGTCGACCAGCATATTATTTACGCGGCTGCGCTGCTTGTTTTGCGTTATTTGAACGCAGGATTGTATTTCGGTTTGGATGGCTGGAAAGTGGCCAGATCCGTCGAATAAATATTCGGTAAAAGCGTTCGAACGCGTTTGCTTTGAACTCGGCCGCTAAACTATACTTTAAACGGTGAAAAAACTTAGAATTGCTGTTTTATTCGGCGGGCCTTCGTTGGAACACGAGGTATCGGTTGAAAGCGGAAAGAGGGTCTTGGCGGAACTTTCTCCGGAAAAATACGAGGCGATTCCGGTGCATATCAAGAGAGACGGAAGTTGGCCGGTCGATCCAGAAGAGCTGGCGAGGCAGGTTGATCTTGCTTTTATCGCTTTGCATGGGAAATACGGCGAGGACGGAACGGTCCAGAAGTTTTTGGAAAGATTAAGCCTCCCTTATACTGGCAGCGGCGTCTTGGCCAGCGCTCTGGGGATGAACAAGATACTTTCTTACAGGCTGTTCCAGGCAGTCGGGTTAAATGTTCCGCGCTTCGAGGTGATTAACCGGCAAGACGCGGATTGGCGCGGCGGGTATCCCCTGAATATTTCCATAGATCTCCCGCTAATCATTAAACCGGCCAACCAAGGATCGTCTTTCGGCGTTAGTCTGGTTCGGAGGGCGGAGGAGGTGTGGCCGGCGGTAGAGAAGGCTTTGCAGTTCGGCCGCGAGGCGATTGTTCAGGAATATATTGACGGACAGGAGTTTGCCGGATCGGTTTTAGAGATGGGGGAGAAGGTTGTGGCTTTGGAACCGCTTCAGATACTTCCTTTGACTGGAGAGTTTTTCGATTACCAGTCTAAATATTCCGTTGGCGCTTCCGAAGAGCGCATTATGTCCGACCTGCTCGCTGTCATAGAAGAGATACAACAGGGAGCGCTGCGCGCCCATAAGGCGATAGGCGCCTGCGGTTTTTCGCGGAGCGATTTCATCCTTGCCTCGGACGGACGGCTTTATATATTGGAGATCAACACCGTTCCCGGGCTGACCAAAAATAGTCTTTTCCCCAAAGCGGCCGAAGCGTCCGGAATAAGTTTCCCGCGGCTTCTGGACGTTTTGGTAGAGCAGGCGCTTAAAAAGGAGGAGGTGGCCGAACGCGAATAGTTTTTTATTTCATCCACAACACCTCGCCGCTTGCGGAAGGTATATCCAGAAGCGGTAGTTTTTTATTTTACTAAACATTCCGGCCGATCAGGCCGAGATGATTAGTAAAAGTTGATAAGCGAGTTTGACAGGGTAGCGGGAAAATTAAGCGATACTAGCCACCAACCCTAGGTTTGGTATTATAAGGGCGAAATGGCGTCTCCGCTCGAGGAAATAAAAGAAAAGCTGGATATAGTCGATGTCATCAAGGGGTACATCGAATTGAAGCCGGCCGGCAAGAATTTCAAGGGAATCTGCCCTTTTCATGCTGAAAAAACCCCTTCTCTCATCGTTTCTCCGGAGAGGCAGATCTGGCATTGTTTCGGCTGCAACGCCGGAGGCGACGTTGTGAAATTCGTTTCCCTCTACGAGAACGTCGAATTCTATGAGGCTCTGCGTATCCTGGCCGAGAAGGCCCACGTTGATCTAAAAAGATACACTCCAGCTGAGGAGAGGCAGTTTGGCGTGCTTTATGACATTCAGCGCGCCGCCGCGGATTTTTTCAAGGATAATTTGGCCGCCTCCAACCGCGCGCTGAAGTACCTCGAGGGGAGAAAGCTTTCAATGGATACGATCGAGGAGTTCGAGATCGGTTTCGCGCCGGAAAGTTTCGACGCGCTGACCGTAAACCTGATCGAGCGCAAGTTCGAGCTGGCGGACATCGTGCGGTCCGGATTATCTTTCCGCACCGACAGCGGCAAGTACATCGATCGCTTCCGCGGACGGATAATGTTTCCGATTCACAACCATTTCGGCAAGATCGTCGGCTTTACCGGCCGCATTCTTCCCGAGCTGGAGCGGCCCGAGGTCGGCAAGTATGTTAACAGTCCCGAGACGCCGATCTTTGCCAAGTCCAAGCTTCTGTACGGATTCTGGAAAAGCAAGAAAGAAATCCGCGAAAGCGGGTATGCGACGCTCCTGGAGGGGCAGATGGATTTTTTAATGTGCTGGCAGGATGGCATTCGCAACGCGGTTGCTACTTCCGGAACAGCCTTGACCGCCGAGCATCTGCGCGCGTTGCGCAAAACGACCGACAAGCTGGTGATCGGCTTCGATAACGACGAGGCCGGCAAGCTGGCTGTCGAAAAGGCGATCGACCTTGCGGCGACTAACGACTTCACTGCTTCGGTTGCCAGCTGGGGAGAGTGCAAGGACGCAGCGGAACTGGTGGAGAAAAAACCCGGCGCTGCGGCGGAGGCAGTAAGGAACGCTGAGCCGGCTATGAACTTTGTTTTTAACCGCTATTTAGGTAAGCAAGGGACTCCAAGCAAGCTGGCTATTCGCGCGGTTCTCGATAAGATTGGCCGGATCTGGAGCCCGATCGACCGTTCTTTTTGGATCCGGGAGCTGTCGCACCGAACCGGGGTGGGCGAGCGAGAACTGTTTGAGGAGATGGAAAAGATTAAGTTGGGAGAAAACGAGAAAGTAATATTTGCGCCGGACACTGCAGCCGTCCCCGCCGAACCGAAGCCGGAAAACCGATTAGAGCTTATCTCTCTGCGACTTCTCGGATTGGCGGGCGAAAAAGAGAATCTGAGAAACAGCATCGGGACGTTTACCGATTACTTGCCCGAAAAGTATCGCGCGGCTTACCTTGCGCTTTCCGAAAAAGGAGCGAGCCCATCTTTGGAGATTAGAGGCCTTTTAAACCTTATCTCCCTGCGAGGCGGACTGGAGTCCGACCTGCTGGGAGACGAAGAGAGGCTGGAGGCGGAGTTCCGAGCGCTGCTTCAGGAGTTGGAAATTGAATTCCTGGCAAACGAGAAGAACGAGCTGGCCAAAACAATCGCTTCGCTTGAAGAGGGAGAGGACGACGACGAGCTTGTCGCCGCTCTGAAAAAATTTGACGAAATCTCAAAAAAAATTCAAAATACCAAAAATGCCAAAGAAAACGCAGGCCAAAAGGCACTACGGCAAGCTTAGAATTAAGCGCGCCAAAATAAAGAAGGCTCCGGCGAAGAAGCCTAATGTGAAGAAAGCGGTAAAACCCAGCCCGAAGAAAAAGACCGCCAAAAAGGCGGTTGTTAAAACCGTAAAAAAGAAAAAAGCGGCACCAGCCAAACGCGCGCCGTCCGCGGCGAAGCGCGTTAAAAAGCCCGAGCTCGACGCGCAGCATGAGGAGATGCTCGACGAGGTCCTTTCGCGCGGACGTAGCAAGGGCTTTGTCACTGATTTGGAAATTTTGAACTACTTCCCGAGAATCGAGACCGATCCGGCTTTTTTGGAAGAAATTTACGATCGCTTGGAGAGCGAGAATATCAAGGTTGTTTACGTGGATTCCCTTATCCAAACTCCGTCCGATGAAGTAAGCGAGAAAGAGCTGATGGAGGCGACGCACATCACCGAGCCGGTTTCCGACAACGTCCAGATGTACCTGCGAGAGATCGGACGGACGCCTCTTCTGACTTCCGACGAAGAAAAAGAATTGGCAAAGAGAATCCTGCGCGGCGACGAGGGTGCCAGGCAAAGGCTTATCAAAGCGAACTTAAGACTGGTGGTTTCCATTGCTAAAAGATATGTGAACCGCGGGCCTTTAAGTATTTCCGACTTGATTCAGGAGGGAAATATCGGACTTTTCCGTGCGGTGGAGAAGTTCGACTACCGCAAGGGCTTTAAGTTTTCGACTTACGCCACTTGGTGGATCAGGCAGGCAATTACACGCGCCTTGGCCGACCAGTCTAGGACGATCCGCATTCCGGTCCATATGATCGAGACGATTTCCAAGTACACCCAGGTCAAGAGGCGTTTATCGCAGGAGTTGGGGCGCGAACCCTTGACCGAGGAGATTGCTATCGAGATGAGTATGGATGTCGATAAGGTTCGCAACATACAAAAGATCTCGCAGGAGGTCGTTTCGTTGGAGTCGCCGATCGGAGGCGAGGACGAGAAGTCGATGCTCGGTGATTTGATTAAAGACGAGAAGAGCCTGACACCGGAACAGAAGGCCTCTTACGAGTTGTTAAGAGATCAGATTAACGAGATCGTCGGCGAATTAACCGAGCGCGAGCGACAGATACTCGAGATGCGTTTCGGGCTTAAGGATGGCGCCACGCACACGTTGGAAGAGGTTGGAAAGGTGTTTAACGTTACCAGAGAAAGAATCAGACAAATTGAGGCGAAGGCGATCCAGAAGATCCGCGAGCACGAGAAGGCGCGGAAGCTGGCGGAGTATTAAGAGCGCAAAGCTTAAAGCGTAAAATTAAAAATAAAACTAAAGACAGCGGGCTGATAATATCGGTCCGTTGTCTTCATAATTGCGTTGACAACCGTTTTTGGTTCTTTGATAATTAATTAACGTATGTCTGGGCGCCAATTGTATAAAACTAATATATTTTTTATCTCGATTGATCGCTTGTACATTTTATCTTTTTCGCTAGCTGTTTTTTTTGGATTGTCTTCCGGTGTGGCTATGGCCTGGTCCAATCCTTCACAAACCGCTCCGAACGGCCAACCTGGGCCTATCGTAATCACCTTAGGCGGAACTCAGGCCAGCACAGTGCCGCAAGCTTTATCCGACTTAGGTACCGCCGCCTCTGGCGCCAACTCCGACATTACCTCTCTTTCACCATCAGGGAATCTCATCATCTCTCCAACTGGAGGCGTGGGAATCGGAACAACCAGTCTGGGAACAGGAGCATTAGTCACGGTTAACGGCAACATCGCGGCTAGCGGAGAACTCCAGTCCACCTTGGGTTCAGGTTATGGCCAGATTCGAATGATCGCCGGCAACTATGGAGCCATGTGGAGGAATGACGGCGCCAACACCTACCTATTATTCACCAACTCCGGAGATCAATATGGCAGCTGGAACAGTTTGAGGCCTTTCTATATCAACGACTCCACAGGAGAAGTGTATATGGGCAACGGTCTAGACATCACCTCTGGAGGTATCACTTTCCCTGACGGGACGGTGCAGACGACGGCAATGTAAAATTAAAAAATATTATGTTTAAAAATTTTAAATATCACATAGCCATACCAATTATCTTGCTTTTATTCGGTTCGTCGCTGATTTTGAGTTACAACATCGCACAAGCCTGGACTAATCCCGCTAGTTCTCCGCCGACTGAATCGCTAACACCAATAACTATAGTAAACGGGGGGACTGCCGCATCATCAACTTCGCAGGCCCGCCTAAACCTCGGAGCAGCCGCCTCCGGAGCCAACACAGACATTACCTCTCTTTCACCTTCGGGAAATTTAATTATCTCTCCAACAGGAGGAGTCGGAATCGGAACAACCAGTTTAATTTCAGGAGCTACAGTTACAGTCAATGGAAACTTGGTTACAACAGGAGAATTACAATCAACCCTCGCTTCTGGAGACGGCCAGATTCGAATGATCGCTGGCAACTATGGAGCCATGTGGAGGAATGACGGAACAAATACCTGGTTCCTCCTTACCGCCTCAGGCAACCAATACGGAGGATGGAACAGCCTTCGTCCCATGCAAATCAACGACTCTTCCGGAGAAGTCTACATGGCCAACGGTTTGGACGTCACTTCCGGAGGCATTACCTTCCCTGACGGGACGGTACAGACGACGGCGGCCACTAACCCAGCTACTGGAACAGCGACTTTTGCCACTCCTGGAACTTATACATGGACGGTGCCGAGCGGGGTAACTAGAATATGGTTCTATGAATGGGGTGGTGGTGGATCTGGTGCTTGGGGAGCTGCGGGGTATGGGGGAGCTTCATCTGCTTTTACTGCCGGCTGGCTTCCAGTAACTCCAGGGGGGTCTGTCTCGGTTGTCGTCGGAACTGGTGCAACTGCAGGGGCAAGTAGCGGCTCTGCATCTTCGGTTTCTTTTGGAGGAAATACAGTATCAGCCAATGGTGGTTTATATGCTGGCTCAGCGGCTGCGGCATCCGGAACATATGTTATTATTTCCTTCCCTGGACAGAATGGTGGCGGAAATATTAATTATGCGAACGCAGGGTCGGGCGCTGCATCGATTACAGGTGTTCAACCTGGAATATTTACTTACCAAAACTATGTTAATCCGGCTCCGTATTCAGCGTCTCCTGGCTACGGCAACGTACCAGCTGGTGGTGCGGGTGGGGCTGCTGGAACGTCTTCTTCTCCTAACGGAGTGAACGGCTCTCAACCCGGTGGTGGTGGCGGAGGCGCATATACTTCGAGTTATACGCCGGGATCTGGCGGAAACGGAGAAGTTATCCTTCAGTGGTAGTTTTCCCAGTATATCTCATGTGTTAATATCAACTCATGCGAACGCAGGAATTGCGCGAAAAGTTTTTGTCTTTCTATAAAGAGAGAGGTCACAAAGAGATTCCTTCCTCGTCTTTGGTTCCGGAAAACGATCCAACCACTCTTTTTACCGGCAGCGGCATGCAACCTCTTTTGCCGTTTCTTTTAGGCCGGCCGCATCCGCATGGCAAGCGGGTGACCGACTCGCAGAAGTGCTTCCGGGCGGAGGATATCGAGGAGGTCGGAGACAATCGGCACACGACGTTTTTCGAGATGCTCGGCAACTGGTCGTTTGGCGACTACTTCAAGCAGGAACAGCTGCCGTGGATCTTTGAATTTTTGACGAAGAGCCAGGAAGAAGGAGGAGCGGGTTTGGATCCCCATAGGCTTTACGTTACCGTTTTTGCCGGGGATTCGATGACCGGCATCCCGGCGGACGAGGAGTCGATATCCATTTGGAAAAAATTATTCGCCGACAAGGGAATAGAAGCGAAATACGTTGCGCTTGAGTCGAACGAGAAAGGAAGCGAGCTGGGAATGCAAGGCGGTCGCATTTTCTCTTACGACGTGCGGAAGAACTGGTGGAGTCGCGCGGGAGTGCCGGCCAAGATGCCGGCGGGAGAACCGGGTGGTCCGGACTCTGAGGTTTTCTACGATTTTCAAACACCCCATGACCCGAAATTCGGGAAAGAGTGTCATCCGAACTGCGACTGCGGACGCTTCCTTGAGATCGGCAACTCGGTCTTTATGGAATATATAAAGAAAGAGGACGGCTCGTTTGAGAAACTAACGCAGCGCAATGTTGATTTCGGCGGGGGATTGGAAAGAATCGCCGCGGCTAGCAACGACGATCCGGACGTTTTTAATATCGATATATTTGAAAGCGCAAAAAAAGATTTAGAAGCAGGTAGTAGGAAAACTTATGAAGGAAATGAAAGGGCGTTCAGAGTTGTATTAGATCATATGAGAGCAGCCGTATTTCTGATCGGAGACGAAGTTGTGCCATCCAACGTTGGACGCGGATATCTTGTCAGGCGTTTAATTAGGCGCGCAGTCAGGTTTGGGGACGGATTAGGCGCAAAACAGGGCATTGTTTCTAATCAAAGCACCTTGTCGTTAGTTGCTCAGCGATTTATTGAAAAATATATACCAAAGTATCCCGGATTAGCGGGAAAGGCAGAATTTATACTTAGTGAAATTGAAAAAGAGGAAAAAAAGTTTCGAACTACCTTGGCTTCGGGAATCAAAGAGTTCGAGGTTCGCGCCAAGGATGGAAAAATTACTAGCCAGGACGCCTTCGACCTTTATCAAAGTTATGGATTTCCATTGGAACTTACGGAGGAGATGGCAAAGGATCGCGGAATTAGTGTGGACCGCGAGGCCTTTGAGGAAGAGTTTAAAAAACACCGCGAGCTTTCCCGCACCGCTTCGGCCGGAGTTTTTAAAGGTGGATTGGCCGATCGTTCGGCGGAAACGACCAGGCTGCATACCGCCCATCACCTTCTCTTGAAAGCCTTACAGATGGTTTTAGGTCCGGAGGTTAAGCAGCGAGGGAGCAATATCACCGCGGAAAGACTACGAATGGATTTTTCTTACAGCGGGAAGATGACCGAGGAACAGAAGAGGGAGGTGGAAAAGATTGTCAATGAAAAAATCAGCGAAGACTTGCCGGTGGTACGAAGCGAGATGTCGAAGGAAGAAGCGGAAAAGTTGGGAGCCGAGCACGAGTTCGGGCAGAAGTATCCGGATATCGTTTCGGTTTATTCCATCGGACCGAAAAACGCCGCTCCGGGTGATCCGAAATTCAGTGAGGCGTTTTCCATCGAGTTCTGCGGAGGGCCGCACGTCGGGCGCACCGGGGAAATCGGCCAGTTCGAGGTCGTTAAAGAAGAAGCGGTCGCGGCCGGAATTAGAAGGATCAGGGCAAGGGTTTCGTAAAACAAAGGATGAAAGAGGAGAACGGAAAGGAAAAAAAAATTGTCGAATTAGGGCCCGAGGTCGCGCAGACCGTTTTTTGGGAGAACTCGCTCGAACCAGAGATAGAGATGGATGAAGTCGGAATTATTAATCTGGTTTCGCAATCGGTCTGGAAATTTTTCGAAGAAAACAGGGCGGCCTGGGCCAATGAGCTGGGAATAGACGAGCTTGATTTAGTCTTGGCTGATGCAAGAATCCTGGGCGCGGAATCTAATAAAAAACAGATTTTCCGGATCGAGGAACTGTTGGATTTAAAAAAACCATTCAAGATAAAAACGTACCTGACGGTTGCCGACCGCGATCATTTGCCGGAAGAAGCCGCGGCCATACTCGAACCAGGGGCGGTTCGAGCGTACCTTACAGGTTTATCGCAGAAAAAGCCGGCGTTGTTTTTAGAAAGCGGGGACAGCGCCACTTATTTTTATTTTGCGTCTCCCAATGGAACCAAAAGGCTAAGCAGCTGGCCGTGGGGGCTGAATAGCGTTTTGCAGGAAATGGGAAAAGAGCTGGCAACGGATGCGGAAGTTAACAGGGAAATTTATTTGCGTTATATTAATAATGAAGTGAGCGAAGAAGCACGCCGGACGATAGAAAGATCATTCACTTCATCCTTGGAGGAGTTCCAAAGAGGATTGGCGGCGAACCTACACAATTACAAGGAAGCATTGAACGAGTATAAGCGCCTGCCGGCATTCTACCGCGCTTCGTTCCAGCTGCCGGAATGGGTTTATGAAAAAAGAGTGGCCGCGGACGGGCGTCGGCTGCTGCTCAAAAAACCAGAGGAGGCGGATATAAGCCTGTTGTTCGCGGACGAGAATGTCGCCGCCCGCGAGGAGTTCAGCGAAAAAACATTGCAAAGAATAAAATGGCTGATGGCGTAAGCAAGAAAATACATATCAATAAGAGCGACTCGCTAGAGACGGTCTTAAAGCAGCTGGCGAAGGTTAAAAATACCAACGTCATTATTTATATTCCTCGCGGCGCTTCTTTGGTGAAAGAGGCGAGTGAACTTTTGGAACTGTATAACCAAGCGAAGTCTCTGGGCAAAGAAATCAGCATCGAATCGGTGGATGAGGAGATTCTGGCGATGGCTTCGCTGGTCGGCATCCGCGCCGGCAACTCTTTTTACTCGCAGCCGGCCAGGCAGGTCGTCGATATCTTGCCGCGAAAACTTGCCAAGGCTCCGGTGCTGGTGGAAAACTACGGGCCGGCGGATGGCGGGAGAGACGGCGGGGAAAAAGGCGGAGAAGAGCCGGAAGAAGTGGGCCCGGAGCCGCGTCGAAGAAAACAAGGGACCCGCGGAAAGAAAATCGCAAAGTGGGTAATATTCCTGGCACTTCTGGGGGCCGCGGTTTATTACTGCGCTGAGATCTTGCCGAGCGCCGCCGTAACGCTTAATTTCCAGCAGACTCCCTGGAATTTCACCGGCGAGCTGGTGGTCTCAACTGGCCAGACGCAGATTTCCGTCGGTAGCAACCAGGTCACCATTCCCGGAAAACTTTTCTCCGAAGACAAGACGATGACCCAGGTTTTCCCAGCGAGCGGTTCGAAGTACGTGCAGACCTACGCGACGGGGACGGTGGTGATTTACAACAACTTTAATACCAGGCCGCAGACGCTGGTTAGAACCACCCGCTTGGTCAATGCCGACGGAATCATCTTCCGGCTGGATAAGACGATAACCGTTCCGGGCGGAACGATGTCGGGAGGAGCTCTCGTCCCTTCGCAAATCACCGCTTCGGTGACGGCTGACCAGCCGGGCAGCCAGTATAATCTGCCAGCCGGCCAAGTGTTCCACTTCGCCGGATTCGCCGGAACTCAGCGCTACCAGGGATTTTACGCAAAGTCGACCCAGGCGATGAGCGGCGGCTTCATCGGCCAGGCTAGCGTTCCGACGCAGAGCGATATTGCTCAGGCCACGTCTTCGATCGCTTCGGCCTTGCAGAACGCCATCACTTCGGAGATAGCTTTACAAAACTCGAGCGAGAAACTGATATCCGGATCCAGCAGCTTCCAGGTGACCAAGTATAACGTGGCCGATATCCCGAACGGCAACGGTCAGTTTGCGGTGACGGCTTACGGTTCCTATCAGGCGATCGGCTTCAGCGAAAACGACTTGGTGACCGCCATGGCCAGCCAGCTGGCCGACACTTCCAAGGTCAACTTGCAGGTCAAGAAGTATTCGGTGACCTACGGAACTCCGCAGGTTGACTGGAAACACGATACGATGACCGTTCCGATCACCTTCCAGTCGATGTGGGAACCAGCCTTCGACCTGTCTGCATTCCGGCAGAAAATATCCGGGATGAGCCAGGACCAGCTGCGGCAGGCGATCGTCGGTATACAAGGACTGCAATCTAGCCAAATCAAATTCTGGCCCTTCTGGGTTTCCAGGGTTCCGGCCGACCAGAGCAAGATAATGATTGACACGAACTAGCCCCTATGATAATATTCGCAGGCTTGATATGACAGTTGATGGGGTAGTCATAGAGGCGTTGCCCAGCGCCACTTTTCGAGTTAAGTTGGACGACGGCCACGAGCTTCTCGCCTACGTCTCGGGAAGGATGCGGATGAACCGCATTAAAGTCCTTCCGGGAGAACGGGTGCGGGTCGAGGTCGGCTCGGCGAGCGACACTCGAGGCAGGATAGTGCGAAGATTATAGTCAAAATGAAAGTAAGAGCTTCGGTAAAAACAGTTTGCAAAGATTGTCGCGTCGTCCGCCGGAAGGGGCGGGTTTACGTGATTTGCAGCAAGAATCCGAAGCACAAGCAAAGGCAGGGATAAGTTATGAGAATCATAGGAGTCAACATTCCGGACAATAAAAAGATAAGAATCTCGCTGACCAGCATCTACGGCGTCGGTCAGTTTTCGGCCGCTAATATTTTACAGGCCGCTGGCGTTAACCCAGACAAGCTGGCGAAGGATTTGGACCAGGCCGAGGTGGCGAAGCTTCAGGCCGAGATCGATAAAAATTTTCGGGTCGAGGGAGTACTGCGCCAGACCATTAAGCAGAACATCGAGAGGTTGAAGGACATTAAGTCGTATCGTGGAATGCGCCACATCAAAAAGCTCCCGGTTCACGGCCAGAGGACGAAAACTAACTCCCGCACGGTTCGCGGCAATGTCCGCAAGACCGCCGGTAGCGGCCGTCGCAAGGTTGAGCTGAAATAAGGATAAAGAAATGGGAAAGACCAGGATTGTTAAGCCAAAAACCGACGAAACTAAAGCCGAAACTACGGCCAAGTCTTCGGGGAAGTCGCAGAAGCGCAAGGTCGAGAACGGCCGCGTTTATATCAGCGCTTCCTACAACAACACCATCATCAGCATCACCGACAACCGCGGCGCCGTCGTCGCTTGGGCGACAGCCGGCTCGCTCGGTTTCTCCGGCCCGAAGAAGGCTACGCCGTTCGCCGCCTCCAAGATAGTCGCGGCTCTGGCGGAAAAAGTCGAAAAAACCGGCCCGGTCAATGTCGAGGTCTATGTCTCCGGCGTGGGCGGCGGAAGGGATTCGGCGGTTAGGTCGCTTTTAAACCATAATTTCAACATCGTCTCGATCAAGGACGTGACTCCGATACCGCACAACGGCCCGAAGTCTCCGAAAGTCAGGCGAGTTTAATTACTACAAAAACATGCAGCGCGTTTTAGAGAAAAAAGAAAGAAGTCTAGGCACCAAGCTCTCGATCAAAGGGGATCGATGCAATTCGCCGAAGTGCGCTTTGACCAGGAAGCCGTACGCTCCCGGAGCTCACGGCAAGCGCTTCAAGAAGCTCAAAGAATACGGATCGCAGATGCGCGAAAAGCAGAAAATTCGCTTTATTTATGGTTTGCGGGACAATCAGTTGCGCAACGTCTTCAAGGAAGCGGCGAGCGAGGGCAAAGCTGGGGCCGCGGGCGTGTTAAATCTTCTGGAAAGAAGAGTGGATAACGTCGTCTACCGCGCCGGTTTCGCTCCCAGCCGTTCCGTTTCCAGGCATCTAGTTACGCACGGACACTTCTTGGTTAACGGCCGCCGCGTCAGTACCCCGTCTTTGGTTTTGCGCCAGGGGGACGCGGTTAAGGTTCGTCCCGAGTCCGCGACCAACAAGTATTTTTCCGTAGTGGCGGAGAAAATGAAGGGATACGAGGCACCGGAGTGGATAAAATTAAACGTAAACAACCTCGAGGCCGAAGTCAGCGGTGAGCCACGCGACGTCGACTTGCCGGTTGATGTCGGAGCAGTCGTCGATTATTATTCAAAATAATTTTATGGAGACAACCTACTTAAGCGACAATGTAAAAATAAAGCGTCTGGAGGAGGACGAGCTTAGCGGAACTTTCGCCATTGAAGGTCTTTACCGCGGCTATGGAACAACCGTCGGCAACGCCCTGCGCCGAGTTCTTCTTTCTTCGTTCCCCGGAGCGGCTGTGACCCGCGCCAAAATCAAAGGGGTAAGCCACGAGTTTTCTACTATTCCTGGAGTGGCCGAGGATGTGGTTCAGATTTGCTTGAACCTGAAGAAAGCGCGCTTCCGCTTCCACGGTGAGGAGCCGCAGGTCCTGTCTTTGAAGGCTAAGGGCGAGGGCGAGGTGACTGCCGGCGATATCAAGGGTAATGCCGAGGTTGAGATACAGAACCCGGAGCTGGTTCTGGCGACTTTGACCACCAAGAGCGCCGAGCTGGACATCGAGCTAACCGTCGAGAAGGGAATCGGATATGTGCCGGTTGAGTCGATCGAGCGGGAGAAGCTTCCGGTTGGCACCATCGCTTTGGATGCCCTGTTTTCACCGATCCGCAAAGTCAACTTTTCGGTGGAAAACATGCGCGTCGGTGATCGCACGGACTATAACCGCCTGACTGTTTTGATCGAAACCGACGGGACCATTACTCCGTCCCATGCCTTGCACAAGGCGACGAGCATCTTATTGGATCACTTCCAGAAGATTTCCGAGATTGACATTAAGGAGGAAGAGCCGATAAAGGAGAAGGCGGCCGGCAAGAAAAAAGCAAAATGAGGCATTTACAGAAAGGAAGAAAATTCGGCAGAATAACCGGCCGGAGGCGCAGCTTCGTCAACGGCTTGATGTCAAACCTGATACAAAACGGGCGTATTTCGACGACCGAGGCTCGCGCCAAGGAGATTAAGCCTAAGGTCGAGAAATTGGTCACGACTGCGAAGAAGCAGGACTTAAATGCTATGAAGACCCTGTTAAGCCGCTTGCCGGAAAAGTCGGCCTTCAAGCTTTACCACGAAATCGCTCCCAAATACGCTGATCGCAAAGGGGGATATCTGCGCATCGTGAAGACTGCGGTCGTCAGGAAAAGAGACGCAGCCAAGAAGGCGATTATTGAATTCGTCTAAAACCATGACTTATAACATCGACGCTAAAGGAAAAACTCTGGGACGCTTGGCTACGGAAATAGCACGCGTGCTGCAGGGTAAGGATTCCGCCGGCTATGATCCACGCCTGGTCGGAGAGAATAAGGTGGTCGTGAAGAACGTCCGCGGTTTGAAGGTGACCGGCCGCAAGGAGTCGCAGAAGGTTTACCACCACCACACCGGCTACGTCGGCCATTTGAAGACCAAGAGCTACCGCGAGGTTTTTGCGAAGAATCCGGCCTGGATTTTAAAGAGAGCGGTCCGCGGTATGTTGCCGAAGAACACGCTGGCTAGCCGCCGTTTAAAAATGTTAGTTATTGAAGACAATGAGTAAAGTTTCAGCTAAAGAAAATAAATATTTCGAGGGAGTCGGTCGCCGCAAAACGGCGGTAGCGAGAGTTCGCATTTATCCTTTGGGAGACGAGAAGTTTTCCACTAAAGTCAACAACAAGGAAATCGAGGAGTTTTTCCCCGTGCTGCGAATGCGCAACGCGGCTTTGGCTCCGCTTAGCGTGTTCGGAGAGAAGTCCCGTCCAGTCGTTAAGGTTTCCGTTCGCGGCGGAGGGATAACTGGACAGGCTGAGGCGGTAACCCTCGGCTTAGCTCGGGCCATCATCAAGTTCAATCCGGACTTCCGCGGCACGCTTAAAGGGTTAGGGTATCTCACCCGCGACGACCGAGCGGTGGAAAGGAAGAAATACGGGTTGCGCAAAGCCCGTCGGGCTCCGCAGTGGAAGAAGCGTTAATCTTTCGATGGATTCTCCGCGCCTTTCGGTAATAATCCCAACACTGAACGAAGCCAAGAGAATTCCGCTCGCCTTGCTAGAAATCGACCGCCGGCTGTCGGCCGGAGATTATAGCTACGAGATTCTGGTCGTCGACCGCGGCTCGAATGATGCGACTACGGATATCGTCCGACGCTTCGCTTCTTTTGTAAAGAACTTGAATCTACTGGAACGGCCGGATGCCGGTTGGGGAGAAGTACTGAAAAAAGGGATGCTCTCCGCCACCGGACAGTATCGCATGTGGCTGGACCTGGACTCAGAGATTGACTTTAAGGAACTCCCGAGGCTATTAGAGCACTTCCGCGCCGGTTTCGGAGCGGTTGTCGGCTACCCCGGCGTGGAGGCAAGTGACGGAGCGCTGGGATTTTTAATCAGCCTTCCGTCCTCCTTTTGGAAAAAAGCGGCACACGCTCTGGTTACCAGGAAAGTGCGGAACGGCTTAAGCGGCTTCCAGTGCTTCACCGGAGCGGCGGCCGAGATCGTATTTCCGAAGACGCGCCTAAAGGGCAGAGGAGCGGGTTTAGAGGCTTTGGGAATCGCGGATAAAAACGGAATCAGGATCGGAGAAGTAATCTTGGATCGGCGCGGTGATGCGGCAGGCGGGAAAAGCAGTAGCGCTCCGCTTTGGGATGCGGTAAAAATAAAAATATGGCTTTTAGCCGGAGCCTATAAATAAAATAAAAAACAATGAGCTATTTCTTGACTGAGGAGAGATTGAAGGAGCTAAAGTTAGAGTTGGGTGAATTAAAGGGAACTGCCAGGCTCGAGGTGGCGGAACGCTTGAAAAAAGCCAAAGAGCTGGGCGATTTGTCGGAGAACTCGGAGTACGCGGAGGCCAAGGAAGAGCAGCACCGCGTGGAGCGCCGGATCGACGAGCTGGAGGGTATTATCAAGGAGTCGGTTATTATTAAAAAGGGGGAGAAAAGCTCCGGGATCGTGACCGTCGGCTCTACCGTCGAAGTGATCCGCGACGGCAAGAATATGCGCTTCTTCATAGGCGGACGGAGCGAGGCCAAGCCGGAGGAGGGATTCATCTCCAATGAATCGCCGCTGGGACGCGAGCTTTTAGGGCATAAAGTGGGTGATTCGATTACCGTGGAAACGCCTTCCGGCAGCGTGGAGTACGTTGTGTCCAAAATTGAGTAATAGTTAATCATTTCGCAAATGTTAGACGCGCTGATCGAAGAACGAAAAAGAAAACTACAGAGGATAAAAGAAAGGGGAGAGGATCCCTATCCGGCGCGCGTGCGACGAGATTTCCCGATAAGCCAAGCTCTTCAGGATTTTCCAAACTTGGCTGAATCCGGCAGGAAGATATCCTTGATCGGCAGAATCCGCGCTATCCGCGACCAGGGCGGGGTGGTTTTTTTGGACCTCGAAGACGAAAGCGGAACGATCCAGCTGGTATTGCGCGCCGAGACCTTCGCTGAACTGGAGTTTTGGCGCGATAACCTTGATCGCGGAGACTTCATCGAGGCTTCTGGAAAACCTTTTACGACCAAGCGCGGCGAAAAAAGCCTGGAGGTTTCCGGGCTAAAAATGGCGGTCAAATCTCTGCGACCGATCCCGACGGACTTTTACGGCCTGCATGACATAGAGTTAAAGCTCAGACAGAGGTATCTGGATTTGATGACCGACCCCGAGCTGCGCGAGCTTTTTCGGAAGAAAGACCGATTCTGGGGAGCGGTCCGTGATTTTATGAAAAACAGCGGGTTCACCGAGGTGGAGACGCCGGTGTTAGAAGCGGTCCCCGGAGGGGCCGAGGCGGAACCGTTCGTCACCAGGCATAAGGCGCTGCAGACGGATTTTTATTTGCGCATCTCTTTGGAGATATCGCTGAAGAAATTATTGGTCGGAGGATACGAAAAAGTTTTCGAGATCGGCAGGATCTTCCGCAACGAGGGAATCGATGCTGAACATCTTCAGGATTACACTCAGATGGAGTTTTATTGGGCTTACTCCGACTACCGAGAGCTGATGGAATTTGTCGAGAGGATGTATAAGCGCGCCATTCAGGAATCAACAGGATCGCTTACTACCGTTTGGAAAGGAGCGGAGATCGATTGGGGGAAGAAGTGGCCGGTCGTCGACTATTACGAGATCTTCAAAGAAGGGACCGGATTGGATTTGAAGTATGCGACCGAGGATGAGTTGTTCGCCAAAGCGAAAGAGTTGAAACTCGAGGCGACCAAACAGCACGGCCGCGGCCGGCTGATCGACCTGCTTTTTAAGAAAACGGCTCGCCCGAAGCTGGTTCAACCCTGCTTTTTAATCGACCCGCCAGTCGATATCGAGCCGCTGGCCAAAAGAAAAGAAGGGGAGCCGGACAAGGTTGAAAGATTTCAGGTCGTCGCTTGCGGAACCGAGCTCGGCAAGGGTTTTTCCGAAGCGAACGATCCGGTGGACGAACGAGAGAGATTTGAGGAACAGATGAAGCTGCGCGCCAAGGGCGATGTCGAGGCGCAGATGCTGGATGAGGATTTTCTAGAGGCATTGGAGTACGGTATGCCTCCGACGGGAGGTTTTGGTATGTCCGAGAGGTTGTTCGCCGTCCTCATGGATCGTCCGGTCAGGGAGACGGTCTTCTTTCCGCTTCTTAAGAAGAAAAGCTGATAAGAATCATAGGATAAAAAAGAAAGGCCCGGGGCGGAATGCCTCGGGCTTTTAAGTCCTCTCTTATTTTGTGGGAGAGTAGTTGTACAACTTGGAGAGCGTCACTGGTTTTAGGCCCTTGGCTTCGAGTCCTTGGAGAATCGCCGGCAGGGCCGCGATGTCCGGAGTATCGAAATGCATAAGAATGACGCTGCCGGGGTGGGCGTGCGACAGGACGTAATCGGCGACGACAGACGGCGCGACGTTTAGCCCCTTGGACTTATAGATGCCGGTGTAGGTATCTACGTCCCAAAGCGCAACGTTTAAGTCGTATTTGCCGACGATCGGCCCGTACTTCTTGTCGAGCTGCCGGCTGGTGAAGCCAGCCATTCCCGGCGGCCGGAACCACACAGTGTCGTAGTGATACCCGAGCGCCTGGTCGATTGCGTTCTGCCACCCATCGATCTGAGCGGTAATCTGCGAAGGGGTTAGCTGCGTCAGCCATTCGTGGTCGTAGGTGTGATTGCCGAGCTGAATGCCGTCTTTGACCGCTTGGCGGAATATTCCTGGGTCGGCCGAGATCATGCGGCCAACCGGGAAAAAAGTGGCTGTCGCGCGATTACTTGCGAGGATGCCCAAAGCTTTTTCTACCAGCGACGGCACGAAGGCGTCGTCGATGGTAATCGCCACTTCCTTTGAAGAGGTGTTGCCCTGGTAGAAGATTACTCCGGCCGGAGGGTCGGAGGCTTTGGTAGCCTGGAGCTTGCTCAGCTGCTGCCGCAGCTCTTTGGCGGCTTTCGTCTCCTGGGCCAGTTCAATTGAGAGTTGGGCGATTGCTTGCTGCAACTCTCCGATTTTCACGTGGTTTTGGTCGATTTCGCTCCGGGCGCTTTGAAGCTCGTTCCGTTCGTAGGCAAACAGTATTTGAGACGCGTGTCCCCAATCGTAAGTGAACGATATGGCGAGGAGTAGAACGGCTGAGAGAAGCCATGAAACCCAGCAGGAGCCGGAACGGCGACCGTGGCGCATCTGATCACTCTCCTTTTATAGAGGTTCAAATCCATCCCGATTAAGGGTATAGAGACGTTAGGCCAAGGCATCGGTTTTGTCAAAAAACGGTTTTTGTGGCGATTGATTTTAAGAGGCAAGGAGAGTAATAATTAATGAATAAAAAATCGCCTGCGCCGACACTTCCGGCCGGAGAAAAAAAGCACAAATTTACAAAAATAAACAAGATGCTGGATATAAAATTCATCAGGGAACACGCCGACGAGGTAAAGGAGGCCATCAAGAACAAGAGAATCAATCTCGATTTAGACGAGCTTTTGCGGGCAGACCAGGAGCGCCTATCTCTGCTGCGCGAATCAGAATCTTTCAACCAGCAGAAGAACGATTTAAACGACGAGATTGCCAAGGCGAAGGACGAGAAAGAGAGGAAGGAGTTGATCGAGAAGGGCCGAGCGCTGCGCGAACCAGACTTGGGGAAGCTAGACGAGGTCAAAGAAAGATTCGACGAGCTGATGGCCAAGGTGCCGACTGTTCCTTCTCCCGACACGCCGATCGGTAAAGGGGAAGAGGACAATAAGGAGATTTTCCGATGGGGCGAGCCGAAAAAATTCGATTTTGAGCCCAAAAGTCACATTGAAATAAGCAAGCATCTCGACATCCTCGATTTCGACCGCGGAACGAAGGTCGGAGGATTCCGCGGCTATTATGTTAAAAACGACGGAGTGCTTCTCACGATGGGAATCATGATGTACGCCCTACGGAAGATGGTGCAGAAAGGATTCAACCCGATGATTCCGCCGACGCTGGTCAAAGGATTCGCTCTTTTCGGCAGTGGATACTTCAAGGGGCTGACTTACGATTCGGCGGTGGACGAGATCTATCAGGTGGCCACCTCGGACAAAGAGGCGACCGGAGAGTTCAGCGGCGAGAAGAAGTTCTTGGTCGGTACGGCCGAGCCTTCGCTTTTGGCTTACTTCGCTAACGAAACGCTGCCGGTCGAGGATCTGCCGATTAAGGTTTGCGGATACAGCCAGTGCTACCGGAGCGAAATAGGCAGTTATAGCAAAGATGTCAAGGGATTGTATCGCGTTCATGAGTTTATGAAAGTCGAACAGGTCGCGGTCGCCGAAGCCGACGTGGAGAAAGCCAACAAGCTCCAGGACGAAATGACCAATATCTCTGGCGAGATGCATGAGGAGCTTGGCCTGCCGTACCGCAGGCTACAGATTTGCACCGGGGATATGAGTCCCGGGAAATATCGCGCTTTCGACATCGAGGCTTGGCTTCCAGGAATGAATAGGTGGGCTGAAACCGGATCGGCCAGCAACTTCCTGGATTGGCAGGCCAGAAGACTTAATGTCCGTTACACCGATGCGGAAGGGGAGAAGAAGTTCGCTTACATGCTGAACAACACCGCTCTGCCTAGCCCGCGGGTGCTTATCGCCATCATCGAAAATTACCAGACCAAGGAAGGGAATATAATTGTCCCGGAAGTCCTGCGCGAATTCGTGGGAAAGGATGTTATCAAACCATCTGACAAATAAAGGGATATGCGCTATCAGAGCCGGACGAGGGAGAAGGAGCTTTTTCTAAAAAGAGTGAAAATTTACGCCGCCTCCGGCGCGGCAATTCTCCTTTTTATCGGATTTTTTTCGTTCATTTTCCACTTCCCCCTGTTTACCGTGCAAAACGTCTCGGTTTCGGGAAACTCCGCGGTCTCTTCGGCTACCATTATTTCAGCCGTCGATGCGGAATTGTTGCGGCACGGAGGATTAAGCGGCTGGCTCGGACTGACCAACATATGGTCGTGGGGCGGATCGGCGCAGGTAAGCGGGGCTGCGCTGAAATTCATGCCCGGCCTATCCGGGCTGGAGATCGAGAGAAATTTCTTCAGCCGCCGCGTGGTGGTCAAAGTCAGCGAGCGCCCGAAAACCTTGCTGTGGTGCTTTACCGCATCGGGCTCTTGCTATTGGACGGATCAGAGCGGGAGGGCTTTTTCCCGCGCCGTTTCAACCTCCTCCAACGCGTCTGCCGCCACTTCGAGCACTTCTTTTTCTTTAACCAGCATCGCTTCTTCGACTTCGCCGGAGGTCCTCGATTCATCGCGCCCCAACATTCCGCTGCTTTCGACGACGCTTCCCGCGGCGCAGTACAAAAACCTCCTCGCCGTCGCGGCTTTTTTGGAGAAGCTTGGTTTTTCCCGCCCTGTCCTTTATCTGGATAACCTGAGTTACGAGGAGGTTTATTTCAAAACTCTCGACAATAAAAAGATTTATTTCAGCCTGCTTTTCGATCCTTCCGATGACTTCGGCGCCGTGCAATCGCTGCTCAAGGATCCCGCTTGGAAAAATGTCCAATACGTCGATCTGCGGATACAAGGGAGGATCTACTACAAATAAGCGCAAAAGGAAAAATAACGAAAATCCGAAATCCTAAATCAGAAAGCCGAAACAAATTTAAAAGCGCAAAGAGAAAAGCGTAAAGCGTAAAATAACGGTAGGTCGTTAGTCGTCGGATCTTTTAAATCTTGCGCTTGCCTGGCCGTTATTTTTTCGCTTTTAGCTTTTAGTTTTGCATTTTTAGGCTTTGGCTGCCGCGAGACCGACGACCAGCCGCGCGCCGAATCGGTATAGGCATTTTGCCGCCTCGAACATAGTGGCTCCGGTTGTGAAGACATCGTCGACGAGCAGTATCCTTTTTCCCGAAGGAGAAGACTTTGATTTGCTGTTTATCGAAAAGCAGCCTTTGGCATTTTTCATTCTTTCTTCGGGGTCGGAGATTTTGGCCTGTTCCATGGTTGGTCGCGTACGAAGAAGAAGATCGGCGATCGGCAGACCGGTTAAGAGAGATAGTTCTCGCCCGATTAGCTCCGCTTGATTATAGCCCCGGTCTATCAGGCGCCGGCGATGGAGTGGAACGGAAGTGATTATAAACTCTTCGCGCTCGATTAGCCGCGCCAATCCGGAGCGCTCCAAATGGCGGAAGATAAGTTCAGCCAGAGGCTTGGCCAGCAGAAAACAGTCCTCGTATTTCAGGGAGTGAATAATCTTGGCGGCGAAAGGGGAGTCGTAGCGGGTGCCGGCGCCGAGAATAAACACTCCTCCGGATTTTTCCCGATGGTAGGGTAGCGGAATGCGAAAAAAGTTTTCATTCACTTCCAGAGAGGAGAAGCAGGAAAGGCAGAGAGATAGCGATTTTTCCTTGGGGTCGGTCAACTCTTTGCGGCAAACAGGGCAGAGCGGCGGAAAGAGAAGGTCGAAAGCGCCGGCGCCGGCTTTACTCCAAAAGGAGGGCATGACTACATTATACATTAGAGCGCAAAACTAAAAGCTAAAAGCGAAAAACAACGATAAGTAGTCCGTTATTATTTCTTTTTCGCTTTTAGTTTTTATTTTGCGCTTTTTCTGCCATTTCCTTTTTTATGTTGTATAATTTATTCGTAAATGTTTGAAAAATTCTTGCAGTCGATAAATTTACGCCCGTTTAAAAGGCTGATTAGCGCCGTCTCCGAGGGAAACTTCCTCGGCGTTGATATCGGAACCGCCTCTATCAAGGCCGTGGAGCTGGAAGCTTCGACGACCAGCGGCTTGCCGCGCTTGAAAAATTACGGCATCCTCGAGAGCTATAGCCATTTGGACCGCCTCAACACAGCTATCCAGACCAGCAGCTTGAAAATGTTGGAGAACGAGACGGCTGAACTTTTAAAAACGCTGCTAAATAAGATGAGGCCGCAGGCAAAAACGGCGATCGCTTCCATCCCTTCGTTTTCCGCCTTTACCTCGCTCTTGGACGTTCCGTTCCTTCCTCCGCAGGAGCTGGCCCAGGCGATGCGCTACCAGGCACAGGTTTTTGTACCACTGCCGCTGAATGAAGTAGCTATCGACTGGGTTCCGGTCGGTGAGTACACCGACGAGAAGGGAGCTCGGAAACAGCAGGTTTTTCTGATCTCGGTGCCGAACGAAGTGGTGAACAAGTATCAAACGGTTTTCCGCGCCGCCGGGTTATCCTTGAAAGCGCTGGAAATCGAAGGTCTTAGCTTGGCGCGAGTTTTGACTTCCGGCGATCCTACCACCACTCTCTTGGTCGATATCGGAGCGCGTTCCACCGCCATCGGCGTGGCGGAAAAGGGATTGTTGAAATACAGCGCGCAGACGGATTTTTCCGGCAGCTCCCTGACGCAGGCCGTGGCTAACGGATTAAGCGTCAGCGTGCGCCGAGCCGAGGATCTTAAAAAACAGAAAGGATTGCTCGGACAGGGAGGGGAGTATGGTTTATCCACTTTGATGCTGCCCTTCCTGGATGTTATACTTAGCGAAGTAAAGCGGGTGAAAGATATTTACGAAAAAAATTACAACGGCAAGGTGGAAAGAGTGATACTGGCCGGCGGCGGAGCAAACTTGTTGGGGATAGAAAAGTATGCATCGCTGCAGCTGGGATTGCCGGTTATAAAAGCCGACCCCTGGAAAAGAATAGAATTTCCGCCGGAAGCCGCTCCGCTCCTGGCCGAAGTCGGCGCCCCGCTCACCGTGGCCATCGGTTTAGGATTAAGACAATTCATTAGCTAATGCCAGAATATCCAAACAACCTAACCGGCATCCAAGCGCAGCTGGCGCAGGAACGTCTTCCTGTCGGCTGGCCTTGGAAATTTTTTACCGCCATGCTGGTGATTTTTCTGGCGGTGCTCTTAAGCTATCTCGGCTTGGCTTTCGGCTACCAGCCGATGCTTAACAATCAACTCTCCTCCTTGCAGGGGCAGGTGCGGGATTTGAGCAACCAGATTGCGGCCAATCCGAACCAAAAGAACGTCGTAGGCTTCTATTCGCAGGTGGTGAATATCCAGAAGCTTCTGAAAAACCATGTCAACGCCACTTACATATTTCCGCTGCTGGCCTCCTCGACCAGCCCCCAGGTCAGTTACACCTCAGCTAAAATTAGCGTTCCGCAAAGCGAGGTTGATTTAAGCGGAGTGGCGGCCTCTTACGCCGTTCTGGCGTCCCAGCTGCAGGCGTATCAAAGCAATCCACAGATCAAAGGCGTTGTTTTAGGCAGTTCGCAAGCCAGCGGCAACGCGGTGACCTTCTCGGTGAAGCTGATGTTGGATCCGAATATTTTCAGCTATGCCAGCGCCACCAGTTCGACCTCTACGCCCAATTTCATTAACACTACGACAACCACACCATGAGCGCTTCAACTAAAAGGTTCTATAGCTTGATTGGCAGCATCGCTCTTCTAGTGGGCGCGGTTATTATTTATTCTTCGATGCTTCTTCCGCTTTTCAATAATGTCCAGAATCTGCGAGGCGAGGTTTCCGGAAACCAGAGCTTGCTGCAGCAGTTAACCGCCATCAACCAGAACGTCAACAAGCTCCAAAGCCAATATCAGAACATGGGGCAGCTGCAGCAGACCATTTCTTCAATCCTGCCTCCCCAGGACGACGTGCCGACTATCATCAACCAAATCCAGGGGCTGGCGTCGGCCAATAATATTCAGCTTTCCTCCATATCTTTCCAGTACTTGCCGATAAATTATCCGCCGGCCGGATCGCTCATCAAGGGCGTCGGCACGGTTGCTATAAACCTGCAATGCTCGGGAACGTATCAAAGCCTGATTAACTTTCTTAACTCTCTGAGCAACAATATCCAGATTTTCGATCTGTCGTCGCTTTCCGTCTCGGCCGCGGCCGGCACACAGCCGGGAACGACGGCCACCAAGGGTCAAACTGCGGCGCCAGTCCTGAGCTACTCTCTGACAATCAACACATATTACCAATCGTCGGCTACTTCCACTCCGTCTAATCAATAAAAAACAATGGCTATCGTAGTTGAAGAACAGCAAGCACAGCGTGGATCGAACATCGTGACTATTCTGACCATATCCGCCGTGGCGGTCGGATTATTCGCCATAACCTACTTCGCCTTTTTCTCTCCGGCGCCGCTGGTGGAAAGCGTCCTTCCCGGCAATGTTTCCTCCATCTCGCAGATCAACAACGTCAACCTCGACGTCACTCCGCTACAAAACATGCAGGTTTATCATATGATAACCGCCACTAGCGGACCGGGAGCGCCAAGCATCGGGGCATTAGGGCGCCCGGATCCCTTCCAACCTTTTTAACGATCAATGGAAAACAGAGCGCTAGCAGACTCACTGGTTAAAAGCGGATTGTTTTCGGAGGAGCTTTCCCGGAAGCTTTTAACCGAGGCCGAGCAGGGCAATCAGCCGCTGGAACAGATCATCTATTTGAGGCGCATTCTCGACGAGGCGGCGGTGGCCAAGGCGAAAAGCGCGGTATTAGGCGTTCCCTACGAGAAGATCGATCCGCTGACCATTTCGGCAGAGGTCTTGAAGATCATACCAGAGGAGACGGCCGACACCTATCAACTCGTTCCGCTGAACTTCAGCAACCAAATGCTGGTGGTGGGAATGGTCAATCCCGACGATACGCGTGCGCAAGAGGCGCTGCGATTCATCGCCAAGCAGAACAATTTCAGTCTGGGAGTGTACATCATAACCCCGACCGACTTGGAGATGGCGCTGCGCCGCTATTCCCCGTATCAGACCGTCATTCAGGAGGCGGTGGCTTCCCTTAATATCAAGCCCGGGAGCAACTTAAGCGTCACCCAGCGCACCATAAACTTGGAAGAGCAGGTCGCCGGCAGCAAGGAGGCTCCCATCATCCGTATCGTTTCCTCGACGTTGAAGGAGGCGGTGGAGAGGGGAGCTTCGGACATCCATATCGAGCCGCAGCGCGACCGCCTGCGCGTTCGATTCCGCGTCGATGGCGCTCTGCAGGAAACCGCGGCGATGCCAATCGAGCTCGGCCAGCCAATAATCTCCCGCATCAAGATACTGGCCGATTTGAAGATAGACGAGACCAGAGTGCCGCAGGACGGCAGATTCCGCACTCTGATTTTCGGCCGAGATATTGATTACCGAGTCTCCACCTTCCCGACCCCGGTAGGGGAGAAGATGGCTATCCGCGTGCTTGACCCAACCGTCGGATTGAAGAGCATCGACGATTTAGGGCTTATCGGACACAACGCCGACCTGGTAAAGGACGGCATAAATAAGCCGTTCGGCATGGTTTTGATAACCGGTCCTACTGGAAGCGGTAAGACGACGACTCTTTACGCCTTGTTGCAGATACTGAACAAGGAAGATGTCAATATCTTGAGCATGGAAGATCCGGTTGAGTACTTCGTCGACGGCATCAATCAGTCGCAAATCCGTCCGGAGATAGGCTATACCTTCGCCGCCGGACTGCGACAAGCTGTCCGGCAGGACCCGGATATCATCATGGTCGGCGAGATCCGTGATCGCGAAACGGCCGACTTGGCTGTTCAGGCGGCTTTGACCGGACATATCGTCCTTTCGACGCTGCACACCAACGACGCGGTCGGCGTCATTCCGCGCTTGATTGATATGGGGATTGAGCCATTTCTGCTGCCGTCGTCGCTTAACCTAATGGTTGCCCAGAGGCTGGTGCGCCGGCTCTGCCAGAGCTGCAAGCAGCCGATCCAGGCTCCGGCTAATGTTCAGGAGGTGATCGGAAAGGAATTGGCCAAGCTGACCAAGGAAGAGCTGGTGAGATTCGCGCAGATAGTCCCCGGCCTGCAGCCGGAGGGACCGTTCACTGTTTTCCATTCACCCGGATGCCAGGCCTGCAAGGGCAAGGGGACGCAGGGCCGCGTCGCTCTTTTCGAGGTCTTTAAAACAACCCGCGAGCTTGAGGAGATAATCAATACAAGCGGCGGAGACGAAAGCAAGGTTCGCGCCGAGTCGCGCCGGCAGGGAATGGTCAGCCTGCGCCAGGACGGCATTCTGAAAGCTATGCAGGGCGTGGTTTCGATCGAGGAGGTTTTAAATGAGACAGTGGAGACCTAGGGGCAAAAATCTAAAATCCTAAATCCGAAATACTAAACATTTAAGCACCACCACTAAATTTCAGTACCCTAATAATAAGGGCGTTGAGTTTGGTTTTTTTATCCACTAGCCACCAACCGTTAAACCTTATAAAATTAAGACATAAATGGGTTACGCGCAGAAATTAAAAGACTTACTCCTGACGGCGGCTAGGCAGAACGCCTCAGACCTGCATATTGCAGTCGGCCGCAAGCCTACTCTCAGGATAGACGGAGTCCTGGTCGGGTTGCAGAACGAGCAGATTCTGACTCCGGAAGACACTCAGGGGCTGGTCCTGGCGATGCTCACTCCCGAGCAGAAGGAAAAGCTTTTAAGGTACGGCGATCTCGACTTTTCCTATTCTTTCGAGGACAAGGCGCGCTTCCGCGTCAACGTCTTTTTCCAGCGTGGGTTTATGGCCGCGGCCCTTCGTCTTATTCCGGCGGAAATTAAAACGGTGGAAGAGCTGCGTCTTCCGCCGGTGGTCCACGATTTTACCAAACTAAATCAAGGCTTTGTTCTAGTGGTGGGGCCGGCTGGCCAAGGTAAGTCGACGACATTGGCGGCGTTACTCGATGAGATCAACCACAACCGCATGGAGCACATCATCACCATCGAGGACCCGATAGAGTACCTGTTCGTCCAGGACCGCAGTATCGTCTCGCAGCGCGAGATCTCGACCGACAGCCCGAGCTTTCACCGTTCGCTGCGTTCGCTCCTGCGCCAGGACCCGGACGTGGTTATGATCGGCGAGATGCGCGACCGCGAATCCATCGCTACCGCCATGACCGCGGCCGAAACCGGTCACTTGGTTTTTTCGACGCTGCACACCAACTCCGCCGCTCAGACAATTGACCGCATCATAGACTCTTTTCCGGTTGACCAGCAGGGCCAGATAACCTCGCAGCTGGCGGCCACTCTGGTCGGAATCGTCTCCGAGCGCTTGGTGCCGAGGATTGACGGAGGCCGCGTTCCGGCCACCGAGATAATGTTGATGAACTCTGCTATTCGTAACCTTATCCGAGAGCGCAAGGTTTACCAGATCGACTTGGTTATCGAGACCAGCCTGCAGGAAGGGATGATCAATATGAACCGCTCGCTGGCCGAACTAGTGAAGAACAAGGAGGTGTCGCTGGAAAACGCGGAGCTGTACTCGCTTAATCCGGGAGAGTTGCGGATACTCCTCGAAAAAATTTAGTTCCGCCGGTTTAAAAGATGAAGTTTAGATACCAAGCCAGAACCCAAAGCGGCGAATTGCAGGTCGGCTTCGTGGAAGCCCCGAATAAGAAGTTGGCTATCAATATTCTGACCAGCCATAGTTTGTTTATCCTGAGCATCAACGAGGCGGAGCGAAAAGGATTCAATAACGAGCTCTATTTATTGGTCAACCGCGTCAAAGGTAAGGATTTAATGGTCTTCACTAGGCAGTTCGCCACATTGCTGGAGGCCAAGGTGCCGCTGGGGGACGCCTTAAAAACCCTGATCCGTCAGACCCGCAATCCGATTCTGCAGGAAGCGATTATCAACATCCAGGAGGATGTCGCCTCGGGGTTGTCGCTCTCCCAGGCGCTAAGCAAGCAAACCGCGGTTTTTTCCGAGTTCTACGTGAACATGCTGCAATCCGGCGAGGTGACCGGACGGGTGGAAGAGGTGATGGGATTCTTGGCCGACTATATCGAGAAGAACATTTCGCTGGCCGACAAGATCCGCAACGCTTTGATTTATCCGGTGATAATGATCCTGCTTTTCTTATTCGTCGGGGTGTTTATGGGCACGACCGTTCTGCCGCAGCTGGGTTCGGCTTTTGAACAGGTAGGCGCGCAGCTGCCGTTTATCACCCAGTGGCTTCTGGTGGGAGGCAACTTCATGGCCCAATGGTGGTGGGTCGTCTTGATCGTTATTGTCGCCATGGTTATCTTCTTCCTCGACTACTTCCATTCGCCGGAGGGAAGGATTGTTTACGACGAGTTTATTCTGCGGGTACCGATCTTTAACACTATGCTGAAGGAAATGTACGTTGCCCGCTTTTCCGAGTCACTGGCCGTTCTGATTAAAGGAGGAGTGCCGATCGCCCAGGCTATTGAGGTTACGGGAAAAACGATCGGCAGCCGCGTTTACGAAGAAGCGATGCGCCGCATAGCCGACGCTATCCGCAAGGGAGAACTGCTTTCTCAGGCTTTAAACCGAGAATATGATTATTTCCCGATGTTGGTCGGCCAAATGGTGGCGGTCGGAGAATCTACTGGAAAGCTTGAGGATCTTCTGATGCGGGTCTCCACTTTTTATTCTCGTGAAGTGGACGACTCGGTGAACAACCTCGTGGAAATGATTCAGCCGTTGATGATGATTTTTATCGGCGGATTGGTCGGACTACTTTTTGCTTCGATTCTTATCCCGATTTATTCCTTGGTCTCGGCGATCAACCAGCAGTAGAAAAAACGCAAAGCGAAAAGCTAAAAATGAAAAATAACAACGTAATTCTTTTGCATTTTGCGCTTTAAGCTTTGCGCTCCGTTATTTTGCGCTTTAAGTTTTGCACTCCCTAGACTCGGCCCGGTTGAGTTATCAACAACTCCGTGGTTGCTTATTCCGAGCGAAGCTTTAAAATTAAGGAAATTCAACGTTATCCAATATGAAGCAATTATTTAACAAGAAGCGGGGAGACGAGGGCTTTACCCTCATCGAAATGATGATCGTCATCGCCATCATCGGTATTTTGGCGACCATTGTCATCAGGTCTTTTGCTTTTCTAGCATCTGCTCGAGACTCTAAAAGGATATCTGATATACGGACAATACAGAATTATTTAGAACTTTACTATAACGCGGAAGGACAATATCCGTCGACTGCAACTACATGGCCTGGATTTCAAAGTGAGATGAAAACCGCAATAAATGTTTCGATTCCTTCACCAACAGATCCGGCTTATCAGTATTGTTATGACGCCAGTGGAACCACGTCTTATATTTTGGGGGCTAAATTAGAAACTAATAATACTGTGCTTAATCAGATGTCACAATCATTAATTAATCCGCCACAACCATGCGGATCTTATCAGTGTGGAACTAGTACAGGTTCGTATATTTACTGCGTCTCTCCTCAATAATTTAGGTAAAAATCTTCCGTGCCGACCCTGACTTATATCCTTCTCTTCATCCTCGGCGCCGCCATCGGCAGCTTTTTAAACGTCGTCATCCTGCGCTACGACCCGAAGGAAAGCCTGTTTAAAAATACCGGCGGCCGGTCGCATTGTCCGCACTGCAACCGCACTCTGCGCTGGTACGAGCTGGTACCGCTCTTGAGCTTCGCTGCCCAGCGCGGCCGCTGCCGCAGCTGCAAGGCTAGGCTGACCTGGCAGTATCCGCTGGTGGAGTTGTTGAGCGGATTGATTATGGTCGCCGTTCCTTGGATGACTATTGCCGCCAATCCCGATATTTTTGCCGGATTGGGCCTGCTTCCCATAAATTCGGCCAACGCCGCTTTTTACCACACTCTACATATGGCGGCGATCGGCAGCGTTTCGCTTGCCGGAATCTGGATAATGGCTTTTTACACCTTGCTATTAATCGCCGCCGTCGATCTGCGCTTTAAGATGATACCCGACGGATTGACTATTTTTCTCGCTATTCTCGGAGCCGCCGCTCTCGTTCTCAAATATTTTTATTCCGGCTTCGGCCTCGTCGATGGAAGCATCCGCGGCTCGTTCATTGGCGCCTATGCTCCGATTTTCGGCTTCAATCAGAATATCTGGATAAACGCTTTGGTCGGAGTGGTTTTCGGGGTCGTTTTTCTGGGGATATTGCATTTCGGCAGCCGCGGACGCGCGATGGGTTTTGGCGATGTTAAACTGATGGGCGCGGTAGGACTGCTTTTGGGATGGCCTGATTCGGCGATCGCTCTGCTCTTGGCGTTTATTTTAGGCTCGATCATCAGCCTTTTCCTTATGGCTTTGGGGCGCGAAAAAATGAAGAGCCGCTTGCCGTTCGCTCCGTTCATAGTTCTGGGTATTACCTTGCTGTACTTTTTCGGCTACGATATTATTAATGGCTACTTCAGGCTTTTCGGCTTGCAGATTTAATTTATTTCTCCGCCGAATGCGGAAATTAAGGCCGGACACCAACCGGTTCCGAAAAACCGAAGGATTCACCCTCATCGAGCTGCTGGTTTCGATAACTATCATCTCGATCCTGCTCGGCATAGCCGTCGCTTCGGCTCCCGCCAATCGGCGCGAGTTCTTGCTGTCTACCAGCCAGCAGCAGCTGCAGGGCCTTCTGACCCGCGCCCGCGCCTTATCCATCAACAGTGTGGCTTACCAAGGCAGTATGCCAGCAGGTCAGCAATGCGGGTACGGAGTGCGTGTCAGTGCATCGTCTTCCGCCGCATTTATCTTTTACGCCTGCGGCGCTTTGCCGTTTATCACCACGTATAACTCCAGCGCTTCGGCGATGGGAGGAACCCTTAATTCAATGACGCTGGATAAGTCACTGCAGTTTGCCAGCTCCAGCAACATATTTTTCCTTCCACCCGATCCGGCGGTGTATATAGACGGTTCGACCAGCACCAATTCGATAGTGCTGAATATAGTTTCGATAGACAATCAGGAAGCCAGAGGAGTGGAGGTAAACGCTGCCGGGCTTATTGATTTAACTTATAATCCGCCGCCGCACTAAAATGAAGAGCCAGATAATTAAAATTTTAAATAACAGGGAAGGACAGCTACTGGTCGAGTCGGTAATCGCCATCGGCATTTTTACAATTGCCATCGTCGGGATCGTCGGAGTCATCGCCCGGGCGGTACACGAGGGCAGGACGGTCGGCAACCAGTTTATTGCCGCCGATCTGGCCGCCGAGGGGATCGAGGTCACGAAGAACATTTTGGATAGCAACGCTCTAAACAGCGGCGGCAGCACGGGCGGCGCGTGGAATGCCGGCGTGGGGCCGGGGATATACGAGGTTGATTACACGAGTACCTCGACCGGTCCCGACATTGGCCCCGGCCTCACCAATCTTAATAGCGCTTCTTCGACTTATAATCAGCTCGCCACTCTTTATCTAAACGATTTAGGAGCGTATCAATATACGAGGACTTCTACGTCCACTATATATAGAAGATATGTGCAGGTGGAATATATCAATACTCCCAATTCCGGCAACAACCAGATCAGGGCGATTTCCACGGTAATATGGCCTACCTCGGCCAGGGCCGGCGGGTATGGAGTCGTTAGCGTCGCAACAGATTTTCTAAACTGGAGATGATGAATAAAAACAACGACGGTTTTACATTGATCGAGATGGTGGTCGCGATGACCTTATTCGTCGCGGTTATCGTGACGGTGATGAGCATCTTCCTGCGCTCGGTTCAGACGGAAAGAGGAGTGGCCGGCCAGAGCGCGACGATTGCTAACGTTTCGCTGGCGGTGGAGGAGATCGCGAGGGAGATGCGCACCGCCAGTAATTTTGAAGTTCCGCAGGGAGGGACCTATATTCCTCTAAGTTCGTTTACCGACTGTCAGACGCCGTATCCATCCATAAAATTTACCTACACGGACGGTTTTGGCGCTACGACGACGGTCAGTTATAGCCGACAAATAAATTCCACGACTAATAATAATCAGATAATGCAAACTATTAATAGCGGCCAATCTTTGCCCATGACGCCGGCGGGAACGAATATTACTAATCTTCAGTTCATCGTGACTAACTGGTGCGGCGTCCGGAGTTTTCCGCCGCGGATAACCATAGCCGTCCAAGGGACTAATCCGGCGAACGAGGCGTTCGGTTTCGTCGCGCCCTTCAACCTGGAGACAACGGTCAGCCAGAGGTTGTATTATTATCAATAATGATGCGTAAAGAACAAGAAGGACAGACGCTTTTACTGACCGTGCTGGTTATCGCCGGCGTTATTCTGATGGTCTCGACGCTGGCCGGACTTATTATGTCTTACTCGCTGCGCCAGGTGACGAACGCCCAAGCTTCGGCTCAAGCTATCTTCGCCGCCGATGCCGGGATCGAGTGCATCCTTTACTACCATTTTTGCAACACCACCCAGCCTGATGGAAGCTGCGTTCCCGTTAACTGTAGCAGTGTTCCGATAACCGGTCCGTGGACGCTGTCCTGCGGTGGATCTAGTCCCGCGACTTATTACAATAGCAATGCGTTTTATTCGGACAAGATGCAGTGTATAGCTTCGGATCCTACTAACGGTTCCCAGACCTGGGTTTCAATCGGGCAGGACGTGGCCAGTACTACCGCCAGGTCTCTGCGGATAACCCTGAGCCAGATCCAATAAGATAATGGATAAAAAGCAGGCTAAGGAGAGAATAGAAAGGCTGAAAAAGGAGATAAATCGCGACCGCTACGCTTATCACGTTTTGAATAAATCTCTGATTTCCGACGCGGCTCTGGACTCTTTGAAAAAAGAGCTTTTCGATCTAGAAAACCAGTATCCGGATTTAATAACTTCTGATTCGCCTACGCAAAGGGTCGGCGGAAAGCCGCTTAAGGAGTTTAAGAAGGTCCGACATGAGGAGACGATGCTTTCTTTCAATGACGCCTTCAGCAGAGAGGATGTCCAAGCCTGGCTGGAGCGGCTGGAAAATTATTTGAACCGTAAGGTTAAGCGGGAGTTTTACGTAGAGCTAAAAATCGATGGACTAGCCATCGAATTGGTTTATGAGAGCGGCGTTTTCGTCCAGGGTTCGACCAGAGGGGATGGTATTGTCGGCGAAGACGTTACTCAGAATTTGAAAACCGTCGAGCCCATCCCGCTTTCCTTAATGACCGTTAAAGAAAAAGAGATTCCGCGCCGCTTAGTGGTCCGCGGGGAAGTTTTTTTAAGCAGGAAAGAGTTTGAGCGCATCAACCGCGAGCAGGAGAAAGCGGGAGCAAAGGCTTATGCCAACCCGCGCAACATCGCCGCCGGTTCGGTTCGCCAGCTCGACCCGAAAGTCACCGCCGGCCGCAGACTGGATTCTTTCGCTTATGATATTGTTAGCGGATTCGACTTAACGAAGCACGAGAAAGAGCATGAGAAGCTGAAGGAGCTGGGCTTCAAAACCAATCCGAACAACCGCCTGGTCCAGTCGCTAGAGGAGGTCTTCGAGTTCCGCGACTACTGGGAAAAGCACCGCGAGAAGCTTGATTATGAGATCGACGGGATAGTTATTATCCTTAACGACAACGATATTTACGGAGAGGCGGGAGCTGTCGGCAAGGCGCCGCGAGCGGCCATCGCCTACAAATTCTCTCCGCGCGAGGCGACTACCATAGTTCAAAACATTCTGGTCCAGGTGGGGCGGACGGGAACGCTAACACCTGTGGCGGAGTTGCGTCCGGTCGAGGTTGGCGGCGTCAGAATTTCCCATGCGACGTTGCACAACTTGGACCAGATTCGGAAGCTCGGCCTGAAAATCGGGGATACGGTCGTGATCAGCCGCGCCGGGGACGTGATACCGCAGATCACTTCGGTCCTGGCCAAAATGCGCACCGGCAGGGAGAAAGAGTTCCGAATGCCGGAGACTTGCCCGGTCGACGGCTCCAAAGTGGAAAAAGTCGGGGTTTTCTACCGCTGCTCCAATCCTAAGTGCGGCGCGCGGAACCGCGAACTGATGCGCCATTTGGTTTCCAGATCGGCTTTCGATATCCGTGGATTAGGGCCGAAAGCTTTGGACAGATTCGTAGACGAGGGATTGATCTCCGACGCGGCCGACATCTTCTCCCTTCAGAAAGGCGATATCGCCGCCCTGGAAAGATTCGGCGAAAAATCCGCGGAAAAAATAGTTGGGGAGATCGGGGAGAAGAAGTCCGTCGAACTGCCGCGGCTAATTTACAGCCTCGGCATCCTGCACGTTGGTGAGGAGACTGCTCAGACGCTGGCCGCGGCTTTAGCCTGGCGTCTGGGGGCGAAGGAAATAGAAATCAGCCACCTGGCAGGAATAGTTAAAGAGATGGGAACCAGCGGCCTAGAGGAACTTCCGGACATAGGGCCGAAGGTGGCGGAAAGCATAACCTTATGGTTTAAAGACCAGCGCAATGTGAATTTTCTGGAAAAACTGGAGCGGAATGGTGTGCGCTTGCTGCCGATGAAGGTAGCGGCGAAGGGGAAATTATCCGGACAGATCATAGTTCTGACTGGGACATTGGGAACTATGCCCCGCGAAGAGGCGAAGGAGAGGATTAGGGCGCTCGGCGGGGACGTCTCCGAGTCGGTCGGCAAACAAACCACGCTGGTGGTAGCCGGAGAAAATCCGGGATCGAAATTGCAAAAGGCCAGGGAACTTGGTATTCGGGTGATTGGAGAAGAAGAGTTTCTCAGTCTGGCCGGAAAATAGGCGGCTAAAAGCCGAAAAACCCGCTCCGGCACTTGACAAAGCGGTTTTTTGCTGCTATAAGGATTCTAGTTCCTTAATAGTTTGGCATGGGCCAAGGAGGTAACCCGAGTGAAGAAGGGGATTAAGCAGCTCGGCGCAGTCGTTGGATTGATTGCCGCCGCGGCGATTGGTCTGACTTCTGTTTCCGGTTCCAGTTTCGGTTCCAGACCGAAGACGACACGAGTTTCGGTCGGAAATCAGTCGATCGTAAAAATCGCGCACGCGATGCAATCAAAGGCTATCGCGGACCTACGCGAAAACGCTTTTCGACGTATCGTCTCGGTGGAGCGGACTCACGTAGTAGCGGATGAAGATTCCGCAACAAACTCGAGACCCCTGGAGAGTGTGCAGGCAGAATATCCCGTGTCCAGAACCGTCCAGGTTCTAGCTACAGGATATTCCTCAGTTGCCGGCGCTTGTACAGCGACGATGACCCAACCTCGTTGGGGTGAGATTGCTGTTGATCCGAACTTTATCCCTTTGGGATCTTACGTCGAGATCCCGCAGTTCCCCGGAGTGATTTTCCACGCGGAAGATACCGGAGGAGCTATTAAGGGGTGGAGAATCGACATTTGGTTTCCCACTACTGGTGACGCCTTGCAGTGGGGGGTCAAGTCGATCGCGATTCGGATTTTGCAATCCGCTCCCACGGGAGTTCCGAGTTCGATTCCGTGCAAGTAGTTTTTCGGCTGGAGTCTCTCTCTGAGAGGCTCCTTTTTATTTTTATCTGCAATACATCGTCGCAAGTGGAAATAATAGATAAAAATATCCTGAGCCGCGGCGGGGATATGCCGAAAATATCCTGAGCCGCGGCGGGGATATGCCGAAAATATCCTGAGCCGCGGCGAAGGATTACTGTAAGTTGATACCTCGCCACAAGCGGCGAGGATATACGGAAATAGCAGAGAAGAATCCCTTAGTCGCGTCGAAGGCGGCCACTTCACAGTCCGCGAATCTGTGATACAATGTAAGTCCAATCTGAGCCAAAGGAGGCTTGGGAAAAATGGCCCTTCAGCATCAACCATTCGCGTTTACCGACAGATACCCGCTGCTCTTACGTAAGGAGGGGGCAAAGATGCGGGACTCGGACCACGAGACCGGAATCGCATTCTGGATCGAGCGGCTAGAGCGCCGACTGCGTCCGGCAATCGACTCTTTCGGCAACTCGGCGGTCTCCGATCGCTGGGAGGGGTTGAGAGTCATCTTGGCCTCGAAGCTCTCGGGCTTCCAGGCGTCTTACTCCGGCGACAAGGCGGGGGACATCTTTGAATACCTGGTGGTCTTCGTCCCGTACTGGATCGGACGTCACTTGGGAGTAGCGGTCTCGGAAGAGAGCGTGTCGAGCTGGTTTGATCAGATCGAGCCCAAGTGGGATTCCGAGTCCATCAGGCGCTTTACCAGCAAGGAGACGAGCGAACTCACGGAAACCATCACCAAACTCTTCCCTCTGGCTGGGCAGCGAGCTGCTCGTTCAACTCAACCTCAACGCTCATACAAGTCGAAGGGCAGGCGGTAGAGTGTGAAACCTGCTTCCACTGTCGGAAAACAATCGTCCTAAGCGGCTTTTCTTGAAATAAGGAAAGCCGCTTTTATTTTAAACTCGTCTGTTCCGGAAGGCTTGGCGATGTGCTAAGATGCGAATATGGAATTAAAGGAAAGCGACATTAGAAAGCTTTCAGAACTGGCTCGAGTCTCACTGGAAGGGGAAGAGGCTAGTTTGCTGGACAGTATGCGCGAGATAATCGGCTATTTTGAGGTTCTAAACGAGCTAAAAACCGAAGTGGTTGAGCCGATGTCCGGCGGAACCAGCTTGGTTAACCGCTTCCGGGACGATGCCGCCGGCTGGTCATACCAAGGGCTGGGGCGCGAGGGTTTTTCCTCAGAAGAAGGGGAGTCACTGAAGACGCCTCCGGTTTTTGGCGAAAGCAATGCTTAACCTGAGAGATCTTACAATTAAAAGTCTCCGCGATGGCTTATTCAACAAGTCGTTTTCCGCGTTTGAAATTACTAAGTCTTTCTTTGATTTCGCCGAGGAGAAGAATTTGGAGCTGAATGCTTTCTTAAGCCTGCATCGCGATCAGGCTCTTGAAGCCGCCTCGAAGATTGATGTTAGGTTGGCGGAAGGAGACGACCCCGGAGTTTTAGCCGGCGTGCCGCTGGCTATAAAAGACAACATCTTGATCGAAGGATTGCCGGCCACCGCCGCCTCGAAAATTTTGGAAAACTATCACGCACCTTATGACGCGGAGGTGATTTCAAAGTTGAAAAAACACGGAGCCATCTTTATAGGCAAGACTAATTTGGATGAGTTCGCAATGGGTTCCTCTACCGAGAACTCGGCTTTCGGCGTTACCCGCAATCCCCACGATTTGGAAAGGGTAGCTGGCGGTTCGTCCGGCGGCTCGGCGGCGGCGGTTGCCGCGCATCTGGCTATCGGAGCTTTAGGCACGGACACTGGCGGCTCGGTCCGGGAGCCCGCGGCTTTCTGCGGAGTGGTCGGGTTGAAGCCTACATACGGAGCCGTTTCCAGATTCGGAGCTATCGCCATGGCTTCTTCTTTGGATCAAATAGGTCCGATCGCCAAGAATGCCGAAGATGCGGCCATGCTTTTCCAAGCAATAGCCGGAATCGATCCGAAAGATTCGACGAGCGTCGATGTCGACTATTCCGATTTGACCGCGGTTCCCGACTTGGAAAGGATACGGGGATTAAAAATAGGCATTCCCGACGAATATTTCGGCGAAGGATTGGATCCGGAAGTTCGGCGGGAGATGGAGAAGGTTGTCGAGGACTTAAAGTCTCTCAAAATAAATTTTAAAAATATTTCTCTGCCGCACACTAAGTATGCGGTGGCTGTTTATTATTTGATAATGCCGGCTGAGGTTAGCACGAACCTGGCCCGCTATGACGGCCTCCGCTACTCGCCGCCGCCCCGCGCAGGACGCCGGAGTTTACTGGATCTTTATTTGCATAACCGCAGCTACGGATTCGGGCCGGAGACCAAAAGAAGGGTTTTGCTTGGAACTTTTGCCTTATCCGCCGGATATTACGACGCCTATTATCTCAAGGCGCAAAAAGCGCGCAGTCTGATCAAGAAAGATTTTGACGAGGCATTTAAAGAAGTGGACGTGGTGCTCACTCCGGTCACGCCTACGCCGGCTTTCAGGATAGGGGAGAAGGCTAGCGACCCTTTGCAAATGTATCTTTCGGATATCTTTACTATCCCCGCCAACTTAGCGGGGCTGCCAGCTATTTCGATCCCGGCGCGAGGGCGCGAAGGAAAACTTCCGATTGCTTTCCAGTTGATGGGCAAGCACTGGCGGGAAAAGGATATTCTGGACATAGGCCGCCTTTACGAAAGGCTATAGCCTGGCGGAATAAAAAGAAAAGCCATCCTCACAATGGCTTTTCTTTTTTTCTCTCCGCCGACAAAAAATCTTATGGAGAATCTGTTCTTAAGTTTACCGCTAACATCTATAAAAGCAAGTGCCAGCTGTTGATAAGCTAAAGGAGCGGAGAAGGATAATTTCCGTTCTTATTCTTTAAAAATTTTAAATTTTGTGACGATCGTCACAGGACTTAGAATGTTGCCCTATCCGGTATTGCTGCGCGGGCGACCGGACTCGAACCGGCGATCTCTTCCGTGACAGGGAAGCGCTTTAGGCCAGCTAAGCTACGCCCGCTTGATCAAAGGCAATTATAGGACAATCAGCGAAAAACGCAAAACTAAAAACTAAAAGCTAAAAACAACGGCTAGCAGCTAGGCAAATTCGAAGCACGAAATTCGAAATCCTAAACACAAACGGGTTTGTGATTTAAAATTTGTAATTTCGAATTTGTTTCGTATTTCGATATTATGATTTCGAGCTTTCGTTATTTTGCATTTCGCGCTTTAAGCTTTGCGCTTTTTGGTGCCAGGGGTGGGGCTCGAAGTCGTCTCGTCGTCCGCCTCCGCTAGTTGGCGGACGGCGGACTCCCACAAACCCCTCGGTTTGTGTGTTCCGCCACAGGAAACCTCCCGGTTTCCCGACACCTTCCTGGTTCGAGCCAACTGCCATAAAAAACAAAACAACACGCATCTTACAGACGCGTGCCGTTTTGTTTTGGTGCCAGGGGTGGGGCTCGAACCCACGACCTAGGGGTTATGACTCCCTCGCTCTGCCAACTGAGCTACCCTGACCGGCTAATACAATATACGTAATCATAACCTCTTTTTCAACTGAAATTACCATAGATGCGCTTCTAGGCCGGCGAGCTCAAAAGAGCGAAAATTGAAAAATCTTGTTTTAAGCTTTGCGCTTTTCGTTTTGCGCTTTTTTTGTTGCGGGGGCGGGAATTGAACCCGCTCCTTGAGGTTATGGGCCTCACGAGGTACCGTTCCTCCACCCCGCGGCGTCTTTTGGAACTCCTCCAGTTTATATTTAAAATCGCTTATTGTCAAAAAATTTTTTTTAATCGATACTTAGAATATGAATCCGGAAACCCTCAAGCAGGAGGCATATATCGATATAGAAGCGTGCAATAATCTGAAAGAGCTGGAAGCCGTGCGTATCAAATACGTTGGCAGGAAAAGCGAACTGGCGCTAATGCTGCGCGGGATGAAGGATCTTCCGCTTGAGGAGAGAAAAATAGCGGCTCCCGAGCTGCAGCAAGCGCGCCGAGAAATTGAAGAGATGATGGCGTCCAAGGAAAAGGAGCTGGCTTCTTCTAAAGAGGAGGCGATGGTTGATCTGACCAGGCCGGGCGCCCGCCACGCCTTCGGACATCTGCACCCGCTGACGTTGATGGAGAAGGAGGTGGTGGATATCTTTACCTCGATGAATTTTTCGGTGATCGACGGCCCGGAGGTTGAGACCGAGCATTATAATTTCGACGTCCTGAATATTCCCGCCAACCATCCCGCGCGCGAGATGTGGGACACCTTCTGGCTGAAGGGAGGAAAGGATTCAGGATCGCGCAAACTTTTGCGCACACATACCAGTCCAATGCAGGTTCGCTACATGGAGACGCACACTCCGCCCTTGCAGATAATCGTCCCGGGCCGCGTTTTCCGCTACGAGGCGACCGACGCTTCCCACGAAATCAACTTTTACCAAGTGGAAGGGCTTATGGTTGGACGCGATATCGGCCTGGCTAATTTCAAGTATGTCATCGAGGAGTTCTTGAAAAAAATGTTCGGCCCGAAAACCGAGTTTAGGTTCCGCCCCAGCTACTTCCCGTTCACCGAGCCGAGCTTGGAAGTCGACGTTCGCTTGGTCGGAGGGAAAGGCAAACAAAGCGAGAGCCTGCGGGCGATTGCCGAGAGCCGCAAATCCGAGTGGTTGGAGGTGATGGGGGCGGGGATGGTCAACCCGAAAGTCTTCGAAGCTGCAGGATACAACCCAGAAGAATGGCAAGGATTCGCTTTCGGAGTGGGCTTGGAAAGATTGGCTATGCTTAAATACAAGATCCCGGACATCAGACTGTTTTATTCCGACGATCTGCGAATCATAAACCAGTTTTAAAACATGAAGTTCAGCTACTCTTTATTAAAAGAATTCGCACCGCAGCTTCCGCCGAAAAAAAGACTGGTCGAAGAGCTTAATTTGAAGGCGTTCGAGGCAGAGGTATTGGAGGGAGACGCCCTGGATATTTCTTTGCCGGCCAATCGCTACGCCGATGCCGCTTCGCACTGGGGCATAGCCAAGGAAGCGTCGGCTATTTTTGACATAAAGATTTCGCTTCCGGCCGGTTTCGGCCGCGCGGTCAACGTGCCATCCGGAAACAACCTCCTTTTGATTAAGGTGGAGGATCCCGGGCTTTGCTCAAGGTATGACGCCGTCCTTCTTTCTCTTGAAAAAAAATCGGCTTCTCCGGCTTGGCTGAAAAAGCGGCTGGAGACTTGCGGTTTGCGACCGATCAGCTTGATCGTCGATATAATGAATTACGCGATGCTCGAAACCGGCCAGCCTCTGCATGCGTTCGATTACGACAAAATTGCCGGAGAAGGCAAAAGTAAAAAAATAATTGTCCGCCGCGCCAAGGCCGGGGAAAGAATGGAAGCTTTGGACGGAAAAACATACCAGCTGTCCGCCGGCGATCTGGTAATAGCCGACAAAGACGGAATTTTGGCGATTGCCGGAATAAAAGGGGGAAGAAAGGCGGAGATCGACTCTTCGACAAGAAAAATCGTCATCGAATCGGCGAACTTCCTGGCTCCGTCGGTTTATTCCACTTCCAGACGATTAAACCTTGTAACCGATGCTTCGGCGCGCTTTTCGAGAGATCTCAGTCCGGAGCTGGCGGAGTACTGCGCCAATCGCGCGGCTTACTTGGTAAAGGAGCTGGCCGGCGGGAAGGTGATCGACTCGCTCGATTATTATCCGAGGGCGGCCAAGAGCGAGATAATCGGCTTCAGCGCCGAAAAAGCGGCAAGCGTTCTCGGAGTTTCCATTAGGAAGAATGAAGCGGCGGCGATACTGAAGAAGCTGGGAATGGCGATTTTAACATCCAAAAACAAGCGCTTTGACTTCCTCGTTCAGACTCCGGTTCTCCGCCGCGATCTGCAGACAATGGAGGATCTGATCGAAGAAGTGGGACGCATCTACGGGTACGACAATATACCGTCGCGGCCCCCGCACGTCTCCCTGAAACCCGCGGAAACCGACGATATACTGGTGGCCAAAAGGAGAACCAGGGATTTCCTGCGCAATCTGGGGTTCAGCGAAATCTATTCCTATTCCTTTTTCGGCCGGTCGTCGTCGGATTGGATCTGGTCTTCTTCGCCGAAAGAGAAAACCTTGTTGGAGATCCAAAACCCGATTGCCAGCGACAAAAAATACTTGCGGGGAGAGCTGACCAGTTACATGCTTGCGGCGCTGCAAGACAACTCTCGGCACTTCGACGAGCTGCGCATTTTCGAGGTTGGAAAAGTCTTTAGTGCAGCCGGAGAGCGCTTTCATTTAACGATCGGCTTCGGCTCCAAGGATAAGGCGGCTTCGCCCGCGTTGAAAGGAGTGGTCAACCAGCTTTTATTAAGCTTCGGGATAACGGAAATATTTTTCCGCCCATCGGGGAGCGAATCGACCTTGATTGAGATCGACCACAACGTCGTCGGCCGCATCGGTGTGGTTGACGGCAGGGACCGCCGCGCCGTAGCGGAGCTGGATTTGGAAGAAATAAAAAACGCCTCGTCGGAGGAATTTGAATACCGAGCGCTGCCTAAATATCCGTCCATCAGCCGCGACCTTTCTTTGGAATTCGACAGCGCGGTTCCCGTGGGGGACGTATTGGAGGAGATAAACCGCGCGAAGGCCGAGCACCTTTGGGACGTCGACGTCACGGACTATTACGACCAGCGTCGCTTCACCCTGCGCCTGGTTTTTCAGGCATGGGATAAAACGTTGCGCGATGAGGAGGCGGAAAGGGAGGCAGCGTCGATCATAAACCAATTAAAGAGAAAGTTCAGTTTTGCCATCCGATGAGGTCACAAGACTCTTTTACTCTCGTCGAGCTTTTGATAACGATAACTCTCATCGGCATTATGGCGGCGACGGTCGTTTTGGTGATAAATCCGGCGCAGCTTTTGGCACAGGGGCGCGACGTGCGCCGGATAGGGGATTTAGGTTCCATTAACCAGGCTGTCGCTTCGTATATCTACCAAGGCCCCGGCGCTACGGGTTTGGGATCGCCGGATGTCGTTTATGTCTCCTTGCCCGACCCGACTCTGACCGGCAGCCAGACCTCGACCTGTTCCTCTTTAGGTTTGCCGGCGCTACCGACGGGCTGGACCTACAACTGCGTTTCGCAGCAAAACTTATTCAATACGAACGGCACAGGCTGGATGCCGGTCAACCTCTCGCAAATTCCGGGCGGTTCGCCGATCTCGGCTTTGCCGGTCGATCCGACAAACTCGCCGACCGGCGGAGAGTATTATACTTACGCGACCAACGGCACTAATTACGAGTTAACGGCTTATTTTGAGTCAAATAAGTACCAGGCGACGGCCGCCGCTGACGGCGGCGTCGATCCGACCACTTATGAAGTTGGCAACGACTTGGCGCTTACGCCGTTTTTACACGGTTTAGTTGGTAGTTGGGAGTTTGATAATCTTGCGTCTGGAGTCGGAGCGGTAACGGTTGATTCGTCTGGCTTAAATAATAATGGAATTTTAGGTGACGCGACATCAACGGGTACGGGTCCGTTTCATAAGGTTCAAGGGTGCGTAAAAGGGTATTGTTATCTTTTTGACGGAACCGACGATTATATAAGTCTACCAACCTCTACCCAAATAAACCCTCCGCTAAGCGAAACTATTTGGATCGATCCGGTAACTTCCTGCGGAAGCAATGAGGGGATGTATATAATGGCCGCCGACCCGGGACCGAGGATCCTGCTCAATCCTTCTTGTAATCCTGGAGCGAGCGTCAGTTTTACCAATGGAGGATGGCAATGGATTGGCGATTCCTCTTATGTCGTTCCGTTCAACTCTTGGACTTTTATAGCGTATGTCGTTACCGAGACGGGTCAATACTTGTATGTTAACGGCAACTTGGTTGCGCAAGGCGCATTACCCGGCGGGACAATCAACTATAGTTCTACTAATCCACTTGCTTTCGGCGCCGATTTTTATGGGAGCTATCACGAGTTCTGGAGTGGCGAGCTGGATAGGGCTAAATTATTTGACGCTGCTCTGACTTCCACGCAGATCCAGGACATTTACAACACCGAGAAGCCACAATAAGCGCAAACCTAAAAGCGCAAAATGCAAAAGAATTAACAACTGACGATCTATTGTTGTTTTTCGCTTTTAGTTTTTAGTTTTGCGCTTCCTAAACACGTCCGTGTTTGTGATTTCTTATTTACAATTTCGAATTTGTTTCAGATTTAGTATTTCAGATTTAGAATTTTCGTTCTTTTGCGCTTTGCGCTTTTATCTTTACGCTTCCTTTGCGCTATACTTAGTTAAAGGTCGAACGAATCAATTATGTTCTCATGCTTAAAGATTGGAACCACGATTTAGTTCACCAGATGTCCGAGATCTCCGACAGCCTCTGGCGGATGAAGGATTATGCTAAGACTGCCAGCGGCTGTTCGCACTGCAGCGCCCTCTGGGCTAAGCTGGAGGCCGACTACGAAAGCCATGTCAAACTGTTATCCGAAGAGATCAAGCGCCACGTCGCTGAAAACAGGTTCGACTAACTAACTACGAAAAAAAGAGCCGGCTGGATAAGGTCCAGCCGGCCTTGTTGATTATAAGGGCAGTGGCGCGGCCGGCGAGTTGACTTTTCTCCGGCAAAAACTATACTCATAAAACGTTAATCGATTAAAAACTATGGGAAGATCAAGCCATCACAGCGTTTCCAAAGTGGGGAGAAGGCGCAGCCATCTGGCGCTCAAACCGACCAATCTGTCGGAGTGTCCGAAATGCAAGTTCCCGATGCTTCCGCACCGCGCTTGCCGGCATTGCGGCTATTATTCGTCCGCGGAAAAATAGGAGTTAAAGCAAGCTTTAATCAGACTCGTTAACACCAGAACCTATAAAAAAATAAAACTCATGGCTTCGCGAGCGCTAGGAAGATCACTGGTTTTGCAGTCTCTCTACGAATGGGATTTTTACGATCGACAGGAGGAGTTAAAAGCGGTAGTCGATCGCAATGTTGCCGAATTCGGACCCGGGTTCGAAGATCGGGACTTTAAATACGTTTACTCCCTGACCGAAGGGGTGCAGGGGAAGTTTGATGAATTGAATAAGATAATCGGCATGGCCGCTCCGGATTGGCCGGTGGAGAAACTTTCACTTATCGATCGCAATATTTTGCGCATCGGGCTTTACGAGCTTATTTATGGGAAGACGATGGACGTTCCGCCGAGGGTGGCGATCAATGAAGCTGTGGAGTTGGCCAAAACTTACGGGGGGCAGAACTCTAGCAAATTCATCAACGGGGTCTTGGGCACTATTTACCGACAGATCGATCCGAACGCGGACGTGAAAACCCCGCCTGTGGGCAGTCCGGATAACAATGTTTCTGAGAAAAAAGATGAATCTTTTGAGTGAGCTGGAGAAGGAAATCGGAACCGATTTTCATAATAAAGATCTGCTGCAGGAAGCGCTGACGCACCGCTCCTATCTTAACGAAAACCCCGGCTGGCAGTACGACAACAATGAGCGCTTGGAGTTCTTGGGCGATGCGGTGCTGGAGCTTGTCGTTACCGAAGAGCTTTTCAAGCTTTTGCCCGACAAAGAGGAGGGGGAACTTACCGCCTATCGCGCGGCGCTCGTCAATTATAAGATGCTCGGGCGCGTTGCTGAGCAGATTGGCTTGGCTGGCAAGCTTTTGGTTTCGAAGGGGGAGGCGAAAGAGTTCGGCAAAGCCAAGGGACACGAGTCTATCATGGCAGATGCCGTCGAGGCTATCATCGGCGCCGTCTATCTGGACGCCGGATTCGCCGCGGCCAAGCAGTTCATCGCCAAATTCATTTTTCCCAACATTGAAGAGGTTTTGCGTTCTGGCGGAAAGGATCCGAAGAGCTTGGTGCAGGAGATCGCTCAGGAGAAGTTGAAGCTTACGCCGACATACAAAGTGATTTCCGAAAGTGGGCCGGCGCACGAAAGGGTGTTTAAAGTTGGATTGTACTTCGGAGAAGAGCTACAGTCCGAAGGCGAGGGAGGTTCGAAACAAGAAGCGGAGATCAGCGCCGCCGAAAAAGCTTTGATGGAATTGAAGAGCGAAAATCATGTTTCTTAAACGCCTTGAGCTGCAGGGATTCAAGTCCTTTGCCGATAAAATCACTCTCGATCTCGACGGCAACATAATAGCCGTAGTCGGGCCGAACGGCTCGGGCAAGTCTAATATCACTGACGCCTTGCGTTGGATTTTGGGAGAACGCGACGCGAAGAACCTCCGTAGCGGACGCGCCGAAGATTTGATTTTTGCCGGCACTCAGAACAAGTCGCGGGCCGGCCTGGCGCAGGCCACGCTATTCTTCGACAACTCTACCGGATTCTTTCCGGTTGATTTCAATGAGGTTTCAGTGTCCCGCCGCATCAGCCGAGACGGGACTACGCAGGTTTTTTTAAATAAGTCGGAAGTCAGGCTGAAGGATATCATCGATTTTTTCGCCAAGTCGCGGCTGGGCGCTCGCGGGCTCACCACGGTCAATCAGGGGGAGAGCGACATTTTCATCCGCTCGCTGCCGATGGAGCGCCGAGTGATGATAGAAGAGATCCTAGGATTGAAGGAGTTCCGTTTGAAGAAAGCCGAAGCCGAACGCCGTCTGAAAAACTCTGAGGATAACCTGGAGAAAGCTGCGGCCCTGATCGAAGAGATCAAGCCGCATCTTAGCTTTTTACGGCGCCAGGTGACGCGCTACCGAAATCGCGAAGCGATAATGCAGTCGCTTACAGAATTGGAAGATCGCTTTTACGGCGGGCAAGTTTGGAGCATCAATCGCGAATTGTCTGAGCTGGAGAAGGAACGCCAGGAGGTGGAGAGAGAAATCTCTCTGAAGAAAGAAGAAGAGAGAACATCGGAAGAGGAGTTGATCCGTATCAAGAATTCGGAGCCGGCGGCGGCCGAGTCGCTGAAATTCATCAAGCTGCGCAAGGACGATTTACTGGCCAAGAAAGGCGAGTTGCAGAAAGAATTAGGTCGAATCGAGGCGAGGCTGGAAATCGGCGCGCGCCAAGGTGGAGTCGATGTCGTCAGATTGAAAGAGATAGTGGCCGAGGCTAAGCGCCTTATCGGCGAAGCCTTGCGTGAGGAGGACTTTGCGGCAGTTCGGGGAAAACTCGAATCGCTGTCAGAGCTATTTAGGGAAACCGACGAGCGCCGCGAGGAGATCCCCGATACCGGAGAAGAAAGACGGCTTATCGCCGAAAAGATTGCCGAACTTGAGAAAGGAATGGCTGAGCTGGAAAAAGATGAAGAGGGTTTCAGCTCCGGCATTCGTGATTTTAACGAAAAGTTCCGCCAGGCGTTTTTGACGCTTGAGGGGAAGAAAAGGGAAACCGAGGCCTTCATTCAGCGGTTGAACCGTTTGCTTTTGAATAAGGAAAGACTCGAGTTTCGCCTCCAGGAGATTGCGCGTGAGCTGTCCGAGGCTGGGCGCAGCATCGGCGAGGTAAAGGAAGGCGTCGGAAGTTTTCCGGAAGAGGAGCGCGAGGCGGTTAAACGCCAGATTTTGCGCTACCGTCAGGAACTAGCCTCGATCGGGGATATCGACCAAGGGACGGTGAAAGAGGCGGAGGAGACAGAGGCTCGGCATGAGTTTCTGGTGAGCCAGGTTTCCGATCTGGAAAAGTCGATTGCCGACCTAAAGACGCTCATTAAAGAGCTGGACGGCCAGATTCACGAAAACTTTTCCGCGGCATTCAAATCGATTAACGAAGAGTTCGATAAGTTTATGAAGATAATGTTTGACGGAGGCAGCGGACGTCTGAGCATGGAGAAAGTCGAGACCGGTCTAGGCGAGAATGGTGCAGCGGAGGCGGACCGGGTCCCGGGGGTGGAGATAGACATCGATCTGCCGCGGAAGCGCATCAAGAACCTCGAAGCGCTTTCCGGCGGGGAGAAGAGTTTGGTTTCCATCGCCGCGCTCTTCGCCCTCATTTCGGTCAGTCCGCCGCCCTTCCTGGTTTTAGACGAAATCGACGCGACCCTCGATGAGCGCAACGCCCGCCGCTTAGGGGAGATGATCAAGAAGTTTGCCCGCAAGACACAGTTCATAATCGTCACTCATAATCGCGCTGTTATGGAGGCGGCAGACATCCTCTACGGAGTGACAATGACCCCCGAAGGAGCGTCACGCATCCTCTCGCTAAAGCTGTCTCCGGAAGGGCAAACTTCCGCCAAGCTTTGACAAAGAACCGCTGATTGCTATAATTGAAAAATCATGTTGGCTATAAGACTGAAAATCGTCGGCAAGAAGCACGCTCGCTCTTTTCGTTTGGTTGTGCAAGAAAAGCGCAGCAAGCTCCAGGGAAAGTTCGTCGAGGATCTGGGGTGGTACAATCCCCACACGAACTCTTCGGATATCAACCTCGAAAGAGCTCGGTACTGGATCAACCAGGGTGCCAAGCCGACCCTAACCGCTCAGATGGTTTTACGGAAGTTCAAACCTAAGAAAGAAGCGGCTCCGCAAAAAGGGGCTGCTGAGTAACGCTTTACTGAATAAGAGGCCTCAAAGGTCGAAAAAACTCAGAAGAACTCATGGCAGATCAAGCTGACGAGAAGTTCCTTGAATTTATCATTAAGTCTATCGTTGATCATCCCGAAGAGGTCAAGATCGATCGGAAAATAGACGAAATGGGCGTTTTACTGACCCTGAAAGTAAGTCCGCAGGACATGGGACAGGTTATTGGCCGAGACGGCAGCACCGCGAAAGCGATCCGTTCTTTATTACGAATTGTCGGCATTAAGAACAACGCTCGCGTTACTTTGAAGATCGAGGAACCGGAGGGCGGCCGCAAGCCGTCGGAAAATCGGCGCGAAGAGAACGGTTTCGAGGAGTACGGAGGAGCGACTTCTTAAGAAGCGGCTAAGCGCGCGTTGGCGGCCTCGGCTGAATACATCTTGCGCAGCCGCGGCCGCTTCTTTAATTTAAAATGACAACTTTCGACGTAATAACCATTTTTCCGAATTCGATAAAAGGATACTTGGAGGAGTCGATTATCGGTCGGGCGGAGAAGAATAAATTGATAAAAATACGGCTCCACGATTTGCGCGGATTTTCCGAAAGCAAGCACAAGAAAGTCGATGACCGACCTTACGGCGGCGGCCCTGGAATGGTCTTGATGCTCCAGCCGCTCGTATCGGCGATGGATCGTGTTGCCAAAGCATTGGGGGCTAGCGCTAAAAAAAGCGAAACCGAGGTCGTTGTTTTCGCCGCCGGCGGAAAGCAATTCGATCAAAAAACGGCCGACTTGTGGGCCAGGAGGCGAAAGCACCTGATTTTCGTCTGCGGCCATTATGAGGGAATCGACGCCCGTCTCGTCCCTATTTTGAAAAAATCCGGATGGAAAGTGAGTGAAATTTCAATCGGCCCGTACGTTCTGACCGGCGGCGAGGTCCCGGCAATGGCGGTTATAGACGCGGTATCGCGACGCCTGCCGGGAGTGCTCGGCAAAGGGGAGTCGATTGAAGAAATGCGCCACGGGGTAGGGGTCCCGGTGTTCACTCGGCCCGAGGTTTTCACCCGGAGGGGAAAAAAATACCTGGTGCCCAAGGAGTTGCTTTCAGGCAACCACCGAGCGATTGAGAAGTGGAGGCTTGAACACAAGGCAAAATAAAGTTATAATTCGCCCGTATGGATCAGATATTAGAAGACGCGGTAGAGAATGCCGCTGTAGAAGAAGCTCCCGCCAGGCAGTTGAATGAAGCCGAGGAGGCAAGAATAAAATCCTTGATGGAAATCGGAGCCTTTTACGGGTTAAGCAAGTCTAGGACCAATCCGAAGATGCGCCCCTACATCGTCGCGACCCGTTCGGGAGTCGAGGTTATCGACTTGGAAAAGACCGTCGAAGCTCTGGATAAGGCCGCTGAAGTTCTTAAAGCTAAAGCCAGGAGCGGCGGAACCATTCTTTTCGTCGGCACGACGCCAGCTGCCAAGAACGCCGTAAAGAGCCTGGCGGATGAGTTGCAGATGCCGTACGTCACCGAGAGGTGGCTCGGGGGAACTCTGACCAACTTCCGTGTCATTTCGCAGCGCATCTCACAGCTCCGGAAGCTCAAGGAGGATCAGGAAGGGGGACGGCTAGAAAAATACACGAAGAAAGAAAGGTTTAGCATTATGAAGGAACTCGAGAGGTTGGACAAGTTTTTCCACGGCCTCTTTTATCTCGACCGGATACCGACAATCGCCTTCGTAGTCGATTTAAAAAATAATACGCTAGCGGCCCGCGAGGCGAGGAAGGCCGGCGTCGCCGTCATTGCGACTGTGAACACCAACGCCAATCCTGATTTGGCCGACTATGCCATTCCGGTTAATGACAAGTCGGTGCAGGTGATAGACAATGTAATAGAGGTTGTCGGCCGCGCCATCAAGGAGGGCAGAAAGGAGTTCGAATCGGCCGCCAAGCAAGAAGAAGTAAAAAACGAACAATAAAAATGATCAAAGCTAGCGACGTTCAAAAACTTAGGGAGATGACCAGCGCCGGAGTGATGGATTGCAAAAAAGCGCTGGAGGAGGCCAACGGAGATTTTGACCGTGCTTTGGAACTGATTAAGGAGCGAGGAGTTATCATCGCCGAAAAAAAGGCCAGCCGCGCCGCCACGACCGGAATCATCGAATCGTATGTCCACAACGACCGGATTGGAGTCATGCTGGAGATACATTGCGAAACCGACTTTGTCGGCCGATCAGAACCATTCCGCGAGCTGGCGCATAACATCGCCATGCAGATCGCCGCGATGGATCCAGCTGACGCGCCGGCTCTTCTGGAGCAGCCGTTCATCCGCAACGAAAAAACAACGATCGGCGACTTGGTCAAAGAGACTATCGCCAAGGTGGGGGAGAATATAACCATCGAACGGTTCATCCGCTACGAGCTTTAGTTCATAATGTACAGCTTTGTCGTCAACCTAGTTCTTATCATCGCTTTCGGAGTGATGGTTTACCTTTTGGCTTCGGCATTGCCGAGGGTCAAGGCTAATGAGGAATCGGGACTGGTTCGCCAGAGGCTTATCAAAAGCGCGTATCTGGAAAAAATAGACGAAGCGGTCAAGCGATCTTACGACAAGCTGCTCCGCCGCCTGAAAGTTGCGATACTCAAGGCGGACAATATCGTCAGCCGGAAGTTGAATAATAGCGACAATAAGCTATAATTTCCTCGGCTTCGCATTAGTGTTTGCTGGGCAGGTGGCAGAGCGGTCAATTGCACCTGACTGTAAATCAGGCGCCCTAGCGGCTACGGGGGTTCGAATCCCTCCCTGCCCACAGACTTTGCCGAAAGCTTAACCGCCACTGTGCGGACGCGGAGAGGCCAGCGTAGCTCAGCCGGCAGAGCAACTGTTTTGTAAACAGTAGGTCGTCGGTTCGATTCCGACCGCTGGCTCCGATACAGCGACGGCCGCAGCGCGGTTTTCAAAAGCAAGAAAACAAAGTATAGTGGTCAATGTCGCGCCAGCCGATGTAGCTCAGTAGGCAGAGCGACTCCATGGTAAGGAGTAGGTCGTCGGTTCGATTCCGACCATCGGCTCATTGTCCCGTTGCCGAGACCGGCGTAAAAGAGGGCAAAATAATCAACGAAAAATAAAATGGCACAGTCGAAAGCGGCAGAAAACTTAATAAGGCTGAAGTGCTCCGTTTGCGGGGAGATGAACTATTACACCCGCAAAAACAAGAAGCAGGTGGAGAGGAAGCTGGGTTACGTCAAATACTGCTCCAGCTGCCGCAAGCGTACGGCGCACAAGGAGGCAAAACTAAAATAAGTCTCATCGTCCGTTTGACAAAAACGGCCGCCTCCTTTAAATTTAACAGGCAATCCGCAGACAGCGGGCAAGGCTCTGCTACCAGGTAGCAGAAGGTCGATAAGCCCCGCCGAGGAAATAATCTAGAAACTGCGGATTCGCGGTTTTTTATTTTTCTATGAAGACAAAAGAGCAGAAAAAAGAAGCGCTGGAGGAAGGGAAGAAGAAAATGGCTTCGTCCGGTTCCGTCATCTTTGCCGACTTTTCTGGGACTAAAGTCGAGGCGATTCGTTCGCTTAAAAGATCGCTGCGAGAGTCGGGAGCCGAATTCGACGTAATCAAGAAGAGGCTGCTGCGCATCATCTTGCAGGAAAAGGGCATCGACCTTGATCCGACCGAGTTCGAGTCGCAGGTCGGTACCGTGTTCGCCAATGATGACATCAGCTCAGTGGCCGGCAAAGTCTATCGTTTTTCCAAGGAATCGGGAAACTTCAAGATCCTCGGAGGATTGGATCTTGCTAAAAAACAGCAGTTCGACGCCGCGACCGTAATGGCGATTGGACAGCTGCCCACGCGGGAGGTTCTTCTCGCTCAGGTTATGGGAACCATGACCGCGCCTCTCAGGATGTTTATGTACATTCTGCAGGAAAAATCAAAGCAGTCGTAAAAGTTAGTTAAAAAAACAAACAAAATGGAAAAGGACAAGTTTATATCGGAGATCGAAAAAATGAGCGTCGTCGAATTGGCCGAGCTGGTCAAGGCGATGGAGGAGAAGTTCGGGATCAGCGCCGCCATGCCGGCCGCATCCGGAGCCGCCGCATCCGGAGCCGCCGTCGAGGAGAAGACCTCCTTCAATGTCATGCTCCAGGCCGCCGGTGACCAGAAGATCAACGTCATCAAAGTGGTCCGCGAGGCTACCGGTCTCGGCTTAAAAGAGGCCAAGGATTTGGTTGACGGAGCCCCGAAGGTAGTCAAGGAAGGATTGAAAAAGGAAGAAGCCGAGGAGTTGAAGCAAAAACTGACCGAGGCTGGCGCCACCGTTGAGATCCAGTAAAAGACTTAATTTTGCCAAGAAAGCGCCTTTATCCAAGGCGCTTTTTGGTTTATAATGTTTTTATGGTGATTGGCGTTGGTCACTAGTCTTTAATCTCCAGCGGGGCAATTAGCTCAGTGGCAGAGCACTTGTATCACACACAAGGGGTCACTGGTTCGAATCCAGTATTGCCCACCATTCGACAAAAAGCGCGAAACTTAAAGCGCAAAAGAACCGGCGACTAACAGCTGGTCGCGTTTTGCCTTTTACGCTTTCTTTTTCCTAGGTGGGGAAGAACCTTTTTTGTACCAATCTGTTGATAACTTATTCCTATACGCTTATAAGCTTATTTTTTCCTTTGAATAAAAGCTTTTTTCCGTACGGGCCGGCGTTTGTCCGTATTTTGACTTAAGCGGTTAGGATGGGTAAACTTACATGTAAGTGGGGAATTGTGGATAACTGTGTGGATAACTACCCCAAAATAGCCAATTTTTGTGGATAAGTGACATCAACCTAATGTTTATCGGAGAATTCAAACATTCAGTGGATACCAAAGGGCGGGTCGCCGTACCGGCAAAGTTCCGCAACCAAATATCCTCCGGAGCCATCATAACCAGGGGATTGGATCACTGTTTGTTTGTTTTTACCGAAGCCGATTGGGAGGCGCTGGCGCAAAAGATCGTCGCTTTGCCGTTGGCCCAAGCAAACTCCAGGGCTTTTGCTAGACTGATGCTTTCCGGAGCCTCGAGCGCCGAGCTCGATTCGCAGGGAAGGATCCTTATTCCCGATTATCTCAGGAAATACGCCGGTTTGGGTAAAAGCGTGAAGGTTATCGGCGTCTACAACCGCGTGGAGGTCTGGGATGAGGCGGCATGGCAGAAGTACCGTGAGAAGACGGAGAGCGCGGGGGACGAGATCGCCGAAAAGTTGGGAGAACTAGGAATTTAGCCTATGAAAGAAACAGCGCACATCCCGGTTTTGCTAGAAGAAACTGTTGCCGTCCTCGATCCGAAGCCGGGCGAAACTGTTTTTGACGGAACGGTTGGAAGCGGGGGACATGCCTTAGCTATCGCCGAGAAGATGGGAGGGCAGGGAACGTTTATCGCCGCCGACTTGGACGAAGTCAACCTGGCCGAGGCCAAAGCCGCGGTAACCGAGCGATTTCCGTCGCTGTCTGCGACCTGGGTGCGCGGTAATTACGCCGACGCCAGATCTATTCTAAGCGGCGCCGGAGCGGACTTTGCCGACGTTCTTCTCCTAGACCTAGGGTTTTCTTCGGCGCACCTAACCAGCGGCCGAGGCTTTAGTTTTGCTAAGCCTGAGGAAGAGCTTGATATGCGTTACGACGCTACTAATGGAGCGACTGCCGCCGATATCGTAAACGGCGCCGCCGAATCCGAATTGGCCGAGATCTTCTGGAAGTACGGAGAGGAAAGGTTCTCCCGCCGTATAGCCAAAGCGATCGTCGAGGCCCGTAAGAAGGGAAAGATTTTCCGCGTCGGCGAGCTGACCGAGATCGTCTACAGTTCGCTGCCCGCCTCGGCGCACCGGAAGATAAATCCGGCGACCAGGGTCTTCCAGGCGCTGCGCATCGCGGTTAACGGAGAATTAGACAACCTGCGCCGCCTATTGAGCGATTTGCCGGAGGTGATGGGCGTTAACGGCCGGGCGGCGGTCATCTCTTTCCATTCCCTGGAAGACCGGATGGTGAAGAACGCTTTCCGTGACCTGCAGAAATCCGGCGAGGCCGAATTAATCAACAAGAAGCCGGTCGTCCCCAAAAGAAGCGAGGTTTTGAATAATCCGCGCAGCCGCTCCGCCAAACTGCGGGCGGTGCGGATGACCGGAAAGAAAAATAAAAAGGTCGAATAAGAAACAAGAAAGCAAAGAGAGATGACGGTAATTCAACCAAACAAAGACAGCGGAATCTTAAAGCTGATAATCATCCTCAGCGGCCTGCTGGTCGGTGTTGCTTCACTCACCATAATTATTTATTCTAGAACAGTCAGTGTCAGTCAGGATATCGCAAGCCTAACGCAATCAGTGCAGAATGCGCAGGTGAAAAATGCTGAGCTGAAAGATCAATTCTACAAAATAACCGATCCGAACAATCTGAAGAATCTGGCCGCGGCGGATGGATTGGTGAGAGAAGTTAATCCACAATGGGCTTTCGTATCACGTTCTTAATCGCAGCTTTCTGCGTTTTATACTCGATTTTAGGTTTCAATCTTTATAACATCCAGCTCCACAAGGGCGGATATTATAGCGCCAAAGCGGCGTCTCTCGCGAAGTGGTCGATGGCATCGATTCCCAACCGCGGGAACATTTATCTGACCGATAGCAGTGGCGACGAGATACCGGCGGCCATTAACCGCGATTATCCGCAGATTTACGCGGTGCCGAAAGACATTGTCAGCCCGACCACGACCGCCGCCGAGTTGGACAACCTTCTGGGCGGCACCAACCTTCCCGGCAATTTGCTGCAGGTTTTAAGCAATAAAAACTCCATGTACTCTATCTTGATAAAGCGAGCGACCTCGGCTCAGGCCGACTCGGTTGATAACGCTAAGATGATGGGCGTCTATGTCAACGAAATAGTGGGACGGTATTATCCGCTGGGCACCTTGGCTTCCCAGGTCGTCGGCTATGTATCCCAAAGCACTCCGCCGGTGGGAATGTACGGAGCGGAAAAATATTATAACGCGACTTTGACCGGAACCCCCGGCGAGGTGGCTAACGGCGTGGCTACCTCGGCCGTCGACGGCAAGGATATTCACCTGACAATCGACCGCAACATCCAGGCCCAGGCCGAGTATCTCTTGAATGAAGCGATAACCCAGCACAAGGCGGCTGGCGGAACCTTCATCGTGGAAAACCCGCAGACGGGGGCCATTCTCGCCCTGGCCAACCTGCCGGACTTCAACCCCAACAGCTACGGCCAGTACCCGCTCAACTCTTTCATCGATCCGGCCGTGCAGAGTATTTTCGAGCCCGGATCGATTATGAAGCCGGTAACGATGTCTTCAGCGTTGGATGCCGGAGTTATACAAACCAGCACCGAGTATTACGACAGTGGACGGCTGGTGCTGAACGGGCACACGATTTTCGACTGGGACAAGAAGGCTCACGGCTGGACAAACATGACGACGGTCATCGCCGACTCGCTAAACATCGGAGCCGCATTCGTGGAAAATAGGTTGGGTAACCAAAATTTCCTCAATTATCTTTACAAATTCGGTTTTAACGTTAAGACCGGAATTGATCTTCCGGGCGAGGTGGTCGGCAGCCTGCACCAGCTTACCAGGACGCACACCGAACCGATCGATTGGGCCGCTGCCAGCTTCGGCCAAGGCGTCTCAGCGACGCCTATGCGCATGGTTGAGGCGATCTCGACCATCGCCAACCACGGTGTGATGATGCAGCCGTACGTGGACGGCGATCAGTCTCCGAAAGTCGTTCGCCGCGTCATTTCCGCCACCGCCGCCGATGAGACGGTGACGATGATGGAACACGATGTGATGCACGGAAAGCTGGCGGAGATACCCGGATACAACGTGGCCGGCAAAAGCGGAACGGCGCAGGTTCCGAACCTGAAGACCGGCGGATACACCAGTCAAGTCATCGACAGCTACATCGGTTTCGCACCGGCTCATAACCCCAAATTCGTCGCCTTGATCGTGCTTTACGAACCGGCCGGAGCTCCGCTTTCCGGAATCGTCGTGCCTTATTGGCAGCAGCTAGCGAGCTTTATTCTGAACTACTATAATGTGCCGCCGGACAACTATCCAATGAATAGTTCGTCAACCTTAGTTCCTTAAAATGAGAAACTGGGCTTTGAAAAAACTGCAAAAACTGCTAAAGCGCCTGGCAAAGGCGCTGATTAGAAGATACCATCCGCTGGTGGTGGGAATCACGGGCAGCGTCGGCAAAACTTCGACCAAGCTGGCAACGGCTGCCGTTTTAAATTCCAAGTATAAGACGAGGATGCCGGCCGGCAATCTCAATAGCGAGCTGGGTCTGCCACTCGCGATCATCGGCGACTACAGCTCTTCGGGCGGAGCGTTTTTTTGGCTGAAAGTCGTTGGTCGCGCTGTTGTCTGGCTGATTTTCCGCCTTCCTTATCCCGAAGCGATAGTTTTGGAGTACGGAGCCGACCGCCCCGGGGATATCGGTTATCTTCTGGAGATCGTACGCCCGGAGGTGGCGGTGGTAACCGCGGTCGGCGCCGTCCCCGTCCATGTCGAGTTTTACAACGATGCCGAAGAGGTGGCCACGGAAAAATCGCGCTTGGTGCGCAGCTTGAACGGCAACGGATTCGCTATTTTGAACTATGACGATCCGTATGTTTTCGAGATGAAGGAGAAAACCAAGTCAAAAGTGATAACCTTCGGCTTCAAGGAAGGGGCGTCGATGCGGATCTCGGGATTTGAAAACAAGAGCGAGGATGGTCGGCCGACCGGCATAGTTTTCAAGCTGGAGTACGGAGGGGGTTTCGTGCCGGTGCGTATCGACGGAGTTTTGGGGAAGCCGCACGCGTACGCCGCCGCGGCGGCGGCGGCGGTCGGGATATCCCAGGGATTGAACCTGGTTCAAATATCGGAGGCGCTGGCCCGCTATCCCGGAGAGCGCGGACGCGCGAGGATACTGCCGGGTGTGAAAGATTCATACATAATCGACGATACTTATAACGCTTCTCCGCTTTCGACCTGGTCGGCGCTGGAGATATTAAAAGAGATTCCCGCCCCGCGGAAGATTGCCGTCTTGGGCGACATGTCGGAGCTCGGTAAATATACGGCTTCCGCCCACGAAGACACCGGAGCTGTCGCGGCGGAAACCGTGAACATCCTGGTGACGGTCGGGGTCAAAGCGAAATTCATCGCCAAGGGGGCGGTTGAAAAAGGATTGCCGGAGGAGGCAGTTTGGAGTTTCGACTCCGCTGATGAGGCGAAAAAGAAGGTGCAGGATCTCATAAAACCCAAAGACTTGATCCTGATAAAGGGGTCGCAGTCGGCGCGGATGGAGAAAATCGTTTTGGAGATAATGGCCGAGCCGGAAAAGGCCTCGAAACTCCTGGTCAGGCAGTACGGGCACTGGCTGCGGGGATAGATAAAGTGCGGAAACTCTGGCGTTTTTTAAGCTATCTGGTATAATGCGGAAGCTTCAGCCGTTATCGTCTAGCCTGGTCCAGGACACATGGTTCTCAGCCATGGAACCCGGGTTCGAATCCCGGTAACGGTACTATCAAAAAAAATGTGGCATGACAGGAAATTGGTCGGTGCGGCGGCTCTTAGCCTCCTTTTGACTTTTATCGCTATCGGCTGGCCGCTATCCGCCCTGCGCGACCAGAGCGGGCCTTTCGTCATAAGATACGACACTCTGAGCGGTTTGGCGGTGGCCGGCGGCTGGGAATCCCTGTCTTTTATTTTCATTACCGGCCTGGCGATTGCCGCCGGCAGCTGGTTTTTGGCGTCCGCTCTTTACCGTTCGGCTAAGTTCCTCTCTTACCTTCTGATAGCCGGCGCTTTAGCCTCGTCGGTCTTCTTTCTGGCCTTTTCAATAATGCTCGTGCGGCTCAATTAGCCTGATTGACGGCAAACGGGCGAGCCGCTATACTGTCCTTGTTATGTTCGCGATTATCGAGACGGGTGGAAAGCAGTATAAAGCCGAACCCGGAACAAAGGTTAAGGTGGAGAAGCTGGCCGGAGCAGCCGGCGACAAGGTATCTTTTGACAAGGTGCTTCTTTTCGCCGATGGCGGAGAGGTGAAGATCGGAATGCCTTATTTGAAAGCGAAGGCCGAGGCGGTAATACTGCGCCAGGGGCGCACGCGCAAGGAGGTGGTTTTCCATTATCATTCCAAGACTAGGAAGCGGACTAAAAACACCCACCGCCAGCACTTCACCGAGGTGCAGATCGAGAAGATATCGGCTTAAGAGCGCAAAGCTAAAAGCGCAAAAGTTAATGTAGGGACTAGGGACTGGGGATTAGGGTTTAGTCCGCAATCCTAATTCGCAGTCCCTAACCCCTAGTCCTTAGTCGTTGTTTTTCGCTTTTAGCTTTTAGTTTTGCGCTTTTATCTCTGCGCTTTTTCGCTCTTTGAGTTTTTCCTCCTTGGGAGTATCGTAAGCATTACATGGATTATCGAGGCAAAAAAATCGTAATCATGGGTCTGGGCGGATATCGTGATGGCAGCGGCATCATGGCCGCGCTTTACTTTTCCAAGGCCGGAGCGCGGGAAGTTTTAGTTACCGATCTGAAAACAGAAGCCGAACTTGGAGCGCAATTGAAGCGCTTGAAAGAGCGTAAGAACTTGAAGTTAGTCTTGGGGCGGCACAGGTTTGGCGATTTCCGGTCGGCTGACGTCGTCTTTCAGAACCCCAGCGTGCCCGACACCTCTCCTTATCTTGAGGAGGCGCGAAGGATGGGAGTGCCGATTATCAACGATTGGAATATTTTTTTGGAAAAAGAGAGTAATTTTTTGATAGGCGTTACTGGCACCAGAGGCAAGAGCACGACATCGGCCTTGATTGACGAGATGTTCCGCGCGGCCGGTAAAAGCGCGGTTCTTTGCGGCAATATCGGCGTTTCGCCTTTAAAGTATCTCGGCAAGTTGAAGAAGAAAGACGTGGTCGTCGCCGAGCTTTCCAGCTGGCTGTTGCGCGGATTTAGAACGGCGGAGAAAAGCCCGCAAATCGCTGTTCTAACCAACCTTCTGATCGACCACCAGGACAAGTACCCAAATCTGGAGGCTTACTACCGGGACAAGGATAACATCTTCCTTTTTCAGAACGCCGATCACTTTCTGATCGCAAACCGCGACAACGCCGAGGTGCGGAAGAGAATAAAAAAAAAGCGCGCGCGCCTGATCTGGTTTTCGCTGCGGCCCATCGGAAAAATGGACGGCGCATACCTGCAGGATGGAAAGATATACTTCCAGCTCGGAGGAAAACGCGAGCTTATTGCTCCGGCTAGCGCTCTGAAAATATTGGGGAAATCCAATCTGGAGAACGCTTTGGCGGCGGTGGCTGCTGCTAAGATTTACGGCTTGCCGACCAAAGCCGTCAGGGAAGCTCTGCGCCGCTTCTCCGGCTTGGCCGGCCGGCTGGAGTTTGTCGGCAAACGCAATGGCGTTGAGTTTTACAACGACACGACCGCAACGACGCCGGATGCAACAGTCGCGGCCTTTAATGCTCTATCCGACAAAAAAGGCAGGATAATACTCCTGGCCGGAGGGTACGACAAGCGCCTGGAATTTTCGAAAATGGCCACGCTGGCAAAAAAATGCGCGAAGGAGACGATCCTTTTCCGCGGATCGGCTACCGATATAATAAAGAAGGAGCTGGAAGAAAAGAATGCTCGTTTCACGGAGGTTGCTTCCATGAAGGAAGCTGTGGCGGAGGCGGTGAAAGTCGCGAGGAGAGGGGACTTGATCCTTCTCTCGCCCGGGGCGGCCAGCTTCGGCATGTTTAAGAACGAGTACGACCGCGGCAACCAGTTTAATAAAGAAGTCGGAAGAATATTGGAGGGGAAAAGCAAATAAGATGGAGATTGATTTTAAAAGAATAAAGAAAGCGCACTTCATCGGCATTGGCGGCATCGGCATTTCGGCCATTGCGCGAATGATGCTGAAGAATGGAGTAAAGGTTAGCGGCTCGGATCGCGCGTCCTCTCCCATAACCGAGGAGCTTGGAAAAATCGGAGCGAAGATTTATATCGGGCAGAAATCCTCTCAGGTTCCATCCGACGCCGACTTGGTCGTCTACACCATTGCCATTCCGGATGATAATCCGGAACTGACGATGGCCCGGAAACTATGCATACCTCTTCTCACTTATCCGCAGGCTTTGGGCGCCGTTTCGAAAAAGCACTTTACTATTGCCGTTTCCGGCACGCACGGCAAAACTACTACTACGGCGATGATCGGAAAGATCTTCAAGGATGCAAAAAAGGATCCGACGGTCGTGGTCGGCAGCCTTTTAAAAGATGCAAAAAGCAACCTGATTGCCGGGCGCGGGAAGTATTTCATAGCCGAAGCCTGCGAATACCGTCGCTCTTTCCTTAACTTGGAACCGAAAATTATCGTTATCACCAACATCGATAACGACCACCTGGATTACTATAAGGATTTGAAGGATATCCGGAAGGCGTTCAGCGAGTTTGTTTCCAAGCTTGGAAAAAACGATTATCTGGTCACTGACGCGAATAATCCGAAAATAAAGCCGGTCGTAAGAAAAGCCGCATGCCGAGTTGTCGATTACGAAAAAGAAAATCTTGCCGGTTTGAAACTGTTGGTACCGGGAAAGCACAATCTGGAAAACGCCAAAGCCGCGCTTGCGGTGGCAGAGATAGCCGGCATCGGCAAGCGGACGGCTTTGAAATCACTCTCGTCCTTTTCCGGGACCTGGAGAAGGTTTGAATTTAAGGGAGCGGCCATAAACGGCGCGGCGGTCTACGACGATTACGGCCATCATCCGACAGAGATTAAAGCTACTCTTCTCGCCGCCAAAGAGCTTGTAAAAGCGAAGGAAGGCGGACCGCGAAAACTGACTGTGGTCTTCCATCCGCATCTGTATAGCCGGACTAAGCTGCTTTTCGAGGATTTTGTTAAAAGCTTCGATCTCGCCGATAGTGTCCTGATCCTGCCGATCTATGCCGCTCGGGAAAAAGAAGATAAATCGATAAGCTCGAAAAAGCTCGCGACGGCGATAAGTAAGAGAGGGGTGTCCGCCAAAGCCGTCGGTTCGTTTGAGGAGGCGGAAAAAACTCTCTTAAAAGAGACTGGTCCGCAAGACCTGATTCTCACTATCGGCGCCGGAGACGTCTATAAAGTGGGAGAGGCGATAATAAAGCGCAAAAATAAAAGCTAAAAGCGCAAAATAGCGACAAGGCGAGCGCAAAACTAAAAGCGCAAAACGCAAAAGAACAGGCAACGAACGGCTGGTCGGTATTTTTCGCTTTTAGCTTTTCGCTTTACACTTTTATCTTTGCACTTTAAAGAAAGCTCCCGCATCCGAGTGGATGGGGAGCGCGAAACAAGGAACAGAGGCGTGTATCAGGTGCGATAACAATTATGGTTGGGTCGGCGCTTTATGCACCGTTCAGGCTGCCTTTTGGCGGCAGCGTTCTGGTCGGTTCGACCCACACCATCCGGACCGACTGGTGTTGATATCCGTGGTGTTCCCTCCATCGATCCAGAGTCTGCGCCGCTGCGAGCAACGAGTCCCGGCTGGAAATCGTCAGAGTTTTCCGCGGCAGCGATTTGCCGCGTCCCGAAGCTTCTAGGATCCACACTCAATATTCAAGCCTCCAACAGGAACAGATTTCTAGCTTTTTACTAGATGGAAATAATAATTTATTAACAGGCGGAGATTGTCAATACCCCTCCCGGCCTTATAATTAAAAAAGAATGCAAGCAGTGATTTTGGCGGCCGGCGAGGGCCGCCGTCTCAGACCGTTAACTTCCGACCGTCCCAAGCCGATGGTGGAGGTGGGAGGGAAACCGATATTGGAATACACGCTGGAAATATTGCCGCCGGAAATAGATGAGGTGGTGCTAGTCGTTGGGTATCTCCATGAAAAAATAAGGGAAAAATTCCAATCTTCGTTTAATGGCCGGCGTATCAGGTACGCTTACCAGCCGGAGCCGAAAGGCACAAGCGACGCGCTATATCGGGCTAGAGAATTCCTTAATAAAGAAAGTTTCATGCTTCTGTATGCCGACGATCTTTACCATCCCTATGATTTGCGGGGGTGCGTTTCCGATTCTCCGGTTGTCTTGGTCAAGGAGACCGAGCATCCGGAAAAGTTCGGAGTTTGCCTGGTAAATGAGGAGGGTTTGCTCTTGGATATCCTGGAGAAAACGGAGAATCCTCCAGGCAACCTCGTTAATATCGGCGTTTACACCCTGAACGAAGGGATATTTTCCGTGCCCCAGTTTTTTCTGCTGAACGGCGAGGCTAATTTGGCTGCCCAGATCGGAGCTTGGGCGAAGACGGAAAGGATTAGGACGGTAAAAGCCAGATTTTGGCATCCGATCGGCTACCCGGAAGACCTGCCCGGGGCGGCCAGGTATATCAACTTGCCGCTGAGCGAAAGAATAAACTAATCCCAGCCGCAAAAAAGCGTAAAACTAAAAGCGCAAAATTTAAAAGAACCGCAACGAACGGCTAATCGGTGTTTTTCACTTTTCGCTTTTCGTTTTGCGTTTTATACTTATTTCGGACGGCAGTGAGAGCACTCACTCATTTTAACTTTGGAGGTCACCCCTGCCGTCCACTTCTATTCTTCTGTTTTTAATGGAGATACGCCACGGCGTGGAATTGAAAAAGCTGAGCAATTTTAAGATCGGCGGATCCGCCGATAATTTTTTGGCAGCATCCAGCGTTTCGGAACTTACCGAAGGGCTGAGAGAGTGGAGACGGAGCGAGCGCTGGTGGAGAAAGAGGGGAGATATTTTTATTCTGGGCGGCGGGACGAATATTCTTTGGAGCGACCGAGGATTCCGTGGATTGATTATTAAACCAGAGATCGCGGTTCTGGAACGCGATGGTAATTTAGTCCGGGCCGGCGCCGGAGTAAGTATGGGCGATCTTCTGCGTTTTGCGGCCGAGGGAGAGCTGAGCGGGTTGGAGTGGGCCGGCGGCCTTCCAGGAACGGTCGGCGGGGCGGTTTTCGGCAATGCCGGCGCTTTCGGCGGAGAGACTAAAGACTCGCTGCGCGAGGTTTTGAGCGTCGATTTACAAACGTTTGCCATGCACCGAAGGAACGCGAAGGAGTGCGAGCTCGCTTATCGCAGCAGTATTTTCCGCCGCCACCGCGGCGAGGAGGTAATTCTGGAAGCGGTTTTCGAGTTAAACCCGGGGGATAAGGCGGATATATACCGCGGCATGGAGGAGAAAATAAGATATCGGGAGGAGCGCCAGCCGTTGGAGCATCCGAATGCCGGAAGTATTTTTAAAAACGTTCCGGCAGATGATTTCTCTCCGGAAATCATCGACCGATACCGGTTGAACATCAAAACGGATCCATTTCCAGTCATTCCGACCGCCAGGTTGATCTCCGAAGTCGGATTGCGCGGCTTGTCGCTGGGCGGGGCGATGATTTCTCCGAAGCATCCCAACTTCATCGTAAACGTCTTAGACGCTACTTCCGCCGACGTTGCCGGCTTGATTGGAGTTGTGAAGGCTTCGGTGCGCGAGCGCTTCGGCGTAGAACTGGAGGAAGAGGTGCTGAATCTCCATCGGTAAGACGTCGGCAGGCGATATATTATCGCGGCCTATTTATCGCTGCGTGCTTGTGACAGTTATCCACAGTTTTTAAAAAAATTAATTGTTCTAAAATTAAATCAGTAAATTGGTTAAAAAGGTCAATGTGGTTGATAGTCGGCAATCGTACGTTGGCTGCAAAAAAATAAAAAAACAAATGGCTGCTAAGAAGAAGGCGAAGGCCGCTGCTAAGAAGAAGAAGAAATAGCTTCTAGCTCCAACACCCCCGTCCGTCCGGATGGGGGTGTTTTTTTGCGTGGAAAACCCGCTCTTTTTGGTTGTTTTTTACCTCCAAAAGAGGTAATATGGCGGCATATGACCATAGATATCAGGGCGGACGAGCTGGAGATGACGCCGTCCCTAAAAGAGTATATCGAGATGCGCTTAGGCGACGCGGATAAGTTTTTGGGGAAATTTGCCGAGGGAGAGGATATCCACCTGCAAGTCGAGGTAGCGCGGACGACTCACCACCATCATAAGGGCGAAGTTTTCTACGCTGAAGCCAATCTTCGCTTCTTGGGAAATAACATACGAGCGGAGGCCGACGGCGAAGATATGCGCGCGACGATCGACGAGGTAAAGAACAAGCTCCGCGAAGAGGCCCGGAAGTTCAAAGAGATAAAAGAAGAAGAGTAAAAATGGCGGGACTTTTCGGATTTTTAGGCAAGGATGCCGCCAAGCCGCCGAGGGAAATCTCTCTGATCAATGAAAGAGAAGAGCGTCTGAAGGGCTTGTCGGATGAGGAAATAAAGGCGGAGAGCTTGCGGCTAAGGAAGGAAATCAGTGAAGGCAAGGCGCTCGATCAGGCCGTGACGGAGGCTTTCGCTTTGGCACGCGAGGCGGCTAGGCGAACGCTCGGCCAAAGGCACTTTGACGTGCAGCTGTGGGGAGGCTTGGTTATACATAGCGGCGGCATTGCCGAGATGATGACCGGCGAAGGCAAGACTCTGGCCGCGACGCCGGCGGTTTATTTAAACGCGCTCGCCGGCAAAGGCGTGCACGTAGTTACGGTCAACGACTACCTGGTTCAGCGCGATACGGTTTGGATGGGACAGCTTTACGATTTCCTCGGTTTGAAAGTGGCCTGCTTGGTTCATGAGATGGCCTATGTCTACGACCCGACCTGGCGCATACCGGCGGATGAAGGCAAGCTGATCGATAAGGAAAGAGATACTACGGGTAGCTTCCTGGTGCAGAAGGAGTACCTGCGTCCGGTCAGCCGGCGCGAAGCGTATCTGGCAGACATTACTTACGGCACTAACAGCGAGTTCGGCTTCGATTATCTCCGCGACAATTTGGCTGCGAGCTTGGAGCAGCAGGTCCAGCGCGGCCACAATTTCGCGGTCATCGACGAGATCGACTCCATTTTAATAGACGAGGCGCGGACGCCTTTAATCATCTCCGCTCCGGACTCGGAGTCTTCTGAGCTTTACCGCATTTTCGCCCGCGCCGTAGAGCGCTTGGAAAAAGACGAGGATTACGTCGTCGACGAAAAGATGAAGTCGGTCGAGATAACCGAGTCGGGAATCGACAAGGTGGAGAGAGCGACGGGGATCAAGAATATTTTCGGCGTGGAGAACCTGCGCTTGGTTCGCTACCTCGAGTCGAGTTTGAAGGCCAAGGCTCTTTTCACCAAGGACCGCGATTATGTGGTCAAAGACGGCGAAGTGATCATTGTCGACCAGTTTACCGGCCGCTTAATGCTCGGTCGGAGGTATTCAGCCGGGCTGCACCAAGCTATCGAGGCTAAAGAGGGCGTTTTGGTCCAACAGGAAAGCCGCACTTACGCCCAGATCACCATCCAGAACTACTTCCGCCTTTATGAGAAACTGGCCGGAATGACTGGAACCGCCCAAACCTCGGCCGAAGAGTTCCACAAGGTTTACGGCCTGGAGGTGGTGAGTATCCCTTCCAACCGGCCGCTGGTGCGCAAGGACGAGTCGGATGTTGTTTTCAAAAATTTAAAGGGAAAGTACCGAGCTATTGCCAAGGAAGTGCGGCGATTACGTGAAGAAGGAAGGCCGGTTTTGATCGGCACGACCTCGATCGAGAAGAACGAAATGCTGGCCGGAGTTCTACAAGAAGAGGGCGTCCCCTTCGAAATATTGAACGCTAAGAACCATGAACGAGAAGGGCAGATCATCGCCCAGGCCGGCCGGCCGGGAGCGGTTACTTTGGCGACCAATATGGCGGGAAGAGGCGTTGACATCATCCTAGGCGGCAATCCGCCGGACAAGGAGATGGCGAAAAAAGTCCGCGAGCTAGGAGGCTTACATATCATCGGCACGGAGAGGCACGAGGCGCGGCGCATCGATAACCAGCTGCGCGGTCGCGCCGGCCGGCAGGGCGACCCCGGCTCCTCGCAGTTCTTCCTTTCGCTCGAGGATGATTTGCTGCGTATTTTCGGCGGCGACCGCTTGAAAATGCTTATGGAGCGAATGGATGTTCCCGACGAAATGCCGATTCAGTCTTCCTTGGTTTCCAAAGCTATAGTCCAGGCGCAGTCGAAGATCGAGGGGTTGAACTTCGACGCCCGTAAATATCTACTGGAGTACGATGATATCCTGAACAAGCAACGACTGGGGTTCTATTCCGACCGCCAGGAGCTCATTGCCTCGCTAAACAAGGACGAGATTAGGTCTTTCCTGAAAGAGGCGATTTTCCGCCACCTCGACGCCTTGGCGGCCGCGCCTATCGCGTGGGAGGAGGTCTTAAAGATGGCAAAGGATTCCGGATTCGCAAATGACGAGACGCCGGAAGGAGATTTTCAAGCGATCAAAGACGAAGCGGAGAAAAAGGTAGACGCCGCGCCGGAGGTCGGCTTCGTGAACGTGCAGTTGCTGGGTATTTTAGACTACCTGTGGATGAATCACCTTGAGGATATCGAGGCCCTGACCGAATCTGTGAAAATACGGGCTTACGGCCAGAGGGACCCTTTGGTCGAGTACCGTAGAGAGAGCCGAATGCTCTTCGATAATATGAAGCGCAACTTCGACGCCTGGATTTTCAGCAATATCTTTAAGATTATCTCCGCGCCAGCCGTATCTCTAGAGCATAGGCCGCAAGGCAACGCCAGCAACGATCCGAAGTTCGCCGGCGTCGGACGGAACGATCCCTGCCCATGCGGATCAGGCAAGAAGTTCAAATACTGTCACGGAGCATGACCGTGTTGGCGGCGTCGGGAAAATAATGGCGGTAATTAAAAAGAAGATCTGGCCGGAATATTTCGACGCTGTGAATTCCGGAAAAAAGAAGTTCGAGCTGCGGCTCAATGACTTCGAAATTAAGGAGGGGGATACACTCTTGCTTGAAGAGTGGGATCCGAAGATTGGCCAATATACCGGAAGGAGCGTGGAGAGGAAAGTCTCTTGCATCGATAAGTTTAAAATAAACAAGCTCTTCTGGCCCGAAGAGCGGATTAAAGAAAAGGGAATACAGATTATTTCTTTGGAATAATGAGTGAAACAGGATCGATCGATGAAAATAACCGCTCTCGTTAAGCCCAACTCAAAAAAAGAGAGTGTCGAGAAGTTGGCCGACGGCAGCTTTAGGATAAGCGTTAAGGAACCGGCTCTTGAGGGAAAGGCGAATTCTGCGGCGGCAAGAGCTATAGCTGAATACTTTGGTGTTGCGCGCTCCCATGTCAAAATCGTCTCCGGCCTCTCGTCGCGAAGGAAGGTTTTTGATATAGTGATTTAGTCCGATAATTTATAAACTTAATAAATGCCAGAAGAATATATTTCGTATGAGGACTTCGCCAAAGTCGACGTGCGCGTCGGCCGGGTGATTAACGTCGAGGAGTTCCCGGAAGCGCATAAGCCGGCTTACAAGCTGACAATCGATTTTGGTCCGCTGGGCGTCAAGAAATCTTCAGCCCGGGTGACTGCCAATTACTCCAAAGATGATCTGCTGGGCAAGCAGATTGCCTGCGTGGCGAATTTTAAGCCGAAACAGATCGGCCCGTTCATCTCCGACGTCTTGGTTTTGGGCTTCGACGATGAGAATGGCGAGGCGGTTCTCGTGATGCCCACCAAAACGGTGCCGCTGGGAGGCAAGCTGGCGTAGGGTGCCGCGCGACATTTTTAAGTTTAATCGGCTTTTATACTATACTTAGTGGAGATAAGCGTTGTTTGTTAGCAGGCGCTAGGCGTCTAATAGTACGTTTCTAGTATTGTTTACTTATGAAACCCAAGAAAAAACTGACTTTATCCGGAGTTCTTAAATACATTCTACCGCTGATTCTTATTATCGTGGCGGTGGCGGTTATTTACCCCAACTTCCGGACGGAGTGGCCGAAGATCCCCGAGGTCTTGCAAGCTTCGGACAAGACGCTTTTGATCTGGCTGATCCTGCTGCAGAGCTTGATTTATCTTTTTGACGGAAGCCTTTCTTATACGCTTCTCTCTATCCTGGAATTTCTCCTCGAATGGTTTAGCTTCGTTTTTTTTCGCCATAAACTTGCTTTAATTTGTAATAAGAGTGCG
>DAIDMW010000001.1 GCA_027448785.1 Candidatus Colwelliibacteriota bacterium | reverse complement strand
TTCTGCATCTGGCAGCGCACCAAGCCATCGGTCAACGACGAGGTGCGCCGGCAGTTCTTGGAGATCGACGAAATACTCCAGGAGCGCTTCTTCCTTTGGTGGGACGCCGCTTCGAGGGCCGATCGCACCCCCCATTACCTTTTCGCCAGAGGTTCAGAGATCACTCTGCCTCCGGTGAGAAACCCCGGCTAAGCCGGTCACCTGGGCATTCGCCGCTTTGCGCGAATGCCCAGTTTTCCTTTATTTAAGCCACACTTTCAGCCATATTGACTTTTTGCCCCTATAAGGCTATCCTAAACGCAGTAGTAAAAGCTCCCGTAACAGGGAGATTTTTATTACCTGCCATGGGTAAACGTAAATACCTGGTGGTGGCGGCCCTTCTTACGGTCCTGTGGACCAGCAATATCGGTGTGATGCAAGGTGCGGTCGAGCAACCAGCCTTGGCGGCCTACGCCCCGTCCAGCACTGCTTTACTAAACCAAAACCCAGTCACGATTGTGACTCAAGAGGTGCGAACGGTAACTGGATACTCAAGTACAGTCAATCAGACTGACAATACGCCTTTCATCACCGCATCCGGCCAGCATGTCAGGAACGGCATAATAGCCGCCAACTGGCTGCCCTTCGGGACGAAAGTTCGTTTCCCGCAGATCTTCGGCGACAAAGTCTTTGTTGTAGAAGACCGGATGGCACCGCAGAATAAAAACAAAGTCGATATCTGGTTTCCTTCAACGCAAGAAGCGTTACAATTCGGAGTGCACCGCACCACAGTGGAGATTCTCTAATCAACAATCGAGAGTCCGACAAACTAAAAACACCCGCCAACCGGCGGGTGTTTTTAGTTGCCGAGGTTTTTAGTTATCTTCGCGGGAGAGGGCTCGACTGCAAATAAATTTTTCAAACTTGCCCTTCGACAAGCTCAGGGCACTTCGCCTCGCTCGCATATATAAACATCGGTTTACACTGAGCGAGTCTTTGATTTGGCTCAGGCTAGAGTTCAGCTAGTCGTTGTGTTTACACTGAGCGAGCGAAGCGAGTCGAAGTGTGCGCGGGAGAGGACTCGAACCTCCAAGCCCTTGCGGGCACTACCACCTCAAGGTAGCGCGTCTGCCAGTTTCGCCACCCGCGCGCAAACTCATATTAAAATAACGCTCCCGAGAGGAGAGGTCAACCGGGAAGCACAAAAAGAAAATCTAAAAGCGAAAAACAATAACGCAGTTCTTTTACACTTTGCGCTTTTATCTTTGCGCTTCAAGAGCTTCGGATCCTACTTAGTGATGGCGTCGAGCTTCTTCTTCGCCTTCTTAGGCGAGAGAGTGCGGAGGTAGTACAACTTGGAGCGGTGAACCTTCTTAGGGCTGGAAATAACCTCAACTTTGTCGATAAGAGGAGAGTTGATCGGATAAACTTTTTCCACCCCGACGCCGGCCACGGTGGCGCGGACGGTGAAAGTTGCACCGGCTTCGCTGCCGTGCTTGCGGGCCAAGACGCGCCCGCGGAAAACGCTGGTCCTCTCGCGATCCTTTTCCTTTATGACCTCGCGGACCCGGACGTCGGCTCCCGGCTTAATCTTGCTTAATACTTCTCGGCTGATCATGACGAGTTAATACTAGCGGAAAGACCCGCTTTTTGTCAATTTTCCGAGGGTTTTTTGCAGCTCATCAGGCAGATCGGCGGAAAGCTTAATCCTTCTTCCCGGGGATTCGGGGAACTCTATTGATTCGGCGTGCAGGAACTGGCGGTTCAGCCCCAGGTCGCCGCCGCCTCCGTAGAGCCTGTCCCCAGCCACTGGATGCCCGATCGAGGCCAAGTGGACGCGTATCTGGTGCGTTCGTCCGGTCAGCGGAGAAACCTCTAAGAGCGTGTATTCCTTACCGTCCGCCTCGAAATGCCCCGCCGTTCGGTATTCGGTTACCGCCTCCTTCACATCCTTCATTTTCCTGCCACCAACCACTCGCTTCACCGTATTCGGCTTCAGCCCGATTGGCTTCTCGATCCTCCCCTCCTTCTCCTTGACGCGCCCCCTGACCAGGGCGAGATAAGTCTTCCTAACCTGGTGCGTTTGGAAAAGGTTTTTTAAATACTCGAAATACCCCTGGTCTCGCGCAATAAGCATTATTCCAGAAGTGTCCTTATCCAAACGATGAACTATTCCCGGCCGCGAGGCGGGATCGTCGCCGACTGATTTGGTTTCCGGATAATGCTCCGCCACCCAGTCGGCCAAAGTTTCCGCCCGCTCCAGGTTTTTCTTGGAAATCGCCGTCTCGTGGACCAGTAGGCCGGCCGGCTTGCTTAGCGCTGCAAACTTAGCAGTTTCGTAAACAACCTCCGGAATTAATTTTGCCTCTCCAGAATTCAAAGTTTTAAAAATGATTTTAAGGCGACGGCATCGTTATACCGCTCCTCTTTCGATCCGTAAACGAGCGTGACTGTTTCCTTCTCCGCCAACTTCCTTATCTCCGTTAAAAGCTCTTTCTTTCCTCTGAGCTCGGCGCGGTACCGCTTTTTGAACTCCAGCCACTTCCTGGGATCGTGCCCGAACCATTCGCGCAACTCCGGGCTCGGCGAGATCTCCTTCAGCCAGAGATGCAGTTTGGCTTTTTCTTTAGAGATGCCGCGCGGCCACAGCCGATCGACCAAGATCCTTTGGCCGTCGGACTTTTCCGGCTTCTCGTAAATGCGCTTCAACCTAAGCATAAAGGAATTATATAGCAGAGAAGAAAATGGAAATAGCAAGTTAGCGCAAAGTGCAAAGCGAAAAGCGCAAAATAACGGTAGGTCGTTAGTCGTCGGATCTTTTAAGCTTTGCGCTTTTAGTTTTGCGCTCGCCTTGTCGTTGTTTTTCCTTTTGCGCTTTTTGGTGCGCCCATGAAGGATCGAACTTCAGACCTCTTGCGTGTCATGCAAGCGCTCTACCACTGAGCTATGGGCGCTGATGCTAGGGGCTAGCCGCTAGAGACTAAGGAAGGCCGCTAGCCTTGTGGGCACAGAAGGAATCGGACCTTCGACCTCTGTCTTATCAGGACAGCGTTCTACCACTGAACTATGTGCCCGGTGATCGCCAACTTTTAAGCCTACAAGCCTAAAGCTTGCGCGCCGGCAATATTAAAACTTGCAGCCGGAGCGCCTTGCCCGCTGGGAGCCAGCGCGTCCAGGAGATTATGGCTTAAAAATTGAATGGTGTAAATAACGAAGACCAGCAGAACCGCCGCAATCCCCACCGCGGCTATCAAAAGCACATTTTCCACCTTACTGACCTTGCCCCGTTCCATTGTTGTAGAAATATACTCGACCGTTGATCACTCCGTCCATTCCGTTGCTGCCGGCAAGCAGGCTGATGTTATCGATAACTAGGTAATTGCCGCTACCCTCCAAATCAGAGATAAATTGAACTATATTATTGTACGGACCTTGCACGCTCATTTCAAACGCGACGTAGTTCAGGCCGACGGAGTTCCGCTGGCCTTCGGCGCCGAAACGGAAACCGACGTTCACTCCGTCCTTCAAGGCAATCGTATTCACCGTATTCGACAAAACTATGACATTGCTCTTGGAAGGCAGGGCAACGGCTAGCTTGGTTGAGTACGGCGCGGCTAGCTTGGCCTGCTCGCGCAAATTGGAAATTTGGACGATGTCGGCAGCGTAAATCGAAGCTTGATTGCGCAGCCCGTAAATCTTGGTCGAGACGGTCCCGATGTTTCTTCCCAAGTAAACCAAAACGGCGACTGCGGCGATAACGATAACGCCGGTCAGCGCAGCTTGCGTCGTAATCTTTCTCTTAAACTCCTTCGACATCCTCTTTGTTATATAATAACAGACAGCTGTGGAAAAAACACCAGTGGAAATCATCGACGTTGAGATAAAACGAGGTTCTTCCGAATACCCTAAGCTTCTCGCGGAGATTCCCGATTCTCCGGGAAGCCTGTTTGTGAAAATCAAAAAAGGAATTCCTTTGGAATTGAGCCGTCCGGCCGCCGCGGTTGTCGGCACGCGCAAAGCGACTTCTTATGGAGAAAGTCTGGCTTCCACCACCGCCGAAGCCTTGGCGCACCGCGGGCTGGCCATCGTGAGCGGCTTAGCTTTAGGAATAGACGCCGCCTCCCACCGCGGGGCTCTGAGAGCCGGAGGGAGAACGGTAGCCGTCCTGGCCGGAGGCTTGGATAAGATCTACCCGCCGCAGAACGAGAGGCTGGCCGCGGAGATACTCCAGAGCGGCGGTGCGCTCATCTCCGAATATCCGCCCGGAACGCCGCCCTTCAAGCAGAACTTCCTGGCCAGGAACCGCATAATCAGCGGCTTGTCGTTCGCAACCGTTGTTATCGAAGCGCCGAGGATCTCGGGCGCGATCCAGACCGCCCGTCTGGCCGCCGAGCAGGGGCGAGAGGTTTTTGTCTTCCCCGGAGGCGTCGGCCAGCCCAACTACGTCGGCTCCCACGCCCTGATCCGCGACGGCGCCAGGCTCGCGACTTCGGCCGAGGAGATACTGGACGATCTTGGATTCGGCACGGAAAAAAACGGATCCACCAAACAGCCGCCAGCCGGTTTTTCCTCGGCCGAGGAACAAGCCGTTTATTCCCTGCTTCGGCAAGCCGGCCGGCCGCTCGCAATTGACAAAATAATAGAAGAAACTAAACTTCAGCCGCAGTCAGTCGGCCGCGCCCTGGCTTCGCTCGCAATAAAGAGGATAATAAAAGAAGAGCGCGGACGATACTCGATTTAAAACAAAGCGCATAAGAAAATGAAATTAGTAATCGTCGAATCCCCAACCAAGGCCAAGACCATCGGTCAGTTCCTTAAGGGCGGCTATAAGGTCGAATCCAGCTACGGGCATATCCGCGACCTACCGAAAAGCTCGCTAGGAATAGACGTCGAGAACAAATTCGAACCGAAGTACGTCATCCCCCGCAAAAGCCAGAAGCGGGTGACCGAGCTGAAGAAGGAAGCGGCCAAGGCGGAAAAAGTGATACTCGCCTCCGATGAGGACCGCGAAGGAGAGGCCATCGCCTGGCACCTGGTCCGGGCCTTAAAGCTGGACGAAAAAGACGAAGACAAAGTCGAGCGCATCGCTTTCCACGAGATAACCAAGCCGGCGATCGAGGCCGCCTTGGAGCATCCCAGGAAAATCAACGAAAGCTTGGTTGACGCCCAGCAGGCGCGGCGCGTCCTGGACCGCCTTGTCGGCTATAAGCTCTCCCCCTTCCTTTGGAAGAAGATTATGGGGCACCTTTCTGCCGGACGGGTCCAATCTGCGGCGCTGAAACTCGTCGTCGACCGCGAAGAGGAGATCCGCCGCTTCAAACCGGAAGAGTATTGGACCGTCACCACAACTCTTTTCCCGAAAGGACGCAGCAAAGAAAAGTTTCCAGCTTCCTTATATAAGGTGGACGGAAAGGCCTTGCCAAAAACGGGTATAAAGGCGGAGGAGGCCAAAAAAATAGCCGCTGATTTGGAAAAAGCCGAGCTGGTCGCCGAGACGATCGAGAAAAAAGAGATGCGGCGCAACCCGCTACCGCCTTTTACCACCAGCACTCTGCAGCAAGAAGCTTCGCGCCGCTTAAGATACAGCGCTAAGCAGACGATGCGCTTGGCGCAGAGTCTGTACGAAAAAGGGTTAATCACCTATATGCGCACCGACTCGCTGAATCTTTCGCCTGAGGCCACCGCCGCGGCTAAGGATTGGATCGGAAAAAAACTGGGGCAAGAGTACGCCTCTTCGGCCCCGCGATATTTCAAGGCTAAGTCGCGTTTGGCGCAGGAAGCGCACGAGGCGATCCGCCCGACCTCGCCTGGCCTGGAAGAAGCGCCGACCGACGATACCCGCGAGAAAAAGCTTTACGAACTGATCTGGAGGAGGTTTATCGCCTCGCAGCTTCCGCCGGCAGTTTTTTACTCGAAAAGCGCAATTATCTCCGGCGGAAACAAGCCGAGGTACGAGCTGAAAGCGAACGGAACGACGATGAAGTTCGACGGCTTCCTAAAGATCTGGCCGACGAAGTTTGAAGAGACTGAGTTGCCGGAATTCAACTCCGGAGACGAAATGGAACTTCAGGAAATCAAGCCGGAACAGCACTTCACCGAGCCGCCGGCGAGATATAACGATGCCAGCCTGATTAAGGCTTTGGAGGAGTACGGCATAGGCCGCCCCTCGACTTACGCGCCGACCCTTTCCTTGCTGCAGGAGAGGAATTACGTTACTAAAAACAAAGACCGCCGGTTCGAACCGACCGAGATCGGCGAGCTGGTAAATAAGACTCTGTCGGAAAACTTCCCGGAGATCGTCGACATCAACTTCACCGCCAAGATGGAGGAAAGCCTGGACGAGGTCGCCGAAGGAAAGGCAGACTGGCGGAAAATCATCGGCGATTTTTACGCCGACTTCGCTCCGAAGCTTGAGCAGAAGTACGCCGAGGTTAAGGAGTTGAAACCCGAAGTCATCGAAACCGAAGAGAAGTGCGAAAAATGCGGGAAGCCAATGGTTATCAAATTCGGACGCTTCGGAAAGTTTTTGGCCTGCTCCGGATTTCCGGAGTGTAAGAACACCAAGTCTTTGCCTAATCCGAAAAACGAAACCAACATCGCCTGCCCGAAGTGCGGGCAGGGGCAGATCGTGGTCAAAAAAACCAAGAAAGGAAGGATTTTTTATGGCTGCAACCGCTGGCCCGACTGTGATTTCGCCAGCTGGAAGAAACCAGAGCAAGAAGCGCAAAAATAAAAGCGCAAAGCGCAAAGCGAAAAATGCAAAACAATAAAAATTCTAAATCCGAAACAGATTCAAAATTCCAAATTTCAAACCCGTTCGTGTTTAGAATTTGTGGTTTGTAAATTGTAGTTTTTTCCGGATTTCGATATTAGAATTTTGAGTTTTCATTATTTTGCGCTTCCTTGTTTTGCGCTTTTCGCTTTGCGTTTTTATCTTTGCTCTTATAATGTGTAATTACATGATCCTCGACGAGATGATAAAAAATGAAAGTGGCGTGGTTTTCCGCGCTTACCAAGTGGCCAAAAGGGCTCACGAAGGCGTACGCCGCTTAAGCGGCGCGCCATATTTTTCGCATCCTCTCGCCGTGGCCGAGGAGCTGGCCGAATGGGGGCTGGACGAAAATACGGTCGCGGCAGGCCTTTTGCACGACGTGGCTGAAGACACCAGCTACACCCTTGATCAGATTAAAGAGGAGTTCGGCGAGGAGATTGCCTTTTTGGTCGATGGAGTGACCAAGCTGAGCCGCGTGAAATACCACGGGCAGGAGAGGCAGGTTGAAAGCATAAGAAAAATGATCCTTTCGATGGCTGAGGATCTGCGCGTGATATTGATCAGGTTAGCCGACCGCCACCACAACATGAAAACTCTGTCCGCCTTGCCGGCTCAGAAGCAAAAAAGGATCGCGGAGGAAACGATGGAGATTTACGCTCCCCTGGCTTACCGCCTCGGAATGCAGCGCTTGAGCGGCGAACTGGAAGACCTGGCTTTTCCTTATTTGTATCCGACTGAATACAAGTGGATTATCAACAGCCTGAAATACCATTACGACGAACGCGTTAAGTATCTTAGCCGGGTGAAACCGCTGGTGGAGGAAGCCCTGGACGAGGCGGGAATCAAGCCACTTTTGATAGATTTTCGCGCCAAGCGCTACTCGAGCCTTTACAAGAAGCTTTTGAAGTACGATATGGACATCTCGAAGATCTACGACCTGGTTGCCTTCCGAATCATCGTCGATACGGTCGAGGAGTGCTACGCCACCTTGGGCATCGTTCACAAGCTTTGGCCGCCGCTCCCGGGGAGGATCAAGGACTATATCGCCATGCCGAAACCAAACGGGTACCGCAGCCTGCATACCACCGTCCTCTGCCTCGACCAGCAGATAGTCGAATTTCAGATCCGGACCGAAGAGATGCACCGCGAGGCGGAAAATGGAATTGCCGCCCACTGGGCCTATGAGCAGAGCAAAGGAACGAAAAAATACCTGAACCGCGAGGCCTCGGTCGCCGATCCCAAGGAGACGGAATGGGTGGATAAGCTGCGCTCCTGGCAGCAGGACTTTTCCGACCCGCAAGAGTTCATGAACGCCCTGAAAATAGACTTCTTCCGCGATCGCATCTTCGCCATGACGCCGGCCGGCGAGGTGGTCGACCTGCCCGACGGAGCGACGCCGGTTGATTTCGCCTACCAAATCCACACCGACATCGGCGACCAGTGCGTGGGCGCGCGAGTTAACGGCAAGATGGTCTCCTTGGATTACAAGCTTCGCTCGCAAGATATCGTGGAGATTATCACCCAGAAAAACAAAAAGCCGTCGCCCGCCTGGCTGGAGTTCGTCATTACCTCCAAGGCCAAGTCGCACATCCGCGCCGCTTCGAAAAGCAAAGGCAGCATAATGAACGCTCCGGCTCAGCGCTTCACCGAAGTAAAAATAATCGCCGAAGACCGCATCGGCCTCTTGAAGGACGTGGTCGCCACCATCTCCCGCTCTCATATCAATATCAACTCTTCGAGTTCTTCTCCCTTCGGCCGAGGCAAACTGCAGATAATCAAAGTGAAATGTGAAACCGGCGAGCGCGCGAAAATATCCAAGCTCATCATCAAACTAAAAGAGTTGGACGGCGTAAAGGAGATAGACTGGCGGCTAATTTAAGTCTGGCGAGTCGAAGCCTCCTCGGTTTTCGCGGCGCAGCAGCTTGTTTAATATCGACTCGAACTCCTCGTCCGAGTAGAAGTTGATGGTTATCTTGCCGGACATTCCGTCTTTTTTAAGATCCACTTTCGTTCCCAGAATTTCCTCGAGCCTCTCCTTTGCCGAAATAACCTCGGGGTCGTCGCGGAAAGTCGGACGGCTGGCGGTCGATTGTTCTCCCGGGGCGCGGTTGATGCGGCGGCGGATCTCGCGGACGCTTAAATTGCTGTTCAGGATATCGTCGAGCATCTGTTTCTGGCCGGCGATATTATCGATCGCTAAAAGTAGCCTGGCTTGGCTCTCGTTCAACCTGCCGGCGGATAAGGCATCCTGTACTTCGGTCGGCAAGTTGAGCAGGCGCAGGGAATTTGCGATGACCTCGCGGCTTTTGCCGAGCCTCCCGGCGATCTCTCTCTGGGTAAGGTTGAATTCGTCCTGCAGCCTAGCATAGGCGCGCGCCTCTTCGACCGGATTGAGGTCCTCTCTCTGGATATTTTCAATGATCGCCAGCTCGAGTTTTTCGCGGGGAATGCCGACGCGACGGATGATGGCCGGCACAGTGCGCAATCCGACCATCTTCGAGGCCAGCAGCCGACGTTCGCCTGCGATCAATTCGTACCTGACGGTAGTTCCGGTCTCACCCTCTTCTTCGATTTTGGAAACGACCAGCGGCTGTAGGACGCCGAACTCTCGAATGGAATTGGCGAGATCGCGTAACGCCTCTTCATTAAACTCCCTCCTCGGCTGGTGCGGATTGGGAACTATCTTCTCCACCTCGATCTGAAAAACCGCCTCTCCTTCGGAGCGACGCGGCTCGGGAGGCTGATAAGCGGGACTCTCGTCGGCGCGCGCGGTTGTATTGTCGTTGTAGGAAGCAAAACTTCCAGAGCTGTTTTCCTCCCCTTCTTTTCTCGGAAGCAAAGATTCTAATCCTTTCCCTAAACTCATGATATTAATAATTTACCTCAGAATAATCGGTTTAACCAGAGGAAAGGCATAACCAGCGCAAAGCGAAAAGCGTAAAGGGCAAAATAACGGTCGATAGTTAGCCAAATCCTAAACACTAAATCCGAAATCCTAAACAAATCACAAATACTAAATACGAACGGGTTTGTAATTTGAACTTGGTATTTCGAATTTGTTTCGGATTTCGATATTAGGATTTCCGTTATTTTGCCTTTTGCGCTTTTAATTTTGCGCTTCTTTAAAGTATGAAGTTTCCAAACTCTCTTGCCTGACTGCCCATGAAGTCGCGCTCAATGATCTCGGCGGCCAAACGGCGATAGGCATCGGCTCCCGGAGAATCCGGACGGTAGGAAAGGATAGTCATCCCGTGGCTGGGCGCTTCGGCCAGCGAGATCGCGCGCGGGATCTCGGTTTCGAAAACTTTATAAGGAAAATGGCGGCGCAAGTTGCGGTTCACCTCGCGGGAGAGCCGCTCTTTCTTGTTATAAAGAGTAATGACCGCGCCGGCGACCTTCAGCGAGTGGCGCAGGTTGGCGCGAATGAGGTCGACTGTCTGCAAAAGCTGGCTTAAGCCCTCCAAGCCATAGTACTCGGCCTGGACCGGTATGAGAACCTCGTCGGCGGCCACCAACCCGTTCACGGTGAGAAGGCTGAGCGAAGGGGGCAGGTCGATGAGAATATAATCGTAGTTGTGGCGGAACTGGTTGATGAAGCTGCGCAGGAAGTATTCGCGCTGGTCAAGACCGACCAACTCGACCAATAAGCCAGCTAAATCCGAAGAGGCTGGAATAAAATCGTAGTTCGGAACATTGGTCGGCATCACCACCTCTGAAGGCGAGGCTAAGCCCAAAACTCCGTGGTAGATGTGCCGATTAAAACCTCTCTCTCCCTTCAAAACCGAGGTGGAATTGCCCTGCGGATCGAAGTCGATAAGCAGAGTTCGTCGCCCCCGCTCGGCCAAACAGGCGCCGAGATTAATAGCGGTCGTAGTCTTCCCCACTCCGCCCTTCGCGTTATAGATTGCCATCACCACCGCCATAATTTTATGTTTTTACTTTAACGCAGAAAGCGGACAACTTCAATTTAATCCAGAATAGAAAAGAGATGCAGAATCCAAGAGAAAAACACAAAGCTAAAAGCGAAAAAATAATAATACCGTTCGCTAGAGTTGTTATTTTGGATTTTGCGCTTTTAGCTTTTCACTTTTATATTTGCCATATTTTTCACTTTTTTGTATCCTGCAGGAAGCGCCCGGGTGGCGGAATGGCAGACGCGATGGACTCAAAATCCATTGGGGGCAACCTCATGAGAGTTCGACTCTCTCCCCGGGCACCATCTTTCGCTAATGCTTCAGAATGGTAAGCAAATAAAAATAAGCTATGCCGGATATATTTAGTATTCCGAAGCCAAGAAGCGCAAAACTTAAAACGTAAAGTTTAAAAGAGCCGACGACTAACGACCCAACGTTATTTTACTCTTTACGCTTTTAGCTTTGCGCTTTTCATTTTGTTTCGGATTTAGGGTTTTCGGTATTTTAACTTTTGCGGTTTTTTGTATTTCCTGAAATCTGCTAGACTTTTATGTAAGAACCAATGCCGAAATTTAAGCAGATTCTAATAGTTATCGGTCTGGCGGCAGTCGTTATCTTCGCCGTCACCGCCTTCCTCTCGGTGCAATCGCTTTTCCGCGAGAAAATAACCTGCGCTCCTAGCCAACTGAAACTTTCTTCGAGCATGCAGGGAGCAACCGGAGCTTTGGCGGGAGTAGTCACCGTGACCAACGTCTCCTCCTCATCCTGTTTCCTCGGAAGCTCTCCCAACTTATCGCTTATCGATTCCAACGACGCCGAACTGCCGGTTAGCGTAACCTCCTCCGCGCCTGCCGGAGAATATCTTCTCGCCCCCGGAGGAAGCACTTCATTTTTCTTAGTCTGGCGAAACTGGTGCGGCCAATTAGGATCAAACTCGGTCAACCTGCGCCTTTCCGTCGGAATGGCCAGCACCCCGGTTATCGCTCCGATTAGAGGTGCCGGCGGCGGCCCGCTCACCGGGTTACCTCGCTGCGACGACCCATCCGCCTCTTCAACCTTGTCGATCGGTCCTTTTAATCCGTCAACTTTGACCAAGCCAACGCCGACCTCAACCGAAACAACTTCGACCTCAGCGCAATCTCCGGCAACCTCTACCGTGGTTACTTTAAGCGACAACAACCAGACTACCAATCTCAAAGTCGGAGATTCTTTCCTTCTCAATCTAGGCGATACCTACAACTGGCGCATCTCCATTTCTCCGTCAGGAATAATTTCGAGAAGAGTTAATGTTATGGTTATCAGAGGCGCTCAAGGAATATACGACGCCGTATCGCCCGGCACGACGACGCTGAACGCCGTCGGCGACCCTTTTTGTCTATCTTCCAAGCCGCCGTGCGCAACGCCGTCTATAAACTTCAATATAAAAGTAATTGTAAAGGCGGCGCAAAAGTAGAAGCGCAAAATGAAAAGCGAAAAGCGCAAAGTAACGGTGGGTCGTTAGTCGTCGGGTCTTTTAAACTTTGCCCTTAAGCCTTGCGCTAGCCTTGCCGTTATTTTTTGCTTTTATCTTTTAGCTTTGCGCTTTTTCATCCTTCCCTCACTTCCGGGAAGGCTTCTTCCCCCAGGACCGCAAAGTAGTCATTAATGTACGGCAGAGGGGTGTCGCCGCAGATAAAAACCGTTTTTACCTCGCCGTTTTTATCCCTTAGTTCATCGAGCATTTCTTCGCTCTTTGCTTTACCTAAGAAATCCAACAATCCTGCCAAGGCGAAACCCGAACTCGGGCCGCCCATTATCCCGTGCCGAACTAGTTCCAGGCTTTTCGCGAACGACTCCCGCGAGTCGACGTGCGCTACGTAATCAGCGGCTCCTTGCCACCGGAGCGTAACTTCGCGCAGCTGAGCGTCGGTGCGCACCCCCGGAACCGGCTGTCCGACTTGGCGGATGACGCCGACGACTTTCGTCCTTGTTCCCCTATCTCGAAAGTATCGGCTTAAACCGATTATCGTTCCGGTCGAACCTAAGCCCGCGGAAACAGCGCCCAACTCTCCTTCAGCCTGCTCGTCTATCTGCCGCGCCAGCCATTTTTCGTGCGCTTGGAAATTCGCCTCGTTGCCGTACTGGTTTAAATGCTTCCAGTATTCTTTTTCACCCATCTCCGCTGCTTTGTGGTTGCTGCCCTCAGTCTCCGATTCGTCGGCTAAAAAAGGGGTAAGGCCTGCGAGGCGCAGCAAATCCAACTTGCCTTTGGCGATCGTCCGGCTTACTACGGCCGCGGTTTGGGTAATGCCGAAAGTCCTGGCGATGATCCCCAAAGAAAATACCAAGTTGCCCGAGGAGCTTTCTACCAGGCGCTCAATTCCGTCGAGTCCTCCTAAAACTTTTGCCTCCTGCAGCATATTAAAGGCTGGGTAGGACTTGAGATTCAAAAGCGGCGTAAGGAACATCAGCTTGCCGAAGATCCGCACGCCGTCGGCGGCATAGGGATTCATCCTCTTAGGAAGTTCAACGAGAGGCGGGTAGGGTAGGTTTTCCGGATTTAAAAACTCTTTTATCGCTTCTTCTCCTTCAAAAACGCTAAGCTCTTTTCTCTCCATGACGCCTCTTATAACTCTCTATTATCAGGTAAACCAGCCAAGCAGTGAAAGCGCTTATAACAAAGCTGCCGGCAATGTCGATCCAGTGGTGAACCTCGGCGGCCACGCGGAAATAGCCCACCAAGAGCGCCAATGCCCCGAGAATCAAGCCTTTCTTCCGGTTAAAGACGAAAACCAGAGCGGCCAGAGCCGAGGTTAGCAAGGCGTGGTCGGAAGGGAAGCCGTTGTCAGGGGCGTGCGGAATGATCGGCGTGAAATGGCCGACGACGAACGGGCGCGGGTCGTAATAAAAATGTCCGGCGATCCGGGCAAAAGCCAGCGTCAGCGGCAGGCTGATAGCCGCAAAAATAAGGAGCGATTTCCGCTTCTCCTTACCCTCTGTCCATAAAAAGTAGATGGCCAGCAGAGAAACTGGAATGTACAGGTAGTTGGCGCCCAAGGCGATTATGGTATTCATGATGAGGAAATTATACCAGGCACCCGTTTTGACAACAACCGGCCTCAAAACTATGATGGAACCATGCTAATGCAGATCTGCGTCTCCAAGATACACCGAGCAACAGTTACTCAAGCCGACCTGAATTACGTCGGTTCAATCACCATCGACCAAGACTTAATGGAAGCGGCCGGCATAAAGCCCTACCAAGTGGTCCGCGTCACCAGCCTCGCCAACGGGACCCTGTGGCAGACCTACGCTCTGCCGGGAGAAAAAGGAAAAGGCGATATAGTCTTAAACGGCCCTCCGGCCAGACATTTCCAGCCGGGAGATATCGTCATTATCCTCGCCGACGCTTTCGTTACTCCGGATGAGGCTAAGGAACTCGATCCGACCGTGGTCTTCGTTGATGGGAAAAATAAGATTACCAGCGTCGAGCACCACAAGGGAATCGTAAAGTAAACGCAAAGATAAAAGCGCAAAAGTTAAAGTAGGGATTAGGTACTGGGGATTAGGGTTTAGTCCGCCATCCATCATTCGCAGTCCCTAACCCCTAGTCCCTAGTCGTTGCTTTTAGCTTTTAGCTTTTAGCTTTGCGCTAAAACTAGTGCTTTCATTAATTCTTACTATCATGACGATCGTCACGGGACTTAGAATTTATCGCGCTTAAAGAAAGATTTTAGATTTCGTTCTTCGGGTTAAATTTTTAAAAGGTTGATGTCCGCCGGGTGGCGGACATCTTTAGGATCAGCTTTTCTTGTTTTTCCCGATCTTCTTCCGGATCCACTCCGGAGGAGTTTCTAGGAAAGAAACGAGGCTTGGAGGGATGTCGAGCGAAGCGTATCGGCCGCTATTGCCGACCTTGATCTCGAGACGAGTAAGAGAAACGAACTCCGGCGAACGAATGTCTTTGAAGCGCCTCCCCAGTTGGCTGCCTAGCCAGCGTCTGAAAACGGACCGGAGATCCGATTCCGAAGTGAAGCGCGTACCGCGGAAAACAGCGTGCGGGCACTGGGCAGCAGCTTCGACCAGCATCTTTGCGACCAAAGACACCGACGGGACGATTAAGTCGTCCACAGCGCCTGACTCTAGTCCAGGCAAAGCCCTTCTTTTTCCTCCTGATCTGCACGAGATGCTGTTCTGAGACATCGAGAACGCCTCCCCCGCCGCCTATTGGGAACGAAACGGTGCATAACTGGTTTAAAATTACCAGCTTGTGAAAATAGAGTCAAAAACTAATTTTTTGACATTACGTAATAAGGAACCGGAGTGATATATTCATATAAAGAGGTTGTAGAATTACTATTATTGGTGAAATAAATATTACCTCCCAAAACAGTCCCAACAGACTGATTATCCCAGTTATGTGGATAATATGCGTTGCCAATAGGCAACATTTCTGCCCAAGAATTCGTCCCGGGATTATATGCCTCATTAGCATAAGTAATAGCTCCGCTACTACTAGTGGTTCCTCCGATGGCATATAAAATATTATTAACCGCGAAGGCCGATAGATCTTCTCTGGCAGTAGGCATTGGTGTCTCTTCTGACCACGAATTAGACGTAATATTATAGGCCTCGTTTGTCGTCAGAATATTGTTATTATTGCCACCCACTACATAGATAGTATTGTTAATAATAGCCGCAGAGGTCCACCCTCTTGCAGTAGGCATACTAGCTAAAGTAGACCATGAATTAGCTGATATATTGTACGCATAGTTATAATTATAGTAAGACCAGCCGCTTCCTGTTCCATAATATCCGCCAATTAGATATACAATTCCATTACTAGCTACTAGAGAAAAAGCATTAAAGTAGGTAGTGTCTGATCCTCCTGGAGGGCAGGTAATAGTTGTCCAGCTATTGCTGATAGTACTATAAGTTTCGCATCCAAAAGGACCAAATGCATATAAATTATTTCCATATCCGACCATAGGTTCAGACACAAATCCACTTGGATGAGTTGCAGTATTTAAAATTGTAGTCCAAGAATTAGATGTCGGATTATAGCTTTGTATACTGTAGTTATAAGCGTGGTAGGTAGTTCCACTAATAGTATATTGATACAAATTATATATAACGTAGTAAAAAATATTATTTACTGACGCGCCCCAAACATCCCAAATAGGGTAGGTGGATAATACAGGCGGCGCGGATTGCGTTGTCCATGAACCAATTCCTCCACTAACCACATAGTTTCCAGTATACGTATATCCCGAAGGAGCGGTCTGGCTCGCCGAAAGAATGTCGAGTCCGGAAGGAATGCCGGTGGCTGCAGTGGTTTGCGAGGTGCCATCGGAAAAAGTAATTGTTCCTACCTTAAGGGTACCCAAGCCCCCGCCGATGATCATGGAATCAGTCGAGGTTGAACCAACGTTAAGAGTAAGAGAACCGTTGGCATATATTCCTAGGGAGTTGTTGGCATTGTTGATAATGCGGACGTTGTAGTCCTGGGCGGTGCCGGTGCCGTAGTGGAAGTCGATGTAGGGTATACCTCCCGAGACGGGATTGGCGGTGGAGTTGTTGCCCCCTAACTCGATATTTCCTCCTTGGTCGATCCCGAAGAGAGAGGAGCCGATGGTAAAGCCGGCGTTTCCGATTTGCAAAGGATTACCGGTGAGAGGAGTTAAGGAGGTAATATCGCTGTTGGCTCCGGAAGCGGCGGCTCCTAAATTAGCTAAAGCCTGAGCGGTGGTAGTGGCGCCGGTGCCGCCTTCGCTTATCGAAATAACTCCGTCTCCCCCGCTAGGAGGAGTGCCGGTAGGATTGGTAAAAGCCTGAGTAATAAAAACGTAGCCGAATAAGAAAAAAATAACGAAACTTAGGAAAATGATTGTTAAACGATAAATTTTCACGGTATTTTAAAAAATTAATTTTTTGACATCACGTAATAAGTCGTGCCGCTAATCGACATAGCGGTCCCGGTATAAGTATAGCCGGAAGGCGCCGCCGAAGAGGCTGATAAAACATCCGACCCCGAAGGAACTCCCCCGGAAGCTGCGGTAGTCTGGGTCGTTCCGCCAGAGAATTGCACTGTTCCAGATTTAACCGTTCCCAGGCCGGAACCAACCACCACGGAATCAGTGGAGGTGGAACCCGTATTTAAAGTCAAAGAGCCGCTACTGTATATCCCTAGGGAGTTGTTGGCGTTGTTGATGATGCGGACGTTGTAGTCCTGGGCGGTGCCGGTGCCGTAGTGAAAGTCGATGTAGGGAGTGGCGCCGGAAGTGTTCACAAAAGTATTGGCGCTGCCAGTGGCGTTTCCGCCAAGCTCCATAGATCCCCCTTGCGCATTATTAATATAGAAAGACTGTCCGATTAAGACGCCTGCATTTCCGATCTGTAAGGATACGCTCCCTGAAGGCGTTAATGAAGTAATATCAGTATTCGCCCCCGAAGCCGCAGCTCCTAAATCAAGCAAAGCTTGGGAAGTGGTAGTTGCTCCCGTGCCTCCGATTGGTAAAGAAAGGGCGCTGGGGGCGCCACCGGGAGGAGCTTGCGTCGGACTACTCCAGGCGAGGACGCTGTGGGAAAGAAGAATTAAAAAAGCGACGACGATAAACAGCTCGATTAATAGAGGATGGTTTCTGCGGGAACCCGTCGATATATCCTTGGGCATGATTTTTTATACTTGAGTAGCTTATTTAACGCGGTTTTTTCGCTTACGTCGCCGCTTACCTCTATACGAATAAATATTAAACTATCGCGATGCCGCAGGTCAATCTAATTCCAGCCGTCGGGCCGCCCTATGGACACACCTGGTTTTTCGATTATTGTTTTAAAGATGTCTTGGTTGAAAAAGATTTCCAAAAAGATCTCGGATATTAGAATAATTACTATGGCCGGCTTGTTGGTTGTCGCTTTGGCGGTTACCACATATTTCCTAGCGGTCCCCAAAACGGTTGTCGCCAAAGTCGGAAGCGCCACTATAAACAACAGCCAAATCTATGAATATATTGCAATGGAAAAATGCTACGGTGCAACCTATTCGCGCCCGGAAGCTTTAGCCAGTATTGTGAACAACGCTTTACAGACGCAAGTTTTAAGCGATTTTTTTAACTTAAGACCAACTATTCAAGACTTATCATCTGCCGCCAGACAGATAGATCAGAATACGAAAGACCCGACCGTTCTCTCTTGCATTAAATCTGCATTAGGAGGCGAAAGCAATGCGGCTTATCTTAGCATATTTGTGGAGCCGACCATAGTTAACCCAGCGCTTTACGGCAACTTTTCCCTGTCTCCGAAAATCAACAGCCTTCAGATGAAAACGATAAACACAATCTTCGCTAAAGTAGAGGCGGGAGCCAATCTTCAATCTTTCTCTGGATACCAGAAGTTCGATGTACCGATTAAACCGCCTCTGCCGACCAATATAAGCGCCGCCGGGTTTCAGTTGAACAACGACAATCTTGTTAACGAGGTATTAAAGAAAATGAAGCCCGGGGAAATATGGCCTAAAATAGTGGAAAACGATTCGTCATTCGAGATAATACGTCTTGTGAGAACCGGGGCCAACAACTATCACGTGGATGGGATCGTCATCAACAAGCCTCCTTTCGACCCCTGGTTCCAAGGATATGTAAAAGCGAACATCCCAATTAAAATACTGGACAGAGGATTATTGTCCGACCTGAAAAAGAATTATTCCAGCCTGTGGTGGTTGAGGTAGTTATTCCAACGGTTAAGTGCTTTTTACGAGAAAGACTTTTCTTTTTCTAAATACAGCAGCGTGGCCAGGATGAACTCAGCATGGCTCCAGATGAGAGGCGTCGCTGAAATCAATTCACCGGTCAGCGGATCGAGCTGCTCGGAGAGGATTCCGGAGGGCGAGGCGTGCTTTACCACCCATTCCAGATTTTCGCGCGCTTTATCCAGTTCCTCCTTGTTTTTGGCGCGGCTAATGTGGTATTTCGCCAACCAAAGGTGCGTTATAAACCATGGGTTACCAGGGATCCTTCCGTCCTCCCGCGAGTTGTAGTATTTGTCCCCCTCGTATCTAGCTATGCCTCCGACTTCGGTCTTTATCGAAAGAATCTTCTCGGTTTCGCCGACCGCTCTTTCCAGCCGAGGATCATCCATCCCGAGGACGCCGAAAGCGAATATCCCGTAAACGCTCGAGGCGTCGACGGTTCTATCCACGACCTTATGCCCGTCGGTCAGATTGATCATTTTGTGGAAAAGGCCTGTTTTCTCATCGTAAAGATTCGCCATAATCCCCTCCTTTATCCGTTCCGCCGTCTTGCGACACCTCTCTTCGTCCTGAGTTTTTCCCAAGAGATTGGCGAAATTGCCGGCGGCGGTCAGCGCTCCGTAAACCGCGCTGGCGGTAAAGGTCGACGTTCCGTACTTTTCCTCCCACAAGTCATAGCTCGGATGCGGCAATCCGGTCTGCGGGTTTATATAAGAAGACATAAAGTCGGCCGCCTTTTTAATCAGGGAGTTATAGACGTTCTCCACGAACTCCAAATCTTTCGAGGCGCGGTAGTGCTCCCACAGGACGGCGATGGTAAGCGCAGTCTCGTCTTCTTGAATTGGCAGCTCTAATCTTCCGTCGCGCAGCCAGGGATGCCACGAACTTCCCAAGGATTTGTCCGGACGATACTTATGCATAAAGTATCCGTCGGCGGTTATAACATCGTTGCAAAAGTCGAAGAAGCGCTCGACGATATGCGTATCGCCGATCTTATCCAGGGCCAACGCCGCCATCGAGGCGTCGCGCGGCCACATATAGCTGTAGGTGTCGTGTCCGTACTGCAGCATATCGTAATCGGTCGAAGCAATGATCGCTCCGTTATTGTCGGCGTGGGCGCGAATTACGAAAAGCGAGCTACGGAAAAGGTTGGCCAAACTTTCATCGAGCAGTCCGGAAATCGGCGAATCCTTGCCGACCCAAGCCTTCCAGAAATCCTTGGTGGTGCGCAGAAGGTGTTCCGGTGTCTTTTCCAAAACATAAGAGTTCAGCTCGAAAACCTCCTCGATCGACTTGCCGGCTGCCAGCCAATAATAGACGATGTCCCACTTGTCCGCTTCCAAATCCATCGACAAGCCGATGACCGAGTCGACCTGCCCGTGCTCAATGGAATTTTTAGACAGTTTGCCATCCTCGGCGTCGCGGTAGGTTCCCTCCATCCCCTCGCTTTCGAAAACGCCGACACCGTAATCGTCAAACGGCTGGTCGTGGTGGAAGGCGTTCACCAAAAAAGCGCGCCTCCCTTTGTAGTGGATAACGGAACTGTTGCGCGGATCGAAATACGCGGTATCTCCGCGGTGCGATTCGTATATTTGAAAAGCCTGGTGGAAGAAAAGTTTGGCCGCGCGTTTTCCGCCAAGAGATTTAGCCGAAACCTTTCTCACCAAGATGTTTTTTTCGTTGTAGACCACGTCGTCGAACTCCAGTTCGACGCCCAGCTTTTCATTGCGAGCCGAGAGAAGATTATGGAAGGTGTCTCCCCCATAGCGGGTCGTAATCTGCCAGCTTTCATCATCGAACCAAGCAAACTTTCCGTCGGCCCAAACGCCGATGCGGTGGTAGATGCCGCTCTCTCCGCCAACGTGGTTTTCTAATCCCACGAAAGGAAAGTAAAAATCGCGGACCTGACCGCGCGCGTCTAGGCCGACTAAAGCGTTGCCATTTCCTAAAACCACCGATCTCGCCATTGTCTTGGGTTTTACTTTACCTCCTTCAGCGTCTGCTGCAAAACCTTAAGAAAGGCGGTTTTGGTCTTGGAGCGCTGCAGCTTCTTGCCAACCTCAGAATTATTCAGCGCCTCGCTCACCCACTTCGCGAAGTCGTTCTTGTGCTGATTGACGTGGTAAGCGAAAGTCGCGTCGGCCATCGAAAGCAGAGATTGCTCCAGTTCCTTCAGGTCGTGGATGATCGGACCGTTGTTAACCCAGAAAGCCTGGTGGTTCTCGGTCACGCGATGCAAAGGCTTGGATGCAGCCGTCTTTTTTCTTCCAGCGGAAGTCTTGATCATTTGTTTGATAAACTTATATTTAACGACCTTTTCTTTTTCGGATTGTCCAGTCTTAATTTTAAATCGTCTACGGCATTCATGAAAGAAATGTAGGCGTCGAACGGGGTCTCGTACGGATTGAAGTATTTGTGGACGTCGCCGTCCGCGAACCACTTGGTGCACATGTAATAGAAGTGATCCGAGGTCTGCAATCGGCGCCAATCCTCGATAAGGTCTGGATCACGGCTGCGCAGCACGCGGTTTTCCAGCGCGTAAATCTCTTTGATGGCTGAACGCTGAATATCGTTTCCGGTCCAGGCCGAAAGGTCGCGCTCAGTGTCGGCCCAAGTCAAAACGTTCGGCACGTCGATCTCTCCGACCGGCTGATACTTCCGCAGCGTCTCCGTCGGCGTCAGAAAATGATTGTATTTGTCTTTTAACAGTTCTCCCGGCAAAGCCCGCAGGAAATCGAAGATGCCGGTATCGGTCCACTGGTGCTCGCCGAAAGTTTCGAAGTCCATAAATAGATTGACCGTCTCCCCGTCGAGATGAGCGGCGGAAACCCAGGAGGAAAACTTGTCGGCAGTCAGTGGCCACTCGGACCAGCTGCGTTCGCCGAACCGAAAAGCGATGTCGTCGGAAAGTCGGTAGTTTTTCAGAAGCACCTTGATCTTTCCGGTCCCTTTCGGCCGGTAGACATAATTGGGGCTCCGCCAGCCCAAAACAGGATCCCAGCCCTCGGCCAAAATCCCGAGATAGCCGTTCCGATCGGCCCAGCGCGCCAAATCGTTATTGTATGACAACTCGGTGTTGCGCAGCACCCTCGGAACCTGTCCGAATATCTTAGAGATTTTTCGGCGGTGTAAAACAATCTGTCTTTCGAATTCTCGCGGCGAATAAAAGAAAGAGAGAGAATGATGATAGGTATCGCCCAGGACCTCCACTCTTCCGCGGCTGGAACGGACCAGGTTGCGGAAGGAATCCAAAACATCGGGGGCGAATTGTTCCATCTGGTCGAGAACTACTCCGGAAAACGAAAAGGCAAACTTGAATTCCGGGTGCCGGCGCAGCAATTCCACCAAGACGGCGCTGGCCGGCAGATAAGATTTTTCCGCGACCTTGCGGATGATTTTTTCGTTGTTCAAATCGCTCGAAGATGAATCGTTGAAATAAGAATGGTCGCGACCCACCTCGAAAGCGCGATATTTTTTCACTCGATATGGCTGATGAACGTGGAAATATAAGCAGACTGACATGGTTTAATTGGTGGTTAAGAGATTTTGATAAATATTAATACATTTTTTTGCTGCCGACTCCCAGGTCGCCGCCGCCGCTTCCGCTTGGCCGTCGCGCGCCAGCTGCTCGGATAATGGCGGGTGGCGCAGAACGGCGACAATCTTATTCGCCATCTCGTCAACGTCCCAGAAATCGACTTTCAGCGCCTGCCGAACGACCTCGGACACTCCGGATTGTTTGGAGATAATGACCGGCGTGCCGTTCCGCAGCGATTCCAAAGGAACAATGCCGAAAGGCTCGGAAACCGAGGGCATAACCAGGACGTCGGCGGCGCGGAAAGCTTCGGCTAATTCTCCGCCGCGCAAGAACCCCGTAAAAACTACCCGGCCCGAGACACCCAAGGCGGCCACCTCCTGCCGAAGCTGCCCCTCCATATCCCCCGAGCCGACCATGGCGAAAAAAACGTCTGGCTCCATTTCCAAAACTTTTTTGGCAGCGTGCAGGAAGTAATCTGGCCCTTTTTGCAAGGTAAAGCGCCCCACGAAAAGCACTATTTTGAACCCGGCCTCTTTTATGCGGGAAAGCAATGATTCTCCACTCCTTTCTCCACTGACCGAGGACGGATCGTCTCCGTTATGAACCACCTCTATTTTACGCGGATCGACGCCGTACTTTTCCACGATCTTCCTTTTCGTGAAATCGGAAACCGCGATAATCTTGTCCGCCTCCGCCATCCCCTCCTTTTCTATCTTATAGACAAACGGGTTGATCGCTCCATCCCCGGTGCGGTCGTATTCGGTAGCATGAACGTGGACTACTAGCGGCTTGCCGCTCCTCCTTTTCGCTTCTATTCCCGCCAGGAAAGAAAGCCAGTCATGCGCGTGGATGATGTCGAAATCCTCCCGGTCGGCGATCGATCCGGACAAAGCCGCGTAACGCTCGACCTCGTCGAACAAGCTTTGCCCGTAAAGCCCAGACTCTTCTGCCGCTCGCCGCGACAGATAGGACTCCGCAGACAGATACGGAGAAAGAAGCGAATTGAAAAAGTTTAACTCAATTTCTTCGGGCGAGGCGAAAACCAGTTTAAGAAAATCGGCCGAGACCTCCATCATTTTCGGCAAGACGAACGAAATCCCAACGCCGTCTTTAGCCAAAGCCTTGCTTAACCCGTAGCAGGCTACCCCGAGGCCGCCGCTATTGTGCGGAGGAAACTCCCATCCGAACATCAGCACTTTTAATTTTTTCCCGGTTTCGTTCACGTTTAATTTTGCTAGTTGCAGTTTAACCAGTTGCTTGTGGATGCGGCGCGGAAACGCGATTAATTGGAGTAGGGTATCTGAGGTGCGGTTAAGCAACTTTCCCGGCGAGCGACTAAATTCGCCACGGGTTTACTTCAGTATAAATCCCAACCGCCAACAAGCAACCTGTTGATAACTTATAAAATTCCGAATAATTTTTATGACTGTAGCGCAGCCAAAATATCTTCAGTCGATCGCACCAAACCCATTCGCGGAAAAATCTTTTCCGCCGAGTTTCGATGCTCAGCCGCGTCTCCGGCCGCCATCGCATCTTCAGCGAATATCTGATTATAGCCATACTCGTAAGCGAAGCGGGCCGTGCTTTCCACGCCTATGCTGGTAGAGATCCCACAGAGAATGATCGTATCAATTCCCCTGCGCCGCATCTGCAGGTCGAGTTCGGTCCCGTAGAAAGCTCCCCATTGTCTTTTAGTGACAAGGAAATCTGATTCAGCCGGTCCCATTTGAGGAACGATTTCGGCCCAGTCCGGAAGAAATTGCCCACCGCCGGACATTTCTTGATCGGCTATCGGAGACAAGCGATCCTTGAAATCGGCCGAGGGAGTGACCCGGACCAGAAACACCGGCATCTGATTTTTGCGAAAAGCAGCGGCTAATTTAGAAGCGTTATTGACCACTTCTTCCGCTGAATGCGGAAAACAAGGGCGGCCGACTATCCCCTTCTGCAAATCAATCACTACCAATGCGGTTTTTTCTTTAATAATTTTTAGATCCATTGTTTTAGATTTTACTTTGTCTTTTATCGTCCATTGTTCGAATAATAACCTAGATTAGCACTTACTAACAGATTAATATTGGTCGATTATATTATAATGTGTACGATGCCTAACTGGAGCGTAAAAAGCGCGCTGGCCAGTAAGTTTCTGATATATTTCGCCGCAGCCGCCGTCATCGGCGCCGCTGCCTATATTTTCTGGCCGAAACCCCAGTCTCCCTACAGCTATATCTCGGTGCAGCGGGGAAATATTATACAAACCGTCAGCGTCACTGGACAAGTTGTCGCCGCTCACAGCGTCGATCTTGCATTCACACAAAACGGCCAGGTCGCCAGCATCGCAGCAGAAGTTGGACAAAACGTCTCTGCCGGACAGGCGCTGGCCAGCCTCGACACCTCCTCGCTCCAGGCCAACCTCGCCCAAGCCGAGGCGAACCTGCAGATCCAGAAAGCCAACTTGGCCAGCTTGATTTCCGGTTCCACTCCGCAGGAGATAGGCGTAAAGCAAGCCGAGGTACAGAACGCCCAAACCTCGCTAGCCGGCACCTCGCAAACTCTTCTTAACTCGATCCAAAACGCTTACGTCTCGGCCAACGACGCGGTGCGCAACAAAACTGACGAGATCTTTGCTAATCCGACCAGCAACAATCCGCAGCTGCTGATAACCGTGAGCGACCAGCAACTGCAATTCTCGCTACTCAGCGAAAGACAATCTATTCAGAGCATTTTAAATAACTGGTCGGCGGGCAACGCGGAGCAAACGACCGGCAGTGGCTTAGCTGCCGCCGCCAGCTCCTCCCTGGATTATTTAAATCAGATCAGCGATTTTCTCACCTCGGCGGCTGAGGCGGCGAACGAAGCGACGCCGGCCGGATCCGTCTCGTCCGCCACCCTCTCATCGTGGCAAAGCGATATTTCGGCTGCTCGCTTCGAGGTTTCCGACGCAATCGATTCCCTCTCGGCTGCGCAATCCGCCTATGCTTCCGCAGTTTCCAGCTTGAATCTGGCGAATAAAGAGCTGTCGCTCACAGAAGCTTCGGCCACGACCTCAAGCATCGCTGCCGCGGAAGCGCAGGTCGCCCAAGCACAAGCTAGCGTAAAACTTTATCAAGATCAGATAACTAAGGCGACGGTTTATTCGCCGATCGACGGAGTAGTCACCGCAAAAAACATAAAGGTAGGCGAAACGGTCACCGCCAACTCTCCGGCTTTTACCGTTATCTCCAAAAATAATTTCCAGATAGAAACCTACGTGGCCGACTCGGACATCGCCAAAGTCGCTGTCGGCAACCAGGCCGATGTCACCTTAGACGCATACGGCGACGCGGTTAACTTCAAGTCAGAAGTCATTTCCATCGACCCGGGAGAAACGATAATAGAGGGCGTGCCGACTTATAAAGTCGCGCTGAAATTCCTCGCCCAGCCACAGCCGGTCAAGTCTGGAATGACGGCGAATATTGACATCATAACCGCCGCCAAGAACAACGTCCTGATAATTCCGCAGCGCTCGGTAATCTTAGAGAACGGGCGGAGCTTCGTTTTGCTGCGCTCGACCTCCACCGCTCCAACCAAGACCTTAATCACTACCGGATTGACAGGCTCCGACGGAACGGAGGAGGTCATCTCCGGGCTGAAAGCCGGCGACGAGATCGTTAATTACACCACCGGCACGTGATCATGGCTCTAATCGAGGTCAGTAACTTATCGAAAATATACGGCGACGGCATTGAAACCAGAGCGCTGGACGGCGTCTCGCTGAAGATCGAAGAGGGCGAGTTCGTGGCGATTATGGGGCCTTCCGGATCCGGCAAATCGACCCTTCTGCACATACTGGGATTCTTGGATAAGCCTACCGGCGGCGATTACTTATATAAAGGAAGGTCGGCTAATGCCTATTCCGACGACGAGATGTCGCGCCTGCGCAATAGAGAGATGGGCTTCGTTTTCCAATCATTCAACCTCCTGCCGAGAACTTCGGTTTATGAGAACGTCAAACTACCCCTATATTACTCTGATATCCCGGAAAAAAAGTGGGACGAGATGGCCAAAAAAGCCGTGGAGGCGGTAGGACTAACGCAGCGGGCGCACCATCAAACCTCGGAGCTCTCCGGCGGAGAACAGCAGCGGGCGGCGATTGCCCGCGCCTTAGTCGTCGATCCGACGGTGATTTTCGCCGATGAGCCGACCGGCAACCTTGATTCAAAATCCGGACAAGTGGTCATCGATCTGCTACAAAATCTCCAAAGGAAAAGCGGGCGCACCATCATCTTAGTGACCCACGAGACCATCACCGCCGAGCACGCCAAGAGAATAATTCTCCTGAAAGACGGAAAGGTTGAGAGCGACCGCCAGGTCGCACGCCAAAAAGACCTGGACGATTACCAAAAATGAAGCTCTACCACATTCTGCAATCGGCCTGGCGTGGGGTTCGCACCAATCGTCTCCGCTCCATTTTAACCATCTTGGGAATTGTCATCGGCATATCCGCCATCATCATCATCGAGTCGGTAGGCGAAGGCGCGACCGCCAGCATCTTGAATCAAGTGAGAAGCTTCGGACCGGCGATGATCGATATCGACCCCGGGCATCTTCCGACCAGCCCATCCGCCATCACCGGCATCTTCTCGGATTCGTTGAAGAATAGCGATCTAGCAGCTATTGAGGATAAAAACAACGTGCCCGATCTGAAGATAGCCACGCCGATAGTGCTCGTTCCCGGCAACGTCTCCTACCAAAGCACGATTAAAAGCGATGCGGTGATAATGGGCAGCTCCTCGGGACTGCAGGACATATTCCAGATTTATCCGATAAACGGCCGTTCGATAACCCAGGACGACATCAACAGCCGCGCTAGCGTCGCGGTCATCGGCAGCCGCGTCGCCAGCCAGCTTTTCGGCCTGTCCGATCCGGTTGGCCAGACCGTTAAAATACGCAACAAGAACTTCCGAGTAGTCGGCGTTTTTCCTCCAAAAGGAATGGTCTCGCTTTTCAACATCGACGATATGGTTATTATCCCTTATACCACCGCCCAGGATTACCTCCTTGGGATAAAGTACTTCAATGGGATAATAACCGAGGCTGATTCTGAGCAAGATGTCCCCCAGACGGTAGCCGATATTACCAGAGTCCTGCGTTTCCGGCACGGCATCACCGATCCGAGCAAAGACGATTTTCATATCACCACCCAAGCGGATGCCGCATCGCGCGTGAGCGCCATCACCTCGATACTGACCGCGCTTCTCTCGGCGGTAGCCGCCGTATCTCTCATTGTCGGCGGGGTGGGAATAATGAACATTATGCTCGTCTCGGTTACCGAACGCACGCGCGAGATCGGTTTGCGTAAAGCGGTCGGCGCCACTAAAAGCGACATTATGCGCCAGTTCCTCTGGGAAGCCGTGACCCTCACCGCCGCCGGCGGCGTAATCGGCGTCGCTTTTGGGGCGTTGATATCGTTTCTAATATCTCTGCTGCTCAACCGCCTGTTACCCACCGGATGGAGTTTCGTCTTTCCGGCGTCGGCGGCTTTGATAGGCTTAACCATGGCGGCTTTGATCGGGCTGATTTTCGGATTCTATCCAGCCAAGCAGGCGGCTGACAAAAATCCGATCGAGGCGCTGAGATACGAGTAGCTTCTAATCAAGCTGGGGTTTATAATTATTATTAAAAATAATTTGCTTGCGCAATTGCGATGAAACAGGAGGCCTCCATATTATTAAGACTTTCTCTGGCTTTCGCTTTCAGCTATGCGGCCATTTCAGAGTTAATGAGCCCCGACGCTTGGTTGGCGTTTTTCCCTTCTTGGCTGGGACAGGTGTGGCCGCTGCGCGATTGGCTCGTAGTTTTCGCCATAGCCGAAATTTTGCTCGCTGTCTGGATAATGAGTGGCGAGAAGTTGTTCTGGGCCGGCTTAATCGCCGCCGCGATTCTTCTCGCCATTACCCTGTCGAACTTATTTGCGATGGATATCGTGTTCCGCGATCTCTCCTTATGCTTGGCCGCTATGGCCTTGGCGGTTCTGAATAAAGAAACTAAAGTCCGCTGACTGGCACGATGTGCCACAAGCCATCGAATCCGTTACCCAGCATTTCGCCAGGGTTTTGATCTTTAGAGTAATAGTAAAGCGGCTTTCCGTTCCAAGTCAGCTGGATCGTGCCGTCGGTACGGGTTATATATCCAGCCGCGGACGGCAAGTTCTGCGCCGAACTGGTAGAATTTATAAGGTAAGGCGGCCAAATAATGGCGCACTGGCCGTAGCAGGAGCTCGTTCCGGCGCTATCGCGGTTGAAAGCGTATAGCGTCATCCCGTTCCCGTCGGCTAGATAGCTCTGTCCACTGGTCGATTCGACCATAAACAAAGAGGTTCCCGGCGTTGCAGTTAAGGCGGTGGAGGTAGTCGAGGTAGAGCCGTAGTTCCCTTCGGATATCGGGGTTCCGGTTATGTTGTTTTTAACGCTCATACTCCTCGCGGCGAAGAAAACGACGACAGCTAGAACTAAAATTATCGCTGGAAATACGATAGTAATTGTTTTTTTACTCATAATTTATTTATAACTCGGGAGGAAATAAAAACAAGGAGCGATTACTCGCTCCTTGTTTTAGTTGAGCCTTACCGGCTCTTCCTCTTAGCCGGCCTCTTCGCAGCGGTCCTCTTGGCGGTCTTCTTTACGACCTTCTTAGTGGTCTTCTTAGCGACCGTCTTGCGACGAGCCGGAGCTTTTTTCTTAGCTGCCATTTCAATGCAATCTTTTTTTCTTCTCGACCTTTGTGTGTCGGATATTTTTTGCGAAAATTTTATTACGTTTTAATTATACAAAAACAAATTAAAACATGTCAAAGGTTTTTCAAGAAATTTTTGCGATGAACATCGCTAGCTCCGAATTTTTTTATTTCTTCGATGTGTTTTTTTGTTCCGTAACCCTTGTGAACGTCGAAGCTAAAGTGTGGATATCTGTTTTTTAACTTCATTAGGTAGTGATCGCGGTGAACTTTGGCGATTATCGAGGCTAGTTTTACGGAAGTGTATTTCTCGTCGCCCTTAATTACGGTTTTAACGGTTAATTTTCTTCGTCTCGCGCGGAAGTTCGCAATTTTTCCTTCGGAAACATACAATCCTCCGTCTAAAAACACTTTTACCAGACAACTATCGGAACGATCGTTCCGATAGTTGATATTTTGCAGGAGACGTTTTAAGGCGTTGGTGGCAGCCAGATTGGCGGCGCGAGAGATGTTTAGTTTGTCGATTTTTTCCGGATAAACGCGCGCCAAACGCCATTCGATCCGCGGATCGGTTTTTAAATACTCCGACCACGCTTCCCGGCCGCGCTTGGTTAATTTTTTCGAATCGCGAAGCGGCGGCAGCTTTAAACTTTTCGGTGGGCGTGGAAAATACTTTTCGGGAATCATCACGGCCGCAACCACCACCGGTCCGGCCAACGCTCCTCTTCCAACCTCGTCGATGCCGATTATTTTTCGCACGCTAATATTATGGGCAGCAGGCGCCAGAACAGCAACCCTTTCCGCCGCATAACCCGGTGCAACCGTTGTTTTGCGAGTAGCTTATATTGAACGGGCTACTGCAAGATGAATTGCAAGAGTCAAATGTTGCATATGAACAAGCAACATTATTACTACAACGACCACAAGGATAAACCGGCGTACAACTTCCGTTGCTGCATCCACAAGTGCAAGTTGTTGGTCCAACCGTGTTTTGCACGCACGATCCGCTACTACAAACGTGAACGTATGTATAGACGGCACTAGATCCGGAACAGGCCGTGGTTGATGGTTCGCAAGACGAACCGTTGTTAACCGCTCCGCACGACTGGGTGTTGGTGTAGTTACTGCTGGCAACACAACTGCCACTAGAGCAGGCGTAACTGGTGCAAGTTTGACTTTCCACACCATTACAATACGCGCTTCCACTAGAACCACTGGCAACACACGAACCCCAAACACCGCAACTAGATCCGCACGACACCCCATTGGTGTTTCTCGAACAAGAGCAAGATCCGCTGTAAGTCTGATATGCTCCGCTTGCGGTACACTCTGTGTAAGAGTCGGTTCCGCTGCCGGAATTCGTGCAACTCGAGGAGTAGCTACAAGACCCGCAAGCGCCAACCGACGTTACTACGCCTGGATAAATAGAAGCATTGGAATCGTTGCAATCATACTCGCCGGTCACCAGCAAATACCTTCTTCGGCCTCCGGCCGGCGCTGTCGCTTGAGCATATTCCGTCGAGTTAGCGGCATAGCCGTCTGCATCGGAGTCGATCATCCAAAGATAAGTCTTCTCAATCTGCCCTCCACTCCCGAAAGCTATACTCCCGTTGACCGTGATATTCTGTCCGGGATTGAAAGCAAAAGTTGAATCGAGAGTTAGCGTATATCCGGAAGCGACGGTAAAGCTGCCGTTATCCACGCCGTCCACCGATGAAATGGTGCAGTTGGAAGAAAGATTGTAACTTCCGCCATTGGGAATCCCGCAAGCATCTGACCAGGCTAGAGTAACCGAGCTGCTGCGACCCAGAACGTCGGTGGCGAGAAATGTCGTGTGATAGGTGCTATTGTGCGTGTCCTTGACTTGCCACGAGCCGGCGAAGTCTTCGGTGTACAACTGCTGGCTTGCTTCAGCCACCGGTAACAATCCTCCGCTGGGCTGGCCGAGAACGATTTGATTTTTCTGGTTTAGATATAAATCAGGTGATGAAACTGTCGCTGTGGCGGCCGCGCTGGTCTTCTTAAGCATCAAATGTTCCGATCCGTGGTCGGTCTGGATGATCGCCTCAACCGCGGAGATGGCAACCGGCGTCTCGATAGTTAAGTTGAAAGTCTGGGTGTTACCGACCTCGACATCAACGGGATTGATCTGAGCTGTTAGTATTTTTGGCCAAACATTCACTCCTTGTACGATTCGGTAGGTTTGGTCTCCCTGCGGCAGGGTGGGCTTGGCCGGGGAAAGCGGCAAGAGCGGACTATTCTTCCCTGTCGGCATCGGCGGAGGCGGAGCCGGTTGGACGACGGCTGTTGTTTCCTGGACCGCCGGCTTTGGAAACAAGCCTTGCCAAACATTATTAAAAAAAGATTCTACGCCACTAAAAACATTTCCGCTCTCGGCTGCTTGTAATGCTGGCTGAGAGGTAAAGTTAAAAGGTAAACCTAATAAAGAAAAACTTAAAGCCAAGGCGGTAAAGTATCGTCGAAAACTAAAGATATCTTTATGCATAGAGGTTTACTAAACTCAGTTTGGTATAAATAATCCCTCTCCCGGCGTTAACCCTTTCGGTTGGTTTGGCCAAAGCGAAGCATCGAAACGCGGAGCAGATAAGCTGTAAGAGACTTCCCCCGAGGATGAACCGAGGACGACCAACTTATCTTGCATATAATTCTTTTCATACCAGACGCGGCCGTCGAATCCCGGCGTTAGATTGACTGTCAAACCTTCCCAGTTGGTTCCAAAATTGCTGGCGCGCCTGAAAATCCATAAATTACTGCCATTAGGCAGGTTAGAAAAATCAATCGCATTCGAACAAACCCCGTTTTTGCAGCTTAGGTTTAAAACTCCGGTGGTCTCTTCTTTAACCCCGGTCATGTCGGGAGCATATGTTGCATACTGTTTTCCATCGATGCGAAATATTGGATCGATCGTTCCAACGGTTATCTTTCCCGTTCCGCCGCCAACCACCAAGCCGGCGCTGCCGATTTGCAGTGCGCTGCCGTTAGACGGAGACAGCGAAGTAATGTCGGTATTGGCTCCGGAAGCCGCCGCGCCAAGATCGGCTAAAGCCTGGGCGGTAGTTGTAGCGTTAGTTCCACCATCGGCAACGGGAATCGGCCCAGGATTACCGTTCGGCGGAGTGGATGCTGGGGAATTAAACCCGTAAGCCGTATTAAAAAGAAGAGCGGCGAAAACCGCCGTCAAAAGCGAGGTTAACAAATAGCCTATCGACTTGTTTTTCATTTCTTAAGCGATAAGAAAAACAACCTTATGATTTAAGGATATAAAATGCGCGTAGCTGTGTAAATAGTGGATAACTCTACGGACATGGTCCACAGCTATTGCAAGCGCTGCTGCAATAACCGCTACCACAAAGAGAGGCACACCCGCTGCTAAAGGAGTAGCTGACGTTAAACGGACTAGTGCAGGCGCTGGAACAGCTGTTAAAACTAGCGTATTGGCAAGCATAAGTGTCGCTGCAACGACTACAATTATAAACAGTACTGCAGCCGCAGCTACTTGTGCCGCAAGAGCAGCCGCAAGTGCAGGCGGTGCACCCGGAATATGAACTAAACGAACACGAGCCGCTGCTACAAACGTAATTGGCGGTCGAACAATAACTGCTTCCGCTACAAGCACTGACGCTATAACTTCCGCAAGCTGTGCCACTGGTGTTTCTGGTGCAAGAGCAGCTTTGCGTGCCGGAGCCGGAGATACATGATCCGGAGCCGTTGCATGCATAACTTGTGTAGCTTTGTGTTCCGCTTCCAATATTGGTGCAAGTAGAAGAATATGTGCAGGAGCCGCAAGTTCCGTAAGAGGTCGACCCACAGCTCGTGCCGAACGAGGCATAAACAACGCAACTTCTAGAGGTCGAGCCGCTGCAGGATCCGCTGTTGCAAGTCGGTGCGGTTTGTATTCCGGACGCAGAACAATTCGGGTAGGCCACAGAACCGGAACAAGACCCATAACTGCCGCACAGCGTGCCATTAGTAGCAGTTAGGACACAGCTTTGAGAAGTCGAGCCACTACAAGATCCGTTACTGCAAGTTGAAGCTGCTTGTGTTCCGGAAGCGCTACACGACCCCGAGGGAATCGTGCCTGAGCACGCAGACCATCCGCTGCAAAACGTGCCATTGGCCAGGTTGCAGCTTTGCGATATGGTGCCACTACACGTTCCCGCTGAGCAAACAGAAGCGGTTTGTGTGCCGGTGCAGCTCGGATAAGAACCGGAACAGGACGACCAACTACTGCAGACGGCTCCGGTAGTATCACGAGTGCAGGTACACGACCCTGAGGCGCTAGTATAACTTCCGTTGCTAGAGCAATAAGTGTATGAGTAGGAACCGCTACCAACATTGGCACAGGTCGCCGAGTAAGTACAGGAGCCGCAGGATCCGGAAGATGTTATTACGCCCGGATAAATGGAGGCGTTGACGTCATTGCAATCATATTGCGAGGTTACGAGCATGTATCTCCTCCGACCGCCGGCCGGCGCGGAATCCTGCGCATATTGGATGGAATTAGACGCATATCCGTCGGCATCTCCATCAATCATCCATAAGTAGGTTTTTTTAAATTGTCCTCCACTGCCGATCGCCACCGCTCCGTTGAGCGTAACCGTTTTCCCCGGATTGTAAGCGAAAGTCGAGTTTAGGGTTAGTGTCGTTCCGGTTGCTATAACTAGATCTCCGTTATCCACGCCGTCCACCGAGGAGATGGTGCAGTTGGAAGACAAAGTATAGCTTCCGTCGTTGGGAATGCCGCAGGCGTCGGACCAGGCTAGGGCGACCGAGCTGCTACGGCCCAGAACATCGGTGGCGACAAGCTTAGTTTGGTACGAAGCATTATGCGTATCTTCAACCTTCCAGGATCCGGAAAAATAAAAGGTTTTTAACAACTCCTCAGCCGCCGCGCTTTTAACACCTAAATCTTCTCCGCTTTTTAGCCTTAATCCATTCCTGTTATTCAAGGCGTATCGACTCGGTTGATTAACAGACTCCGGTGCGGAGGACTCGGCCAAATCAACCTCGACCTGTCTATGATCGGTGTAGATTATCGCCTGCACCGATTTGATTTCAACCGGAGACTCGAGCGTCACCGATAAGTGTTGGACGTCGTTAATATGTGCATCGACTGGATTAATGTCCGCTCTAATTATTTTCGGCCAGACTTTGCCTCCTTGGATTACCGAAAAAGAATCGCTGCCGCGAGGCAAAGCAGGAGTAGAAAGCGGAACAGGGCTAATCAAAAACTCTGACGTTGAAATGAAAGTGCTCGGTTCTGAAGGGGAAAAAATCCCGTGCCAGACGTTTGAGACAAACTCCTCGGTGCTATTAAACTCCTGCAAAAAAGGGAATGACGACCAGGAGTAGAAGCTGCTGGCCTGACCTATTGGCAACGGCAGAAGCGACCACGCAATGAAAGCCACCAAAAAACGGCGCGCGCGAAAAGCATTCGCTATTAATGAAAGAAGCTTATTCAATTACTCTTAGTCCCTCGTTTGGTTGTAACCCGCTGGGCTCATCCGACCACAACTGCCAGTCGAAGCGAGGAGCTAATAGCTGGTAAGAAACTTCTCCGCCTTGCGAGCCAAAAATAACGAGCCTTCCGGTAACGTAATCTTTTTTATACCAGACCTGACCTTGGAATCCAGGCGTGAGCGAAACAATTAGACCATTCCACTCCGCTCCGAAGTCGGTAATTTTTCTAAAAAGCCACTCCCGGCTGCCGTAAGACGCAGAGGAAAAGTCTATAGTGTAAGAACATTGATAGTCTTTACAGGAAAGATCAGCAACTCCGTTCAATTCCTCTTTGACGCCGATCATTCCCGGCGCATAAGTGGCGAATTGCGTTCCGGAGATGTTGAAGACCGGGTCAAGCGTTCCAACAGTCAGTTTTCCCGCGCCTCCGCCGACAACCAAGGTGTCGCTAGAGGCCGAACCGATACGGGCGGTGTAGGCCCCGCCGCTACCAACGTCCAAATTATAGGTCGGGAATGGGTTTTTGATGCCGACGTAACCGCTGGGAGAAAGAATTAGGTTGCCGGTCGGCGATAAGGAAACGATGTCTGTGTTGGCGCCAGAAGCCGCCGCGCCCAAGTTAATTCTGGCCTGCGCGGTGGTGGTAGCTGAGGTACCACCGACAGAGACGGGAATAGGTCCCGGCTGACCTGAAGGCGGCTGTTCGGTGGGATGCGTGAACCCGCGGACGATGTTCGTTGCGGAGAGGAGCGTGGCCAGGCTTATTAAAAGTAAGATTAAATAAGCAAGGGCGCTCCGGTATTTGCTTAGCTGGTTCATCGAAATAAAGCTAAACGCCCTATTGCACTTTGATTATACACCTGGGTTTTAAAAATCAATAGCGAGTTTGGAGAAGAATAAAACTTCAGTTTATAATGAGGCCGTAAAAGCCATGCCGAAATTTATCCATCTCCACACCCACTCGCACTACTCCCTATTAGACGGTTTATCGAAGATCGACGGACTGGTAAACAGGGCGAAGGAGCTGGGAATGGAGGCGCTGGCGCTGACCGACCACGGCAATATGTACGGGTCGGTGGAGTTTTTCGAGAAGGCCAAGAAGGCCGGCATCAAGCCAATCATCGGCGTCGAGGTTTATGTCGCCAAGGGATCACGCCTCTCCCGCGGCGGGCGCGAGGACATGACCCGCTACCACCTTACACTTTTGGCTAAAAACGAGGAGGGATACCATAATCTGTGCGAATTAGTGACCCGATCGCACCTCGAGGGCTTCTACTACAAACCAAGAATCGACCGCGAACTTTTGGAAAAGCACCACGAGGGGGTTGTCTGCTTGTCGGGCTGCTTTTCCGGAGAGCTGGCCAGAAATTTACGGGCCGGCAACCGCAAGGAGGCCGAAGAGGTGGTCGAGTTTTACCACAACCTTTTCGGCGACGATTATTATTTAGAAATTCAGCCACACTCCCCCGACCTGCACCGGGCGATGAAGGAACTTTCGGAAAAGTACGGCATTCCTCTGGTCGCCACCCAGGACTCGCACTATGTATTAAAGGAAGACCAGCCGATCCACGAGATACTTTTAGCTATCCAAACCAATAACCGCCTCGAGGACGAGGACCGGCTCTCTTTCCAGGATTTCGACGCATCCTTCGTCGACGCCGAGGAGATGGCCGCCAACCTTTCCGATTTTCCCGAAGCGCTGGAGAACACTCTGAAGGTAGCCGAGAAATGCCAATTCGAGTTCCAGCTCGGGACGACCATCCTGCCCGAGTTCGACACTCCGAACGACATACCTTCGATGGAATATTTGAAGCAGTTGATCCGAGAAAGGTTTGAACAAAAATTCCCCAATCCAACCGAAGAAGAAAGGCAAAGGCTGGAATACGAGGTTAGCGTGATAGAGAAAACAGGGTTTTCCGATTACTTTCTCATAGTCCAGGACTACGTGAACTGGGCGAAAGACCACGGAATCGTGGTAGGCCCAGGAAGAGGCTCAGCCGCGGGCAGTTTTGTTTCGTATATCTTGGGGATAACAGGAATCAACCCGATGCAATATGATCTGCTTTTTGAGAGATTTCTTAACCCGGAAAGAATCTCCATGCCTGATATCGACATCGACTTCGCGGATTACCGCCGCGACGAAGTGCTGGCGTACCTCAAGGATAAGTATGGGAACGAAAGAGTGGCTCAAATCATCACTTTTGGAACCATGGCTGCACGGGCTTCGGTGAGGGACGCCGGCCGCGCTTTAGGGCTCTCCTACTCTTTCTGCGACGAACTGGCTAAAATGATTCCTTTCGAGCCAAACACCGATAAATCCAACACCAAGTTAGGCAAGTACCTAGAAGAGATACCAGAATTGAAAGAGAGATACGAGAAGGATCCGGACGCCAGAAGAGTGCTATCCGCCGCCTTGAAGTTGGAGGGAACGGTGAGGCACGCCTCGGTCCACGCTTGCGGAACGCTTATTTCTGCCAAACCGCTCGTAAACTACTTACCACTACAACGCTCGCCGCAAGACCCTAATTCCGTCATCACTCAAATAGAAATGCACGGAGTCGAGGATCTTGGATTGCTTAAAGTGGACTTATTAGGTCTGCGAAACCTGACCGTCATCGAAGAGACGCTGAGGCTCATAAAAAACATACACGACGAGGACGTAGACATTTATGAAATTCCTCTTGACGACGCGGCCACTTACAAGTTCCTGCAAACCGGAGAAACCACCGGCATATTCCAGTTCGAATCCGCCGGAATGAGGCGTTACATCAAGGAACTTAAGCCGACAGTTTTGGAGGATTTAATAGCTTTAGGCGCTCTATACCGACCCGGACCTATCGAACTTATCCCATCTTTCATCAACCGCAAGCATGGAAAAGAAAAAATCTCATACATCCATCCTAAGTTGGAACCGATACTCAAATCGACTTACGGAGTCGGCGTTTATCAGGAGCAAATGATGAGAATCGCGAGAGACCTCGCGGGATTTTCTCTGGCGCAGTCGGATACCTTGCGTAAAGCTATCGGAAAAAAAATAAAGTCGCTCCTCGACGAACAGCAAAAGAAGCTCGTTGACGGAATGATTGCCAACGGCATAGACGAGAGAACCGCGGAAAAAATTTGGGAGTTGTTTCCACCTTTCGCCCGCTATGGCTTCAACCGCAGTCACGCGGCTTGCTACGGATTGATAAGCTATCAAACCGCTTATCTGAAGACGCACTACCCCACAGAGTTCATGACCGCGCTTTTGAACCACTCAAATGGCGACATCGAGCGCATCACCTTCCTGGCCGCCGAGGCAGAGCGGATGGGAATCAAAGTCCTTCCGCCGGACGTCAACAGGAGTTTGGGGCAATTCTTCCCGGAAGACCAGGGAATACGCTACGGTTTGGCGACCATCAAAAACCTCGGCGCCAACATCACCGAGATCATCGTTAACGAAAGAATGATGGGCGGTCCTTATCAGAGTTTCAGCGATTTTATGATGCGCGTCAGTCACCGCGACCTTAACAAGAAATCTTTGGAAGCGTTGGCGAAAACCGGCGCCTTGGATTCGCTGGGCGTGGAGCGACAGAAGATACTTTTCAACATGGACGCGGTTCTGAGGGCGGCGAGCGGAGCAAAGAAGGTTCAGCAAGGAATGCAGGATACGCTGTTCGGCGGCGCCGTCGCCCCGACTTTCAAGCTGCAGGAGCCGATGCAGCCGGCCTCGAAAACCGAGCGGCTGGCTTGGGAGAGAGAGTTGCTGGGCGTATATTTCACTGAACATCCTTTGGTCGAGTACCTGCGCGGCGCCGCCTCCAAAGGCAAACGATATACGCCGATCTCGACAGTACTCGAGCTGGAGGACACCAAGATGGTCAGAATAGCCGGCGTAATCACCAAAGTCCAGCGGGTCATGACCAAGAAGGGCGAGCCAATGGTTTTTGCCAAAATAGACGACTTGAGCAATACTATAGAAATATTGGTTTTTAACAGCGTTCTCGAAAAGAACCAAGGCATCATACAAGAAAACAACGTCGTCGACGTTGTCGGCCGGGTTTCCAGAAAGAACGGGGACGCCAAACTGCTATGCAACGAGATAAGCAAGATCAGCATTTAGACAATATCCGCCATTCTCTGGCGCATCTGTTGGCCGCGAGCGTCCTGAAAAAATTTCCAAAGGCCAAGCTTGGAATCGGTCCGACCATCGAGGCCGGTTTTTACTACGACTTTCTACTTCCCCGGCCGCTGGCGGAAAACGAATTAAGGGAGTTGGAAAAAGAGATGCGTTCGCTTATCAAAGCCAACCTTCCTTTCAAAGGAGAAAAAGTTACGCCCGCTCAGGCAAAGAAAATATTTAAAGATCAACCTTTTAAACTGGAGCTGATCAACGATTTTACAAAAGAAAAGAAACCGTTGACCATTTACCGCACTGGAGAGATATTTTTAGATCTCTGCCGCGGCGGTCACGTGAAAAACACCAAAGAAATCGATCCGGAATCATTCGCTTTGAAAAGCACAGCCGGCGCATATTGGCGTGGCGACGAAAATAATCCGATGCTCACTCGCATCTACGGACTGGCCTTTACCACTCCCAAAGAGCTCCAGGCGTATCTCAAGATGCTCGAAGAGGCAGAGAAAAGAGACCACCGCAAACTCGGAAAGGAGTTGGGTTTGTTCGTATTTTCCGATCTGGTCGGCCCGGGGCTCCCGCTCTATAAGCCGAAAGGCGCCTTGATGCTCCAGAAAATAAAAGAATATTCCAACGAGATTAGAAACGAGCTCGGCTACGAGGAAGTGCATACTCCGCAGATCAACAAAGCCGAACTCTTCAAAACTTCGGGGCACTATGACAAGTACAAGGAAGATATGTTCCACGTGCGCTCCAACTACACCGAGGAGGAGTACTTCCTGAAGCCGATGAATTGCCCTCAGCACACCCAGATCTACGCTTCGGAAACCCGGAGTTACAAAGATCTGCCCGTTAGAATAGCCGATTTTGCTAACTTATACCGCGATGAAAAGCCGGGCGAACTGAATGGCCTAACCCGTCTCCGCGCCTTTTCTCAGGATGACGGACACTGCTTCTGCCGTGAGGACCAGATTGAAGGCGAGTTAAGCAAACTACTCTCTGGCATCAACCAAGTGATGAAAACCTACAAAATGGATTACACCGTTCGCCTTTCTCTCCGCGATGAGAAGAATAAAAATAAATATCTGGGCGACGACGCGATTTGGAAGAAATCCCAGAAAATAATGAAGGAGCTTTTGGAAAAGAAAAAGATTAAATTCTACTCTGCTCCAGGCGAAGCCGCTTTCTATGGCCCAAAATTCGACCTCATGGCAAGAGATTCCTTAGGTAGGGAGTGGCAGCTCTCCACCATACAGCTGGACTTCAATATGCCGAAGAGGTTTTCTTTGGAATATGTCGGAGCCGACGGCAAGAAATACACTCCAGTCATGATTCACAGCGCGCTGGTCGGATCGCGAGAGAGATTCCTAGGAGTCTTAATCGAACACTTTGCCGGCGCCTTCCCGCTCTGGCTCTCCCCCGTCCAGGCTACGGTTATTCCCGTCACCGAAAAGCAGAATAAGTACGCTTACTCGGTGAACGAGACTTTGAAGAAATACGGGATTCGCGCCGAGGTTTCTCCGGCAACCGAAACTCTCGGCAAGAGAATCCGCGCGGCCGAAACGGCCAAGACTCCTTACGTCTTAATCGTTGGTGAAAAAGAGGCCTCTGCCAAAATTGTCAGCCTCCGTAGTTATCGCCGCGGACAAGAAGGAGAGATCGCTTTAGATGAACTCGTCTCCAGGCTCCAAAAAGAAATCGCCAAACGTTCCTAAGATAATCGCCGTCGTCGGCCCAACCGCCTCCGGAAAGTCAGAAATGGCGGTCGATTTGGCTTTGTGGATAGAAAAAAACGGCGAACGATTCAACGCCCTCGGAGCCGAGATCATTTCCGCCGATTCGCGGCAGGTTTACCGCGGATTAGACATCGGCAGCGGCAAAGTAACTGAAGAGGAAAAAAAAGGTGTGCCGCACTGGCTTTTGGATGTCGCTTCTCCAAAAAAAATATTTACCGCTCATAACTATCGCAGGCTAGGCTTAAAAGCCGTAAACACCATCTTTCAGCACAACAAGATTCCGATCATCTGCGGAGGCACAGGATTCTACGTAGACTCGTTGATTTACTCCCCTTTCTTGCCAGAAGTTCCTCCGCAGTCGGATTTAAGGAAAGAACTTGTCAATCTAAATCTGGAACAGCTGGCCGCACGTCTTAAAAAATCTGATCCGGAACGCCTACGGGATATAGATACAAAAAATCGTCGTCGACTGGAACGCGCAATCGAGGTTACCGAAACACTCGGCCGCCCGGTTCCAAAAATAGAAAGAAGCTTGCTATATCCAACTTTAATTATTGGAATAAAGACGGAGCGCGAAAAACTAAATACAAAAATAAGCAGTCGTTGGCACCAATGGATTCGACAGGGATTAATCGAAGAGGTTGGGGAACTTCATTATCGTAAAAAAATTAGCTGGGAAAGATTAAAAGAGTTTGGTTTGGAATACCGTTTCGTCGCCGAATATCTCCAAGGCGAAATAAGCAAAGAGGAGATGGAAATAAGATCCATAAAAGAGATAACCCGCTACGCCAAACGCCAGATGACCTGGTTTAATAAAGAAAAAGGAATCGTATGGGTTTCTAGCCTTACTGAGGCGAAAAAAGCCGCTATAGAATTTCTCCAAAAGACTACTATTGACGAAATATAAATGTTGTGGTGTAATGTAAATACCTGACTTTAAAGGAAAGTGGGTGTCCGTACCTTGACGAAAACACTGAGGTTGATTTACTTCTTCCTGATGTTTGTCGGTCTGACATCGGGAACGCTTTTCCTGATCTGGTTTGTCTGCTCGCTAGGGTACGCGATGGTTGGCGGACCACTTCCATGGGAATCATTCTGGCCATTTTGGATTTTCTACGGGACGCCACTGGCCATCCTATCCTTCCCAAAACGGGTAAGGAGGGTGGTTGGGAGAAAGATTGAAGCCGCCTTTTGGTGGCTAGACGGAAAGATCAACAAAGTGACCGACGAGTTTCTGAGCTAGTGCAAGCTAGTGCCCCCATTCTTTTTAGAGTGGGGGTTTTTATTTTCATTTATAATACCTGGCCGTTTGCAGCGCGGTAGTTTATTTCAATTCTTTTAACAGCGCAGCTCGCACCTCCTCCGGTTTGGCGCTGCCTTTGGTCGCGGCCATCACCCGGCCAGTCAGGAACTGCAAGGCGTTCTCTTTGCCTTTTTTGAAATCATCGACGGCTTTCGAATTATTCGCCACCGCCGCGCGGACTATTTCCTGCAGACGATCACCCCCGCCGAACTCCTCCAACCCCATCTGAGAAATAATCTGGTGCGCATCCAAGCCCGTCTTAAACATCTCTGATAAAACGTTTTTCGCCAAACGGCTGGTTATCTCCTGCTTCACAACCAGACTTACCAGATCGGCAAATTTTTCCGGCGTTATTTTAAAATCTTTATCACCGATGCGGAGGTTGGCGTCGTTTAAAAGGCCTTGCAGATCAGAGGAAAGATAGTTGAAGAGCGTTTTCGTTCCGGAAGCGCCATCGGCGGCGAACTCCGAGACGGCTTCCTCGAAGAAATCGGCGGTAGCAGGATCGGCGGCGAGAAACTCCGACTGTTCCGGCTCCAACTTGTACTCGTTGATAAACCTTTTTCTTTTGTCCCATGGCAGTTCGGGTATAAGGGTTTTAAGTATAGTTAGGTCGATCGCGTTAGGTGCGCCAAAGTCCAGAGGCGGAATATCGGGCTCTGGCATATAGCGGTAGTCGTGCGCTTCTTCTTTGACGCGCTGACTGACGGTCCGGTTGCCAACAGTATCCCACCCTCTCGTTTCCTGGACGATTCTTTCTCCCGCGGAGATCGCCTTAGCCTGCCTCTCTAGTTCGTAAGCGACCGCTCCCTCCACCGCCTTGAACGAATTGATATTTTTTACTTCGACTTTGGTTCCGAAAGAGCTGGCGCCCTCTTCAGCCATGGAGATGTTCGCCTCGATGCGCATCTCTCCGTTCTCCATCTCGGCGTTGGAGATCCCCAGATAGCGCAGCAGAAGCTGTAATTCTCTGGCGAAATTAAGCGCAGCCTCGGCCGAGTGGATTACCGGCTCGGTGACAAGTTCCATCAAAGGAACGCCGGCACGATTAAAATCGATGAGCGAGCCCGATCCGTCCGCGGCGTGAGAAAGCCTAGCCGTATCCTCCTCCAGGTGGACGCGCCTGATTTTTATACCAGCCAACTCGCCGCCCAATACCAAAGGCTCGTCGTACTGACTGATTTGATAACCCTTAGGTAGGTCGGGGTAGAAGTAGCTCTTGCGGTCGAATTTGGCGCGGGTCGGCAGCTCTCCGCCGACGGCCAAACCCAGCTTCAAAACCGCCTTGATCGCCTCGGCGTTAGCGGTCGGCAAGACTCCAGGGTGAGCCAGACAGACCGGGCAGGTATTGACGTTCGGGTGACGCTCCTCGGGATCGTTCGGACAGCCGCAAAACATTTTTGTCTTCGTGCGCAGCTCCGCGTGTATTTCCAGTCCGATAGTTGGCTTAAGCATTGATACGCCTTGTATTTTAGCGAATTAAAGCCAGCTGCGCCAGCTAGCACTATCCGTAACGGTCATACACAAAAAAAGAGCGCCTGAGCGCTCTTTTTTATCCTCCTTATCAAGGCTTATTTGGTAATCTCGATGCCCATCGAGCGGGCGGTTCCAGCGACGATCTTTTCCGCCGCCTCGATATCCTCGGCGTTCAGGTCAACCATCTTGCGCTCGGCGATTTTCCGGATGTCTTCCGGAGTAATCCGGCCTATCTTGTTTTTGTTGGGCACCGCCGACCCCTTGGCGACGCCAGCCGCTTTGCGCAGCAGGTCGGAAGCTGGAGGAGTCTTCAGTTTAAAATCGAAGCTGCGGTCCTCATAAATCGTGATCTCGGCGGGTACGATGTCCGTTCCCATATCCTTGGTCGCGTCGTTGAACTGCTTGCAGAAGTCCTGGATATTTATACCCTGGGGACCGAGCGCGGTTCCGACCGGAGGCGCTGGATTGGCTTTTCCGGCCTCGAGCTGTAGTTTGATTATCGTTTTTATCGGTTTGTTAGCCATATTATTTTAAATCTTTTTAACCTGGAGCGAATCCAGCTCCACGGCGGTGTCGCGACCGAAGACCGGGACCATCACCTTGATGCGGCCCTTCTCCTCGTCAACCTCCGAGATCTTGCCGTCGTAATCCTTGAACGGGCCGTCGGTGATTTTTACCACATCTCCCGGGCGCAAATCAATTTTCATCTTCGGCTCGGCCTCGCCCATACGGGCTTTGATCGATTCCACCTCTTCGTAGGAAAGGGGGGTGGGATTGGCCGGATCTGGTCCGACGAAACCGGTAACCCGCGGCGTGTTGCGGACGACGTACCACGAATCAGGTTCCATCATCATCTCCACCAGGACATAGCTCGGGTAAATCTTCTCCTCGACGACGTAGCGCTTGCCTCCTTTAATCTTTATCTTCTTCTCGATCGGGACCACAATGTTGAAGATCTTGTCGCCCATCGAAAGAGACTCAACACGCTGCTTCAAATACCGGGCGACGGCGTCTTCGTAGCCAGAATAGGTGTGCACAGCATACCAACTCCTCGTTCCGGTTTTTTCCGGTTTCAAAGTAGATTCAGTCATGCGATTAAATTATTTTTTTGATAATCGTCAGGAAAAGCGTGTCTAAAAGGCTGAGATAGATGGCGACTGCCGCCGATATAATGATAACAACCAAAACCAAGCGGATAGTCTCCGCCCGGGTCAGCCATTTGACGCGGCCAAACTCCTCTCTGGCCTCCAATAAGTAATTCCTTAAGCTGGTAAGCATTTACTGGGCAAACAATACCACCTTTAGCCGAATCTTTCAAGCCGGCCGCCGGCCTAAAACGATCGGCGATCCTGAATAAAGCCGCTAGATATCGAGGTTTTTCACGGAAACGGCGTGGAGCTGAATGAAGTGGCGTCGGGATTCAACCTCGCCGCCCATTAGGATATCGAAAAGGCGGTCCGCCTCTTTGGCGTCGTCGATAGTCACAACCTGCAGTAAACGGGCGGCCGGGTCCATGGTCGTATCCCACAACTGGTCGGGGTTCATCTCTCCCAGACCTTTGTAGCGCTGGATGTTGGGTTGAGTCTTCGCTCCCTTGGTCGACTCATCTTTCTCCGCCTCGGTGTAAGCGTATCTAACCTCTTTGCCGACCTGAATACGGTAGAGCGGCGGCTGGGCGATGTAAAGGTAGCCGCTTTCGATAACCTGGGGAAAGTAGCGATAGAAGAGAGTTAAGAGCAGAGTGCGGATGTGTGCGCCGTCGACATCGGCATCGGTCATAAGGATCACTTTGTGATAGCGGATCTTTTCTATGTCGAAGTCGTCGGCAATGGCGGTGCCTAAAGCGATGACCAGCGAGCGGATCTCTTTGTTCAATAGCATCTTGTCGATGTGCGACTTCTCCACGTTCAGGATCTTTCCGCGCAGCGGCAGGATAGCTTGGGTTTTGCGGTCGCGCGCCTGCTTAGCCGAACCGCCGGCTGAATCGCCCTCGACGATAAACAACTCCGAGTCTTCGGCCTTGCGGGACTGGCAGTCAGCCAGCTTGCCGGGCAAGGTTAATCCCTCTAGCGCCCCTTTGCGCAGGATTGTTTCCTTGGCGGCTTTGGCCGCGCGACGCGCTTTCTGGGCGATTAAGCACTTCTCTATGATGCGCCGCCCGTCGGAAGGGTGAGTCTCTAAAAACTTGGAAAACTCTTCCCCGATTGCCGACTCTACCGCCGTTCTGGCTTCGGTATTACCCAACTTAGCCTTGGTCTGCCCCTCGAACTGCGGTTCGCGGATCTTTACGGAAAGGACCACGGTCAGCCCTTCGCGGACGTCATCCCCGGTCAGATTTTCATCCTTTTCCTTAAGGTAGTTGTTCGCGCGGGCGTAATCGTTTAGGGTGCGTGTTAAAGCCGAGCGCAAACCAGTCAAGTGCATTCCGCCCTCAGGCGTATAGATATTGTTGGCAAAACTCAGCTCCTTGGTCTCAATACCATCGTTGTAATTAAGCGCGCACTCCACCTGCATGCCGCCCTGCTCTTTAACGGAGTAAAAGGATTCGTCTTGTATAACTTTGTCGCCGTTTTCATTCAAATAATCGAGAAAGGCTTTAACCCCGCCGTCGAAACGGAAGGAGTAATAAGAAGGCGAAGCGGACTGCCGCTCGTCGATAAAAGTAATGCGGATGCCTTTGGTCAGGTAGGACTGCTCGCGCAGCCTTTCTAAGATTCTCTTGGCGTCGAATTCGATCTTGGGAAAAATTTCCGGATCGGGCGCGAAGGTGGTGGTGGTCCCGGTGTGGTCGCTCTTGCCGCCTTTCGTCACCTTGGTCGTCGGCACTCCGCGTTTGTACTCTTGCGAATAGATAGTCCCATCCCTTTTCACCTCGACCTTCAGCCAAGTGGAAAGCGCATTGACCACGGAAACGCCGACGCCGTGCAGACCGCCGGAAACTTTATATGATTCGCCGCCGAACTTTCCGCCGGCGTGCAGCGTGGTCAACACCGTTTCCAGCGCCGACTTCTTGGTCTGCGGATGAATCTCAACAGGAATGCCGCGGCCGTCGTCTTCGACACTTACGATATTATCGGGAAGCATGCGGACGACGATATGCTTAGCGTAGCCCCCCATCGCCTCGTCGATGCTGTTGTCGACTACCTCCCAAATGAGGTGGTGTAGGCCGTCGACTCCGGTCGAGCCGATGTACATCCCAGGACGCTTACGGACCGGCTCCAAGCCTTCAAGAACATAGATATCCTTGGCGGTATAGGTCGGTTTTCCCGCAATTTCACTAGTTTTTTTCTCCTCTTTTTTGGCCATAAAATCAAAATAAACACCCTTCTAGGGTCATCAAAATGATAGCAAAAAATACCGCGAAAAACAACGAACGCTTACGGGCTTAATGAGCGGAATGTTGCCGGTTCTTGGCTTTCTCATCCAATTTCCTTCTCTTTCTTTTTTTAATGCGGGATATTAAAATACTCATTGTCGAGCTAAAACAACAATCACATGTCTACTCAAGAACACCACAATCACGATGGGCACGAGCATCACGAGCACGAGGAGAGGCACGAGAGGCGGAGCCGCTCGCAAAATCCTAGTGGCGTTTGGATGCCGGTCTCGATCGTCGTCGCGGCTTTGGTAATCGCCGCGGCGGTCATCTTTGGTCCTAGGCTGGCCGGAGGAAACCAGGGAACGGCCGGAGCGGCCGGACAGCAGCCGCAGCAGCAGGCGGCCGGACAACCCGCCCAGCAGGTTAATATAAACAGCGTAAAGACCGCCGGCGAACCGTTCATCGGATCTCCGAATGCTCCGGTCACCATCGCTTACTGGTCCGACTTCCAGTGTCCGTTCTGCGACCAATTCGAAACGCAGACTCTGCCGACGATAATCAAAAATTATGTCAACACCGGCAAGGTGAAGATTGTCTTCAAGGACCTGCAATTTTTGGGCCCCGACTCGCAGACCGCGGGACTCATCGGCCGCGCCATCTGGAGTACTGACCCCAGCGCTTACTTCAAGTGGCGTACCTATATGTTCGACCATCAGGGCCAGGAGAACGGAGGATGGGCCAGCGAGAGCAATCTCCTATCCATCGTTAGCGACGTCGGCTTGAACGCTAGTCAGATCAAAAATCTGATTACCCAGAACCAATCGACCTACCAGGCCGAGATCGACGCCGACAAGCAGGAGGGAGCATCGATGGGCATCGACAGCACGCCGAGCTTTGTCATCGGGACCCAGCTCATCGTCGGCGCTCAGCCACTTTCGGTCTTCACTCAGGCAATCGACAATCAGTTGCAAACCGCCGGCAAATAAAACATACCGGCTGAAAAGCGATGTGGCGCAATCTGCGATCGACTCTTAAAACAATCGTCACGGTATTGCGCCACCCCGCCTATTTGGCGGCTGCGGCGGCAGCCGCTATTTTCATACTTTGGATTTATATCTGGCTTCCCAACTTCTCTTTTTATTCCAGCGTCATCTTCTCGCCCGACTATTCGCTGGCAGGCAAGGCAGCAATGGTCGTCGCGTCTTTCTCGTATCTTTTCACCGGATTCACTCCGCTAGCCCGGCTACTCGCGGTCCTGAACGCGACCCTGATCGGCATCAGCCTTTCTCTGTCGGCTTACTATTTCTCAAACCGCGTGGCGGCGATGAGCGGGGCGGGAATGAACGGGATCGGCATGTTCGTCAGCCTTTTGGGGATTGGATGCGGTTCCTGCGGCTCGGTTCTTCTTTCCTCGCTCCTGGGCATCGGCGGAGCATCCAGCTTGGTCCAAAAGCTGCCTCTTGGCGGATACACCTTCGATGTTTTGGGAACAATGCTGGTTTTGGTTTCGGTCTATCTGACCGCCGCCATCATTTCTAAGCCAGCAATCTGCAAAGTGCCGGCCGCGCCTCGCAAGCGATAAAACATGTTTAAAGAAATCAGGAGATTATTTGGAAAGATCGGACCCGGGGTGATAACCGGAGTGGCCGACGACGATCCGTCGGGAGTTTTAACCTACATTCAATCGGGAGTAATGCTAGGCTCCACCTCGTTCTGGTTGGCGCCCTTCATGCTGCCGATGATGTATGCCGCCCAAGAGATCTCGGCGCGGCTTGGGTTAAAGACGGGAAAAGGCTTAATGCGCCTCATTAAGGAGAATTACGCCAAGCCAATCGTCTTCGGCATCGCTTTAATTTCGGTTGTAGTAATTATCACCAACATCGGGGCGGACCTGCTGGCGATATCCATAACTCTAGGGAGTCTTTTCCATATATCGCGTTTTGCCTGGTTGCCGATCGTCTCGGCGGGGATAATCGCCGGAATGATCTTTCTTTCTTACAAAAAATTTGCTGACGTTATGAAATGGTTTACTATTTCTCTTCTCTTCTATATTCTGGCGGTTTTTTACATGCACGTCTCCTGGCTGCCGACTTTGAAAGCCACCGTTATCCCTTCTATGTCTTTTAGCGCCAGCACTTTGGTGCTTATCGCCGCCATTTTAGGAACCTCGATCTCCCCCTATCTTTTTTTCTGGCAGTCGAGCGAGGAAGTCGAGGAGCGCAAAGAAAAAGAAGAGGAAGCCGGGCACAAGTACCGCATCACTTCCAGGAGAATACGCGATCTAAGAGAGGATACCTTTTTCGGCATGCTTTTTTCCGAAATAGGCACCTGGTTCATGTTGGTCGGCGGAGCGCAGATACCCCGCTTTTTCCATCTGACGCAGATTACCGACTTCAACCAGGCCTCGCTGGTGCTGCGGCCCATCCTAGGCCCCGGAGCCTATCTTATCTTCAGTCTGGGAATCATCGGCGTCGGCGCGATTGCCATCCCGACGATGGCTGGTAGCATCGGCTATATGGCGGCGGAGATTTTCGACTGGCCGGAAGGGATAAACAAGCGCGTGCGCGAGGCCAAGTGGTTCTATGCGACCATCGTTCTAGCCATGCTTTCCGGATTAGCTTTAAATCTCTTAAACCTGAATCCGGTAGAGCTCCTAATTTACACCGCCGTTCTTTACACCATAATCACCCCACCGATCATCTATCTCCTCATCCGCATGGCTAATAATAAGAAGATTGTCGGCGAGCAAACGACGACTCCGGTAGTCAACATTCTTGGTTACGTCACTTTGTTTGTAATGCTCGCCGCCGCCATCGGCTATCTATTCACTCTCTAAGAGTTAATACACTTGGAATAGTGTGTTAAACTTTTTGGTAGATACCTCTACCAATTAAGACATAAAAGCATGACCAATAAGATAAACTCGGCTGTTGCCAGCATAGACGCCGGTCTCTCCTCTGCCCAAGCAGAAGAGCTGACCAAAAAATACGGATTAAACGAGATTAAAGAAAAGAAGGGCGGCTTCTTACAAAAAATTTGGACTTGGGTTAAGACGCCGATAGCGCTGATGCTTTTCGCCGCAGCCACCCTTTCCTATTTTGACGGGAAGATTTTCGACTTTTACTTCATTCTCTTCCTAATATTCGTCAACTTTGGCGTCCAGTTTTACGAGGAGAATAAAGCGGATAACGCCATCGCTAAGCTAGAGGAAAAGCTGGCGGTCAGCGTGCGGGTAAAGCGCGACGGGGAGTGGAAGCTCCTGGAATCGCGTTATTTGGTTCCGGGAGATCTGATTAGATTAAGCGTCGGCGATCTAGTGCCTGCCGACTGCCATCTTTTAAGCGCGAAGAACCTGACAATCAACGAAGCGGTTTTGACCGGGGAATCGCTGACCAAAGACAAGAAAGAGGGCGACACCGCTTATTCCGGCTCGTTCGTGGCTACCGGCGGCGGAGAGGCCGTCGTCACCGCCACCGGCCGCAACACTTACTTCGGGAAAACCATCACTTTGGTGGACCGCACGACCAGGCGCAGCCTGTTGGAAAAAGACATCATCTCCATCTCGAAGTTCCTTTCCGCTATGAGCTTGATCGCGGTCGCAATCGTCATCGGCTACTTCCTCTTATTCAAGAACGCACCGCTTACCGACCTTATCCGCCTGGGCCTGAGCTTGATCATCGCCGGAATACCGGTCAGCCTGCCAACCGTGATGACGCTCATCATCACTTTAGGAGTGTTGGAATTGGCTAAAAAGAACGCTATTGTCCGCCGTCTTTCGGCCCTTGAAGACCTGGCGAACGTCAACCTGCTATTAAGCGATAAGACGGGGACTTTAAGCAAAAACGAAATCAATATCGTTAAGACTATTCCTTATTCTAACTACACCGAGAAGGAAGTTTTGTTCGACGCTTACGCCGCCTCGGACCCGTTGGATAAGAGCGTCATCAGCCAGGCGATCGTGCGCAAAGGAAGCGAGGAAGGCCTAACCAAGAACTTTGAAATCGTCGACTTCACGCCAGCCGATTCCGACCGCAAGCGTTCGACGGCGATCATAAACAAAGACAACAAGGAATACGCTGTTTCCGTAGGGGCCTCACAGATAATCGAGACTCTGCTCGCAGATAGCGACGAACTTAAGAAAAGGATGGAGAGCGACGTGCGAGAGGCGGCATCGAACGGCTACCGCACCCTGGCCGTCGCCGTAAGCGAAAACACCGAAGAGAAAAACATGTCATTGGTTGGCATTATGCTACTATCCGACACGTTGCAGCCCGGAACAGCGGAAGTGATAGATTTTATGAAAGAGCGCGGCATCGACATTAAGATGTTGACCGGAGACAGCTACGACATCAGCGCCCGCGTGGCCGGCGAACTGGGATTTTCCGGGCAAGTTTTATCAAGAAATGAGTTAGCCACTATCGATTGGGACAACGTTTCCCCAGGCTGGCTTAACGGCAAAAATGTTTTCAGCGAGATATTACCGATAGACAAGTACCGCATTGCCAACCTGGCTAAAAAATCCTACGTGGTCGCGGTAACCGGCGACGGCGTAAACGATCTGCCGGCGATCAAGACCGCCGATGTCGGCATTGCCGTCCAAAACGCGGTAGACGCTCTGAAAAGCGCGGCCGACATGGTTTTGCTTACCCCGGGGCTATCGGTAATCAAAGACGCGATTATCGAGGCAAGGAAGATCTTCGCCCGCCTTTACACCTATTCCCTCTACAGAATCTCCGAAAGCTTCCGCCTTATACTGACTATTGCCGTTTTAGGAATCGCCTACGGCAACTATCCAATAACGCCTTTGCAAATCCTGGTTATCGCTCTTCTAAACGATCTGCCAATCATTAGCTTGGGATACGACCGCGTTAAGATCGCCATGCGGCCAGCGCGCATTAACTCAGTCTCGCGCTTAAAACGATCTCTTTCTTTCGGAGTAGCTGGAATAGCCAACAGCTTGACTCTTTTCTTCCTCATGGCCAATGTTTGGCACTTTAGTTGGGCAACGATTCAAACCGCCTTCTTCCTGAAACTAATCGTTTCCGGCCAGATGCTCATTTACGTCGCTCACACCAGCGAGCGCTGGTGGAGATATCTGCCGAGCAAGCCAGTGATTTTTGCATCTTCTTTTAGCCAGATTGCCGGCAGTCTTATGGCCTACTTTGGCTTCTTAATGCCAAAGATTCCTCTGCCCCTTATAATTTTGGTTTGGATTTGGTGCCTGATATGGATGCAAGTTACCGAGTCAACTAAGTTGTTATGGAAAACTGAACGGTTATAAGAGCTGTAGAAAAAGGCGCACTAATAGCGCGCCTTTTTTGTTTTAAACTTACTCAATTTTATTATTTGCCACTTAATTCTCGCCGGGTATATCATATAAAATATGAACACCAAAATACGAAATTACTTGGGGGTGGCTGTGATAATACTAGCCCTCTCGGCCGCGGTCGGAATATTTCTCTATGTTTCCTACTACGCGCAAAACGTCGCCTTGGGGCGCACCTTTACCGCCTCGGGCAGTGGCGAGGCCGTCGCGATTCCGGACATAGCGCAGATGACTGCGAGCGTCATCACTCAGGGAGGGAAGGATATCGCCTCGCTCCAAAATCAGAATACGGCTAAAGCCAACGCGATTATCAGCTTCCTTAAAGCGCAAGGCGTGGAGAGCAAAGACATCCAGACCCAGGCCTACAACCTAGAGCCGCGCTACTCATACTACAATTGCGGCGCGGCCTCGACCTCCTGTCCACCGCCGACGATCAGCGGCTACACGATTACCCAATCAATCCAGGTTAAAATCAGCGACTTCTCCAAACTCGGCGACATCGTCTCCGGAGTGGTCCAAAACGGAGCGAACTCCATCTCCCAGCTTTCCTTCACCGTCAACAATCCATCAAAATATGAGGATCAAGCCCGCTCGGAGGCGATAAGCAAGGCTGAGGCGAGAGCGCAGGCAATCGCCGGCGAATCGGGATTCAAGCTGGGAAAGCTGGTTTCGGTTGACGTGACGGTCAACAACCAACCGACGCCGGTTCCGATTTACGGCATGGGCGCGTTGAACGCCGCGGCATCTCCGAACATCGAACCGGGATCGCAGAAGGTCTCAGTAACCGCCACCTTGAAGTACGAAATAAACTAAGCACAAAATGCAAAAGAGCCGCGTTATTGTTTTTCGCTTTTAGCTTTTAGTTTTGCACCCGCCTTGTCGCTATCTTTCGCTTTTAATTTTTTACTACCATGCAGGATCAGAGAAGAATCTTTATAGCCCTTCCTTTGGACGCCGAGGCTGCCGACAGCCTGTCGCGCTGGATCGAAGAGTTTGCCAAAAATACCCACCTTCCCCTGCGGCTGGTAAATCGGGAAGGTTTACATCTGACACTCATTCCGCCTTGGTACGCTGAGGCGGAAGAGATAGGAAGGATCCAAAGAGTCTTGGACGAAGCGGCAGCAGAGGTTAAGCCTTTCTTCGTTACCCTTGAACAGGCCTCTTACGGCCCTGACGCCAGATATCCCCGCCTCGTCTGGGCCACTGGGCCGCACTCCGCTCCAGCGGAAGAGCTGCGCTCCGTGCTGCAGGCGAAGCTGAGCGAATCCGGAACGGGGACGAAAGAGGTGGAAAAGCGAGAACTATTAACGCACATAACCCTAGCCCGATTCAATCCCGAATCGGCCGTCGGTCTGGTTAAGGAACCGATTCAGAACGGAAAAATCGAGGTCGGCAGCCTTGTCGCCGGAATTTCACTGATGGAGTCGGTACTTTCTCCGTCCGGAGCGCGCTACGAAACCATTCACTTCGCAAAGTTCGGACAAAGCGTCTAGAACAAAAAAAGGCGCTGCTCAGTAGGAAACTGGCGCGACCTCTGTTTTTATCGTTATGCTTCCAGCGCTTTATCTTCCGGTTGTTCTTATTTTTTTCGCTTTTAGCTTTGCGCTTTTTAAAATCCCCTCATAATCTCCACTGTTTTCACTGAAGAGCTTTTAAATTTCTTCTTCATAAAAAGGAAGGCGGGGTGTGGATCCATATCGCCGCAGGTGAAAACGTCAACAGCGGCGTATCCGTGTTCCGGCCAAGTGTGGATGGAGATGTGCGATTCCGCGAGCAGCAAATAGCCGGTTACGCCCTGTGGAGAAAAGCGATGGAATTTCGATCCCAGAACCGTGGCTTTGGCCGCTTTAGCCGCTTCAAAAAGCGTCTTCTTGATGTACGCTTGATCGTCCAGGTTCTCCGAGCCGAAAAAATCCGCAATGATGTGCCGTCCTAATGGCCGGTGCTCGTCGATCTTCTCCTTCTTCCTTTTCGGCAAAGCCGCTCCGCGGCGCTGACTGCTCATTTCATTAACTGTTTCGGTAACTATTCGATTTATTGACTAAAAAACGTGTTAATAATACACCGTCGTTCGGTGACGTCAATAGTTTTTTTTATTTAGAACGGGACGGAATTATTTTTTCTTACGGCGCATAAAAGCCGGCACGTCCAAAGCATCCTCCTCTTTCTTTTCTTCGTCGGATTCCAAGACTATTTTTTCCCCCTCCTTTCCTTCTTCTTTTTCTATCTTCCCCTCAACCGGCTTGCCCTTGCTGAAAGGAAAAAGGTTTAGCGAATCCGCCTCGCTGCGCCGTAGCCCCATGCCGTTGAATCCGGTGGCAATCAAAGTTATCTTCAGCTGCCCGGCTTTGAGCCGACGGTCGTGGTAGGCGCCGAAAATTATTTTTGCGCCCGGATCGACGTTTTCGGTGATTATTTTCGCCGCCTCGTTGATCTCGGAGATGCGCATATCGCGTCCGCCGGCTACTCCGAAAAGCAGGCCCTTGGCCCCTTCGATCGACATTTCGAGAAGCGGAGAGTTGATCGCCTGATTGGCGGCCTTCACGGCGCGGTCGTTGCCCGAAGCCGTTCCGACGCCGATGATCGAGTTGCCGGCTTCGGCCATGATCGACTTGACGTCGGCAAAGTCCACGTTGACCAGCCCAGTGGAGGTGATGATTTCCGCCACTCCTTGCACCGCGCTTTTCAAGACCTCGTCGATCTTCTCGAAAGCGCGGACCATCGAGGTGTTGTTGTCTACTATATTGAAAATCCTGTCGTTAGGAATGACCAGCAAGGTGTCTACCTTATCTTTGATGCGCACTAGTCCCTCCTCGGCGATACGCATCCTGGCTTGCCCCTCGAAGGTAAACGGCTTGGTGACCACCGCCACCGTCAGTATTCCTTTTTCCCTAGCTATCTCAGCCACGACCGGCGTAGCTCCGGTACCCGTCCCTCCGCCGAAACCGGCGGTCAAAAACACCATATCGGCTCCCTTTAAAAGCTCGGCGATCTCCTCGCGATTTTCTTCAGCGGCCTGCCGTCCCAATTCGGGATTCATGCCAGCTCCCATTCCCTTAGTGATCGCCTCGCCGATATGCAGTTTGTGTCTGGCCTGACCCGCCTCCAAGTCCTGTAGGTCGGTGTTGATAGCGATAAGCTCCACGCCGCGAACGAAATCGTCAGCCATCCTGGTTAGAGCGTTGCCTCCGGCTCCGCCGACGCCGATTACTTTTATTTTAACGAACGACTTAATCGAAGAGTTCTTTTTCGACCTCCCGGAGCTCACAGGAAGCTCTTTTTCCTCTTCCTGCTGCTTAACGACTTTTTTAACTGACTTCTTTTTGCTCTTTTTTTTATCGGCCATATTACGGCATAAAACTTTTTATCAATTTGTTGACCAAGCCGCTCTTAATCCTCGCTGGGCTTTCCTTATCCAGCTCGCGGTTCCAAAGCGCCAAGCCTAAGACGGTGGCATACTCCGGGCTCTCCAGAGCCTCGGCGATATTCGGCGAAACCGTCCCGAAGCGCTCCTGTCCGGCCGACCCGATCTTAGTCGACAGTTTTAGTTCCGTTCTGAATAATTCGGCGATTCCCGGAAGCTTGGCGCCGCTTCCGACGAGAACCGCACCCCCAGGAAGGTGCCCGGCTTTACCGAGCAATTTTAATTCATTATTAACAAGTTCACAAATCTCCGAAAGCCGCGATTCAATAACCTCGGCCACGAACTTCCGCGAAGGGGAGCCCTTCAGAGTGTCATCCAGCTCGCTTAAATCAACCGTTTCCTTAGCCGGAATGTCGTGCGACAAAGCGAAGCCGTAGCTTAATTTCAGTTTTTCCGCGGCCTCGGCCGGTATCTTCAAGGCCACTGCCAAGTCGCTGGTGATATGGCCCGCTCCGATTCCCAGGACCTTGGTATGCACCAGCTTATTTTCCTCGTACACAGCCAGGCCGGTGGTGTTGTATCCGATGTCGATAAGGATCACTCCCAGCTCGCGCTGACTCTTACTTAAGACCGCCAAAGAGGCGGCCAGCGGATTCAATATGAGCGCCGAAACACTACCCTTGTTCATTTCGACGCAGCGGATAAGATTCTTCACCGCCGGCTCAAAAGCCTCGACCAAGAGGCTTACCACCTCTAATCTCGCGCCAACCATTCCGAGCGGCTCGGCGATGTCGCCGACACCGTCCACCACGAACTCCTTGGTGATGGTATGCAGAATCATGCGGTTCGAAGCGATATTGACCGCCTCGGAAGCCTGGATGACGCGGCTGATGTCGTCCTTGTATATCTCGGAGTTGGCGCGGGAAACGGCGATGATGCCACGAGAAAGCTGCGTCTTAACGTCGGTGCCGTTCACTCCGAGGTAAATATTGCGCAAGGCCGGGCGCGAAGTCTTGGCGACTTCCTCAAAAACCTCGTGAAGAGTCCCGACGACTTCGTCTGGTTCGACCACTACGCCGCGGCGCAGGCCTTTCGACTTGCGCGTCACGTTGCACTTGACGATCATCTGCCCCTGAAGAGTCGGTTCAACCACCACCGCCCGCACCGTGTCTGAACCGACATCTAATCCTAAAATTGGTATTTGCGCCATACTTTAAAATTCCAAACTTGAAGCGATAGATTTTTCAAGTTTTTGCATTCTGATTTTATCACTTATTTTTTCATGATCAAAGCCCAGAAGGTGCAGCAAACCGTGAATCAGCATTGCTCGCCAATCACCCCCTTCTTTTTTAATGTATACCATATTAAGGTAGATCTCTCCCAGGTAAGTGGTTCCCGTTTTTAGGTCGGGCCGCGGGAAGTTTTTTGGGGCGGAAAAGGACAAGACGTTAGTTGTCTTGTCCTTCCCGCGGTAAACGCGATTAAGGCGACGCATAGCTGCGTCGCCTATAAAAAAAATGTCGGCTGCCGACCGCTCGCGACCCAATAGTTTAAGAGCCTTCTTCAGCAAGCGCTGCGCCTCTTTCTCCATCGCCGGCATCGACTTGTTTAGGAAGCTTAAGCCTTACCCAACCTTTTAGTCTTACCCATCTCTTCGGACTTCCCTACGCGATGGATGGCGGATAATCGCCTCTTATTACGGTTCGGCTGACGGCCGGAAAAGCGCCTCTTCTTGGCCTCTAAAAGCACTCCGCTCTGCCGGACTTTTTTGGTAAAGCGATAAACCAAGCTCGAGGCTTGCTCTCCTTCTTTCCGTCGTACTATGACTGTTGGCATATTTATTTATCTTGTTGGCCTAAAATTTTCGACCTTGTCTCTTCCATCGACTCCCGGGGAGGATTGTTGACCACCGAGTGGATCGATCCTCCGCCGTCTAGGTCGTAACGCGGTATGACGTGGACGTGGAGATGGTCTATCTCCTGGCCACTAACTCTACCATGATTGATGCCTATTGTAAAACCGCGGGGCTGCAGCGTTTTCTGCAGCAGCTCGGTAACTTTTTTGACGGCGACAAACAACGGCCCGACCTCCGCTTCCGGCAAATCGATTATGTTTTCGCAGTGCTTTTTCGGAATAATCATCGCGTGCCCCGGAGAGCGCGGATGGATATCGAGAAAAGCCATGGCCGCCTCGTCTTCGTAGATGACGGCGGCGGACAGCTCCTTGGCCGCTATTCGGCAAAAAAGGCAGTCGCTCATCTTAGGCGCTTCTTAACCTCTTCAATGACCTTGCCCAGCGGCACGACCTCCTGCACTCCGCTTTCCATATCCCGGATGATGATGCTATCCTCGTAGCTTTCTTTTTGGCCGAAGATCAGAGTCAGCGGAGCATTATTCTTGGCAGCCAGCTCCATCTGCGAAGAGAGCGATTCCTTGCCAAGCTCGTTGACCAGCGGAATACCCGCGCGGCGGAACTCCTCGACTAATGACAAGCTTTTCTTTTTAGAGACTTCTCCGACGTGGATAAGATAAACTTTTCCTTTAGTCTTGCCGGCCGGAACGGCCCCTTTATTTTTCAGAACCTCCATTATGCGATCGATGCCGGCGGCTCCTCCTACGGCCGGGGTGGGGCGTCCACCGATCATCTCGGCTAAGTAATCGTATCTCCCGCCAGAAGCCAGAGCAGCATCCTCTCCCTCAGCGAAAGTTTCGAAAACGGTGCGGCTGTAATAATCCAATCCGCGGACCAAACGCGGGTTTAAAACGTAAGGCACCTGCGCCTCGTCCAAGTACTCGAGGACCTGGCGAAAGTGTTGCCGACAATTCTGGCAAAGGTTGTCGAGTATGCTCGGCGCCCCTTCTTTCAAAGGCTGGCACTTGGGATTTTTGCAATCCAAAAGTCGCAGCGGGTTGGTTTCTAGCCGGACCTGGCAATCCTCGCAAATATCCTGCTTGCGATAGTACTCGGTCAGTTTTTTGCGGTAGGCCGGCCGGCAGGTTTTACAGCCGATGCTGTTCACTTCGATTGACACGCCTTTAACCTTCAGCTCGTCGAGCAGGCGGCAAAAACCGATGATGACTTCGGCGTCGAAAACCGGATCGGCGCTGCCGATGATCTCCAGCCCGAACTGGGTGAACTGGCGGTAGCGCATCGACTGCGGATTTTCGTGTCGAAAAACGGGGCCGGTATACCACAGACGACGCGGCTGCGGCAGGTGGCTCATCCCGTGCTGTATATAACTGCGCATCACCGGAGCGGTGTATTCGGGGCGCAAAGCCAAACGGTCTCCGCCTTTAGTGGAAAAGACGTACATCTCTTTCTCGACGATGTCCGTCCCCAAGCCCACGCCGCGGGCAAACAAATCGGCTTGTTCCATGATCGGCGTGTCGATTCTAGAGAAGTTATAGAACTCGCCGATGTTTTTAGCCGCGCCGACTACCTTGTCGAAAAGAGACCACTCCTCCGGCAGGATGTCGCGCATGCCTTTCGGAGTTTGAAAAGGAGTGAGCGCCTCCTTTCCGGTGGAACTTTTCTTTTTTTCCCTATCAGCTGGTGGCATAGGAGTAGTTGAAGAACTTAAGCTCGTCTAATGGCCAGAACCGCAAGCGTACTACGCCGACGATCAAGTTTCGGTCCACCGGCCCCCAGTAGCGGGAGTCATAGCTCAGAATCCGGTTATCGCCCATAACGAAATATTGAGCCGGATTCTTTTTCAGCACCACGGTTTCGTTGCCAGGGGTCGGCAGACCTGGCGGCAGATAACTCTCGTGCAAAAGCTTGCCGTTCACGTAAACCTGGTTGTTTTCTATGGTTACCGTATCGCCCGGCAAGCCGATGATCCGCTTAATATAGTACTCCTTCACGTCCTGGGGGTTGTGAAAAACGATAACCTGCCCGCGCTCGGGGCTTTGGAAGCGGTAAGTAAGCTCGTCTACCAGGAGATAGTCTCCGTTCTGGAAGTTCGGCTGCATGCTCACACCCTCGACTTTGAACGGCTGGGCGACGAACTCGTAGATTAAAAGAATGGAAATAAAAGCAACAATTAAGGTTTCTAAAACCTCCCAAACGTCTAATAAATATTTTTTCACTTAATTTAAACAGTTTCCGGAAGACGGATTCCCCCGTTTATTTTTCATTTTGACTAGAATCGGCAGCTGAACAGCTATTACTCACCGGATTTTAATATAATCCATCTGAAGGGGCAAGGGGCAAAGCTAAAAGCGCAAAACTTAAAGCGCAAAGCGAAAAATAGAGACTAGTGGTTAGAGATTAGTGGCTAGGCAAATTCGAAGCACTAAATCCTAAATCCGAAACAAACTCCAATTTACAAATTCCAAATACGAAACACGGACGGGTCTAGGAAGCGCAAAGCGAAAAACTAAAAGCGAAAAATAACGACTAGTCGTCGGATGTAGGTTCTTTTGCCTTTTGCGCTTTTCGTTTTGCGCTTTATTTGACCTCGCTGGTCCTTGATTCTAAGCTAAAACTAAATGCGGTGGAAAATAGTGATCGGCCTGGGCAATCCGGGCAAAGAATATGCGGCGACCTATCACAGCTTGGGATACTCAGCCGCAGATATGCTGGCGGGAGGCGAGAAGTTCCGCCGTCATGGAAATTTTGAATACTGCCGTTTAGGCGAGATACTTGTCGTAAAGCCGCTCACTTTTATGAACGAATCTGGTCTGGCGGCGAGCGCGGCCTTGTCTTTTTTTAAGGTAAAGCCGGAAGAAATATTAGTCATCCACGACGATTCCGATATTATTTTGGGAAACTATAAGCTGGTCTGCGGGCGTGGAGCGGCCGGGCACAATGGAGTGAAGTCGGTCATATCCGAACTGGGCACCGACCGATTCTGCCGCTTGCGCCTTGGAATACGGAAAGAAGGTTTGCGCGCCAAAGCCGGTGGCTTTGTTTTGGGTAAGATAAAAAAAGAAGAGGAAGCTCCTTTGGAAAGCGCGATTAAAAACGGATTAGCAGAGGCGGGAATTACTGCCCCGACAAGTTCTGTAGATTGAAGTTGATGGTGAAAGAAACTTGCCCGTCGCTCGTCGGCACGATGCTGGAGAAAGGCAGGTCGAGGCCGGAGAGTTGCGGCAAGCTGGACAAGTCGTCTTTGAAGGAGACTGTCGCCGCTTGGCTGGGTGCCGTGCCAGAGATGACTCCAGGCTGCCCCACGCCTTGGAAAGAAACGCGCTGAAGCTGGATCGAGAGGCCGCCGGCCAGCTGGCCAATCTTGCCTAGAAGCGGCGAGTAATTGGCGATCAAGCTTTTTGCCTGCTGGTTGGCCGCAACCAGGTTGTTGAAGTTCTGAGCCTGGGAAACGAGGTTGTTTAACGACTGCGAGACTATCTCGCGGTTGGCCTGGCTTATCCCGGCGGTAGTGCTGGCCGCCAGCCGATCGACGAAAACGTTGGCGCCGATAAAAAGCAGCAGAACAAAACTCACAATTACAGCAACGATATTGCGCCAGGTGACGGCGAACTGAATGATCTTGTGCTCGCGGAACAGCTCGTAGCCGCTCGGTCCGCTTAAGTCTATCTCGATATCCTGCTCCTTTCTGATCAAACCGCGTTCGGCCGCACCGAGGAGAACGTTAGCCTCCGCCGGCGTTAAACTCTTTAGATTCAGTCCCGGAAAACTTTGGTTTATCCCCTGAGCTATCTTATCTCCGAGCTGGCCGGTTACGAGAATGGCGTTTGCAATGCGCGCGCCATCGCGGCCGGCATAGAAATTAACCATCTGCTGCAGACCGAGGTTGATCGCGCTTATCATCGCTTCGGCAGTCAGGCCGCCGGCGGCGGCAGTCCACGGAAAGAAGTAGTTGAAGTACAGACTGCCGCTCTCCGTAATCATCATATTGACCCCGCTTGTCGAGGGCTGGACAACGACTTGCGGATCACTCAAGCTCAGGTACCCTCCGGTGCGCAAACAGCGGATCAAGCTTAAACTAGCGAATTCAACGGTGGCGATCCCGAAGTTAGCTTCTCTCAAGACCTCGGCCAACTCGTCGATAGCAGCCTTCTGAATGAACGCCCCCAAAAATTTAGCCTTGCCGGCGTCAGAGATCCCCTCGCTTATCCTCTGCCAGCCCGAGTAAGCCTGATCGAAATCAATCGGAGAAATCATCCGCAAATTCAGATCAGCCGCGTCTTTCAGATCCTCGTGAGCAAAAGCCGGAACTTCAAAAGATTGCATATAAACGCCGAAATTTGGAATGGAGAGAACGACATTGATTATGTCCTCATCCGCGCGAATCTGCTTACGCAGCTCTTTCAGGGCCGCCACCAGGTTAGCGCGATCCTTTACTTTTCCTTGTTCGACTATGCCAGGCGGCAAGCGTAGCAAAGCTTGGCTTTTTGGGGCTCCGACCTGCTTGGGGCTGAGCTCGAGATAGCGCAACGAGTAGTCGTCGATAACCAAGCCGGCGATGGACGGCGAAGGAACTAATAGGTTCTCTATTTTCTTTAAGAGCGTTTGAATTTTAGGCATTAATCTAACTAAAGCGGCACCTGGCCGAATGAACGAATGTTTACCAATCCGGTAGCGGTGTCGACTCCGAGGACAGCTTGTATTTCGCTCTGCCTCCCTCCGGAATTGCCGATGGAATCGATCGTTACGATGCCGCTGTTATTGGTAATCGTAATTTGCGCCGTCGTTTGGTAATCGATATTTAAAGTATAACTGCTCGGGCAGGTATTAGAAAGGATGCAGCCTCGCTGGACCTGAGTTATTGCGTCGTTGGCGCCGGTTTCAGCCGCTGCCAACGCCTTTCCGCCAAGGCGCGCTCCCAAGATGGTGTTATTCAAAGCCACGGCGATGATCGAGCCGACCACCGCGATGACCACCAATATTCCCGAAATAAGAAGTATTACCGGCAAGCTGGCTTGCCCGGAATCAGACCGAAGATTCGGAAAGAAGCGGCGGAATTTTTTAGAAGGAAAGCCGCTCATACGCTTATGGACTCCAGTTCACAACGACCCCGTTTACCGCCGGAGTGGTGGTCGCGTTCGCTCCCTTTTCAAGGTAAACAATGTAGCGGAAATAGCGCTTGCCGTTGGCGTAGCAGGCGGTTATCGGAACCGGTATCCCCGGCCCGGCCGGCGTGTAATAGGAGTTGGAGGTTCCGTCCGGGCCGATGAACGCTCCGTCGCAAGTCGAGCTGTTACAGGCGTTGCTGGCGCAGGTCGCTCCCCAACTGGCAGACGAGGATGAGGCGGTCGCCAGCTGGAACTTAACGCTGGTTCCCGTAGGCTGGGTTCCGTTCCACATAATGGAGTTGTATGTCGTACCGTTCGACCCGGTATCGAAGGTCGAGGATTCCAGCCAGCCCGAAGCCTGCGCCGACCAGACGGTGCTTACGCCGTAGCTGACCGTGCCGCAAGTATTGGTGTTTGCGCAGTTGAAGCTGAACCATCCGACATTGTCGTTCCAGGCCCAGCCCTGGAAATTGCCGGTGGAATCGATCGTCACTTCATAGGTTGGACTCGAAGGACAAACCCAGGTCGAGCCGTTCCAAGTAGATCCGCCACTCGCGTTTCCGCAGAAACTAATCCAGCCGATATTGTCGTTCCAGGCCCACCCGGCCAGATTGCCGTTTCCGTCGTTGGTCACCTGAAAGTTGCTGGTTCCGCAAATATTGCCGTTAGGCGAGGTATTGCAATCCAATGCCACGTAGCCCATCGATGAGCTGGCATAGCCGCTGATGCCGGTGGAGTTTACCGTTACGTTTCCGGTCGAGTAAAAATCAACCCAGCCGATATTGTCGTTCCAGGCCCAGTGGTTTACGGAATCGATATTGGTCGAAGCTAGCGCGGCGTGGGGCAGGAGAAGGTAGGCGGCCCCGAAAATCGTGAAAAACAACAAAGTCTTGGTTTTCGTAGTTTTAAATAAACGAAAAGTTTGCCTCATGGGTTTAGTATTTAAGCAATTCGATTGCGCCGCTGGTCGAGGTGGAAATATTGCTCGAAGAGGCGTAATCCGGCTGCGGAGAAGTTACGGGACCCTGAACGTTAGCCGAGCCGCTCCAGTCATTATACTGCGTAACTCGATCCTTGGAATGAGCCAGGTAGGTCGGTACCGAGACGGTACTGCTGGCTCCGCCGACATTGGTCCACGAAACGTAAGCTGTCACCAGCTCGGTTGAAGGATCCTGCAGAATGCCGACGCCGCCGGAACAGGAAGTCGGCGAACTGGTTGTGATGGTGCCGGTGCCGCAGTTGGTGCGGTTAACATCCTGCACCGAGAAGTAGCGGGTGAAAGTTACTCCGTTTTTCACAGTCGCGTCGGTCCCGGTCGAAACCGAAAGTGTCGGCGGCGTTCCGGTCGTAACCAGATAGTACTGCGAAGTCGGTCCTTTGGTCGGCAAGTTATAGATTGCCGACCAGTCGCCGTCGGCCAAAGACTGGACGTTATCCAGAAGTCCATTAGCCAAGGAAGTGGCGGTGCTCGCCAGGCGGTTCTGGGCGTCGCTGCGCATGGTGATGACGATAGCGGAAACAACAGCTCCGATGATGATGGCGCCGACGGTAGTGGCCACGAGTATCTCGGCCAACGATTGTCCGCTCCGCGGATCTTTGATCATTCTCTTCATTATAAAATAAAGATGAAACGGAGAACAGTTGATAAATAAGTGCAAAACTAAAAGCTAAAAGCGAAAAACAATAACGCAGTTCGTTGGAATCGTTCTTTTGCCTTTGCGCTTTTTTTCAAATTCCAAGCACGAAATCCTAAATCCGAAACAAATCAGAAATAACAAATCCGAAATCACAAACACAAACGGGTTTGGAATTTAAAGTTTGTAATTTGGAATTTGTTTAGGATTTAGTGCTTCGAATTTAGTTAATTACTGGTCGGTGTTTTGCGCTTTGCGTTTTTCGCTTTGCGCTCGCTTTGCCGCTGCTTTTAGCTTTTAGCTTTGCGCTTTTAGTAGTTGACCGTCCCGTTGGCATTCAGCGTCACCGTTGTTTGCTGGCCGCCGATGGCGCTTAAAGTAATCGCCGTCGAGGTGCCGAGGCCGGTCGAACAGTCCACCGGCAGGCCGCTGATTTGAGCGAAGCAGATATCCACAGCCGAGCCAAGCGCAATACCGGAAAAACTAATACCTTGGTCTAGCGGCGTCAGAGTCGACGGTGTGCCGTAAGCGTAGGTCGAGGTGCCGTACCACAGCTGGTAATAGTAGCCGCCGGTCGAGGTGTTGTTGCTCAGGCGAATGCCCCAGCGGCTGGCGTTCAGCTGCGTCTGTGAATTGGAAATGGCGGCGCGGATGCCGTAGGCCAAGCCCTCGGCGTCCTTATTTAAAGAGTAGCGGTAACGGGAGCTGAAGAAGTTAGGCAGGGTGACGACGGCGATTATCGCCATGATCGACATGACTATCAGCAGCTCGATTAGAGTAAAACCCTTATTGCTTATCATTTTTTAATATTGGGCGGTTAGCTGGTAGATCGGAACGATGATCGACAAGGCGATTCCGCCGACCATGATACCCATTATCAGCAGAAGTGCCGGCTCCAAGAAGGACATTAGAATCTTGATGGAGGAGTCGATCTCGGCGGCGTAGAAGTCGGAGAGCGTGTCCAGGATATTTTCCATGTGTCCTGCTTTTTCCGAGATGGTTATCAAGTTGACCACCACTCTCGGGAAAACGGTCTCGCGGCGGAAGGAATCGCCGATCGTTAGCCCCTTGGCCACCCCCTCCCTGGCGATGCGGTCCAAGGCCGCCTCCATCTCGGTGGAGCCGGAGGCGCCGGCGGTTATTTCCAAAGCGTCAAGGATGGGCAGGCCGGAGCGCAGTAGAGAAGCAAAAGTCGCGGAAAAGCGTTGCAGAGCCATTTTCGCCACGACGTCTTTGACAACAGGAGTGCGGGAAAGCGTTTGACTGAGGAACTTTTTGCCGCCCGCGGTACGAAAAAAAATCCACAAACCGACGGCCGCCGCGATAATCAAAGGCAGGATAATCGCGATGTTTCCGCCGATAAACAGACCAACGCCGAAAACGATTTTGGTGAAGATCGGCGGGTTGATTCCCGAGCTCAAGAAAGTGCTGGCGATTCTCGGCAGGATGAAGGTCACCATAACCAGTAGGATGACCGAAGCCATGATCAACAATATGACAGGATAGATCAGCGCCGCCCGGATCTTGTCGCGTATCTCCTGCTGCTTTTGCAGCGAGGCACTCAGGTCTCCGAAGACTTTTTCCAGGTTGCCGGAGCTCTCCCCCGCCTTGACCATATTGATGAAAACTGGAGAAAAGTACTTGGGATAGCGCGAAAAAGAGGTATAAAACGGCTGCCCTTTACTTAGGGCGTCGCGCACTTCCATAAGAAACGACTTGACCGCCGGCTTGTCAAAGTCTTCCACCAGAATGTCGATAGCTTTAAAAAGGTCTGTGCCGACTTTAAGCATCAGCGCCAGATATTTAGTGAGGAAAACCTGGTCGGCGATGGTAATCCCTCCTTGCTGCAATCCGCCGAAAAACTTCTGGGTCTCGGTCTGGCGGATCGCCTTGAGCGATATCGGCTTCCAGTTTTGCCCGCCCATCCACTCCAGAACCTCCGCCGGGCTCTTGGCTTCGACGTACCCTTCCATCAACCTGCCGTTGGGATCGGATGCTACATAGCGAAAACGCATTGGTTTGAATAAAATTTCCTTCCTTTTATAACGTTTTTGGAAAAACCTAAGTGGCTTCTGCTTTTTATTTTAAAGCGAAAAGATAAAAGCGCAAAACTAAAGGCGCAAACTTTAAAAGATCCGACGACTAGCGACCCGCCGTTATTTTGCGCCTTTCGCCTTACACTTTGCGCTTTAAGTTTTGCACTTTATTCTCCGATCACCCGCAGGACCTCGTCGATGGTGGTTACGCCGAGCTCGGCCTTGCGCAGTCCGTCTTCGAACATCGAGACCATTCCCTCCTGTTTCGCCAGTGCGCGCAGGTTATCGAAAGTGAAGTTGGGACTGACGATAAGCTCGCGGACTTTTTCTGAAACGCTTAGCAGCTCAAAAATGCCGACTCTGCCGGAGTATCCGGTAAAACCGTCGGCGGCGCATCCCTTGCCGCGGTACAGCTGTTTTGGAATCGGGTATTTTTCCGGATCGAGCCCGGCCTCTTTGATTTGGCTCTGGATCGCTTTAATCTCCTGATCGCTCGGTTCGTAAGACTCGATGCAGCCCAGATGGATTTTCCGGACCAGACGCTGGGCGAGAACGGCGTTCAAAACCGCGGCCACCAAATAAGGCTCGACGTTCATGTCCATCAACCGCGGAACGGCGGTCGGGGCGTCGCTGGTGTGCAGCGAGCTCAAGACCAAGTGTCCGGTCAAAGCCGACTGCACGCCGATGCTCGCCGTCTCCTCGTCGCGCATCTCACCGACCATAATGATGTTCGGGTCTTGGCGCAGAATTGAGCGCAGCCCATCGGCGAAAGTTATTCCGGCCGCGGTGTTGACCTGAATTTGGTTTATGTATTTAATATTGTACTCGATCGGATCCTCGATGGTGACGATGTTCACCTCGGGGTGATTTAAAACGTTAATAACCGAATACAGGGTCGTGGTCTTGCCGGAGCCGGTCGGACCGCAAACCAGAACCATGCCGTAGCTTTTTTTGATATTCTCGGTCAAGAGATTAGCGGTATCCTCCATCATCCCAAGTTCGGCAAAGGAAAGAGGCCTAGTCGTCGCCGGCAACAACCTCATCTCGATCTTCTCACCGTAGAAGGTCGGAATAATCGAGATTCTGACATCAACTACATCCTCGCCGATCTTGTAGCGGAACCTTCCGTCCTGCGGTTTGTAGTGTTCGTCGATCTTTAGGCTGCCCAAGAGCTTGATGCGGGCGACGATCGCCGGAAAAACCTCCTTCGGCACCTTGAACATCTCGTGCAGGATGCCGTCGATGCGGTACCGGACGAGGACCTCGGCCTCCAGAACTTCCAGGTGTATGTCGGAGGCGCGCAGCGACAAGCCGTATGAAAGGATGTTGTCGACGATGGCCACTATCGGCACCTCGCCGGCCGCCTCCTCTCCATGGCTTCTACTCAAAAGGGAGGCGCGCACATTTTCCTCGATCAGCTTAATATAGTTTTCCGCGGCCGCCGACCCGTAAAGAGAGAAACCTTTGTTCAAATCGTCGGTAGTAGCCAGAAAAGGCCGGATTTTCGCTTTCAGATAACTCGTCAGATACTCCAGTGTTACTAAGTCGCTCGGATCCTCGAAAGCGGCGTCCAGCGTGCCGTCAGTTTCTTGGTTGAAAAGGACAACGCGTTTTTCGCGCGCGACGCTTTCCGGCAACAGTTTTAAAACGTCGCGGTTGATGTTTTCGGCGGTCAGGTTGGCTAAAGGAATATTGAAATATTTGGAAAGGAAGTTGTTCAGGTAGCTTTCGGTGATGATATTGCGGGAGATGAGCGCATCCTCGATGCTCTGACCCAAGCGCTTGGCCTCGGCTAGCAGGGTGTCGAAATCAGCGGGAGTAATCAAACCCTCGCCGACCACTAGTTCTTTAATCTTGTCCTCGGGGACTCTTAGCATCAGCTAAAATAAAACAAACGGTAATGATATATGAGTAGTATAACAAATACGCCGGCCGGCAACCATAAGTAATAAAACGGAACGCGCTCGCTTTTTCTGGTAAGCAGATATCGCCCGGCGGTTAAAACCAACTGACTGGAAAACAGTGCAACAAGGTAGAAGAAAAATCCTGGGTAGCCGACCAAAGATATGGCGCCGGCCCCGAGATACGGCTCCTCATCCTCGAAAAAGCGCCGGCCGAACTTTTTGTTCAGATAGACCGCGGCTAGCAGGAACAAGGTTCCGACCGCCGCAGAGATGAGGTAGTAAAGGTAAAAGCGTATGAAGTGGTAGCCGATGACATAACTTGCACCGACATACGGCGGCAGTAAAAACTTGCCTAAGCCACCCTCGGTTTTCCACATAAAGTACTGGGCGATAGTCAGGTAAATGTAGTAAAGGAAGGGGAAGATTAGTGAAAACCAGAAAAAAGCGCGGAAGATTTTAGTATTTTTTATTTTTCCGCAACGATAAAGAACCTGGGCGGTAAAAACTCCTAAAAAAATCAGGGTCAGAAGCGCTAGAAAGTGGAAACGCGTCAAAACAAATGCATCGATCAACATCATAACCAATAATATACCAAATAATGCGGTCGGCGAAGTAAAAAGAAGCTCAAAGCTAAAAGTGAAAAACATCGAGTGGCCGTTAGTCGCCGGTTCTTTTAAATTTTGCGCTTTTAGTTTTGCGCTTTAAGCTTTTCGCTTTACGCTTTTTTCTCTTCTAATCAAAAACTCCCCGCTTAGGGGAGTTTTCGGTCGAGGCTCCAAAGATTATTAGAGTCCGCTTAAGTTGGTTCCGACCTCGTACCAGCCGGAAAGCGTGCCGCCGTCGTTGGCTCCGTAAGTGGTCTGGTACTTGGAGCTCTCCAGGTTGGCATAAAGCTTATATTGGCCGAAGGTTGAGCTGGAGTGGTAGGAGTACATGCAGATGTTTGGGGTTTGCCCGCTGGTGCAAGTACTGCCATTCGACGGATCCATCGGCAAAACCGAGAGCGGCGAACCGCTGGAAACCGCGTTGAAGTTGATCGGCACCCAGCCGGTACCGTCGACCGCGCGCGAGGTTACCGTCGTGCAGGTTCCGGTTCCCGGAGCAACCGTGCCGGAAGTGCAGTTCCATACTGCGCTCCAGGTGGTCGTCGAGACGTCGGCCAGCCATTGGCTGATGGCGCTATTCAGCGTCGACATATCCTGGATGCGCTGGGAGTCCCGAGCCTGGGCGAAAATCTGTCCCGGGTTAAGAACTAACACCACAGCCGCGGCCAGGATTCCGATGATGGCGATGACGATCAGAAGCTCGATTAAAGTAAATCCTTTATTGCTTGGCATTGTTGAGTATTTTTTGACCTTTGACTCTCGTCCTTTGAGTTGTCGTTATTTTACCGCAACACCGATAATTATGCCAAGATTAAAGTGTGGATAAGTTAGAGCCAACCTCGTACCAGGCGTTGTATAATCCACCGTCACCGACCGACTGGTTGTTCTGGTAGCGCGAACTTTCCATTTTGGCGTAGAGCTTGTACAAGCCGATCGTCGAAGAGGAGTGGTAAGCGTACAAACAGACGTTCGGCGGCTCGCCTCCGCCGCAGGAAGAAACGCCGTTACTGGGATCGATCGGCAGCGCGGAGATCGGAGAATTGATCGTCATTAACCCGAAATTGATCGGCACCCAGCCGGCGCCAGCCGTCGTCTTCGTTTGGTTCTGTGCGCATCCGCCGACGGTCGACGTTCCGGGAGCGGTGGTGCCGGAGGTACAATTGTAAGCCGCCGACCAGGTCGTGGTGGCGAAATCGGCTAAGTACAGCTTGACGGCCGAATTCAAGTTGGCGAGATCGTCAACGCGGCGCGAGTCTCTTGCTTGCGCCAAAAGCTGCCCCGGATTAATGGTCAGGAGCACAGCCGCGGAAAGAATCCCGATGATAGCGATAACTATCAACAACTCGATCAACGTAAATCCTCTACTCACGTCTTTTTATTCTTTTTTTAAAGTAAGCGACACTGCGGATCCGGCGGATCCTTTTACGCTTTAATCGTAAATCAGACGGCTCTTTTATTCAATCCGTCCAAAAGCAGGGAAACAATGCGCGAAACCAAGTCGTCGATCGAGGTTCGAGCTTTAACGTAATACTCGACGGCGCCCAGCTCCTTACCTTTGGCGACATCCGAATCCTGCGAAAGATTGGAAATAATGATCACCGGCGCATCCTTCACCAGGGGGTCAGCGCGCATTTCTTCCAATACCTGGAAGCCGGATTTCTTCGGAAGAATGAGGTCCAAAAGAACTAGGTCGGGCTTGTTGTTCTTGAGGTAGTTCATCGCCTCCTCCCCGTCCATAGCCTTATCCACCTCCAAACCGGCTCGCTGCAAACGAGTTCCCAGGAGCTGAGACAGGAATGGATCATCTTCCACAAGCAAAACCTTCTTAATGGGCATTTTCTATAAATATGGATATTCGCTCCCTTGCGGGTATGTCTAAAGAATATACCCAACATGCAGGACGGTCAATAAAATTAAAAACTAAAAGCTAAAAGCGAAAAATAACGAAAATTCTAAATCTGAAATACTAAATCTGAAACAAATTCGAAATACCAAACATCAAATCACAAACCCGTTTGTGTTTGGAATTTAGGATTTGTGATTTATTTAGAATTTAGGATTTAGAGCTTCGAATTTAGCGCAAAACTAAAAGCTAAAAGCGAAAAACAACGGCAGTCTGTTAACCGTCAATTATTTTGAGTTTTGCGTTTTTCGCTTTGCGCTTCTGTAGAGGCCTTTTAGTTGTCCCAGTCTAGAGCCCGACCGTGCCGAAGCACGATTGGGCGATCGAGACAATTGGCTCCTCGATCAACACCATTTCCATCCTTCGCTCGCCTAAGGCGAACTACGGAATGGTCGATTCTTAAAAGTTTAATTGTTCCACGCACAGCTTCCGCTACACGTGCCTTGTTACGACTTAGCCCATGTCACCGAGCCAGCCCTGATACGCGCGAAGCGCACTTCAGGCTTTCCCGGCTCCCTTGACTTGACGGGCGGTGAGTACAAGACTCGAGAACGTATTCACCGTGGCCTGCTGATCCACGATTACTAGCGAATCCAACTTCATGCGGGCGGGTTGCAGCCCACAATCCGAACTGGGGCCGGCTTTTTGGGATTAGCTCCACCTTGCGGCTTGGCAACCCTTTGTACCGGCCATTGCAGCATGAGTGTCGCCCAGGGCATCAGAAGGCCACGCTGATTTGACGTCATCCTCTCCTTCCTCCCCCACATTTATCTTCGAACCGATTACTCGGCTCCAAAACAAATGTGGGGGCGGTCTCCCGTGACACTTGTAACACGGGACAAGGGTTGCGCTCGTTACCCCACTTAAGGGAACATCTCATGACACGAGCTGACGACAACCGTGCAGCACCTGGACTAGCGGTCCTTGAGAGACATCCTCCATTTCTGGTGGATTTCCGCTAGCATTTCAAGCCCTGGTAAGGTTTCTCGTTTACCATCGAATTAAACCTCATGCTCCTCCGCTTGTGCGAGTCCCCGTCTATTCCTTTGAGTTTTAAGCTTGCGCTCGTACTTCCCAGGCGGTTGATTTAACGCGTTAGCTACGCCGCTCCGAGGGTCGATACTCAAAACGGCTAATCAACATCGTTTAGGGCGTGGACTACAAGGGTATCTAATCCTTTTTGCTCCCCACGCTTTCGTGCCTCAGGGTCAAGAATGCGCCAGTTTGCTGCCTTCGCCTTCGGTGTTCCGCATGATATCAACGGATATTACCCCTACACCATGCGTTCCGCAAACCTCTCGCACCTTCTAGCCGGATCGTATCCCTCGCGATATCACCGTTAAGCGGTGAGATTTTACGAGAGACGCATCCAGCCCCCTACGCACCCTTTACGCCCAGTAAATCCGGATAACGCTCGAGGCCTTCGTATTACCGCTGCTGCTGGCACGAAGTTAGCCACCTCTTATTCCTACGGTACTATCAATTCCGACTTGCGCCGGAACTTTCTCCCGTAGAAAAGCAGTTTACATCCCGAAGGACTTCTTCCTGCACGCGGCGTCGCTCGATCAGGCTTTCGCCCATTGTCGAATATTCTCGACTGCTGCCTCCCGTAGGAGTAGGGCCCGTGTCTCAGTGCCCTCGTTGGGAATCAGGCTCTCACCCTCCCTACCGGTCATAGCCTTGGTGGGCCGTTACCTCACCAACTAGCTGATCGGACCTAGGCCGATCCCAAAGCGGCTTGCGCCTTTACCCGTTGATTGCTCTCGGGGACTATCGGGAATTACTTCGCCTTTCGGCGAACTATGCCCGTCTTCGGGGTACGTACCAAGGTATTACTAACTCGTTCGCCGCTAACCTCGCCAAGATTCCTTCCGCTTCGTATTGCTACTCCGCGAATCTCATCAAGATTTGGTTCGCTCGACTTGCATGCCTTATCCACGCCGCCAGCGTTCATCCTGGACCAGGATCAAATCCTCAAAAATAGACTGGAACAACTAAAAAGTTTCTACATTTACTATTAACTTACAAAAGAGCAGTCATGTCTTATGACCTAAAATATAGTAAGGATAAGCGGCGTACTTGTCAATCCCTTAGTTTGCATGCTATTCTTAGGCCGTTATGAAAAAGGATATCCACCCCAAATACTACCCGGAGGCGACGGTCAGTTGCGCCTGCGGTCACACCTTCAAGGCCGGCTCCACCCAGGAAAGGATGACGGTCGAAATTTGCGACCACTGCCACCCCTTCTACACCGGAAAGGAACGCTTGATGGACACCGCCGGACGGATCGAGAAGTTTAAGTCGCGCGTCCGCGAGGCTGAGGCCCGCTCGGAGCAGGCGAAGGCCCGCCGCACCAAGGTGGAAGCAAACCGCATGGATAAAAAGATGCGCGGCAGCTTGCACGAGCCCCAAAAAGGAGCAAACAAAAAGTAAGCGCAAAAGTAAAAGCTAAAAACTTAAAACACACAATGTTGACTCAACCTCTATAGTTGGTCAATGTCGTAAGTTTTGCGCTTTTAGCTTTGCGCTTTAATTTATTTAGACAATGGAGAAAGCCATATTAGAAATAAGAGCCGGAGCCGGCGGAGACGAGGCTGCTATTTTTGCCGGCGACCTGGCCAGGATGTATGAAAGGTACGCGGCGCGGCGCGGTTGGAAGTTTGTGGTTTTAGATATGAACCAGACTAGTCTCAACGGCTATAAGACCCTCGTCGGGAGAATCGAAGGCGATGGCGCCTATTCCGACTTGAAACAAGAAGCCGGAGTTCATCGCGTCCAGCGCATACCCGAAACCGAAAAGGCCGGCCGAGTGCACACCTCGACTGCGTCGGTCGCGGTAATGCCGGTCGTCGAGCCGCGAGAGTTCGACGTTAACCCCAACGACCTGCAGATCGAATTCTTCCGCTCCTCTGGCCCCGGCGGACAGAACGTCAACAAGGTTGAAACCGCGGTCAGAATCATCCATAAGCCGACCGGCGTGGTCGTCTCCTCCCAAACCGAGCGCTCCCAGTCCGCCAACAAAGAGCAGGCACTATCCATCCTGCGCTCCAAACTATACGAGGCGCAAAAAGAGATGGAGGAGAGTAAGATGACCGGCTTGCGCCGTGAGCAGATCGGCTCAGCCGAGAGGTCGGAGAAAATCCGCACTTACAACTTCCCCCAAGACCGGATCACCGATCATCGCATCAACAAGAAGTGGCACCATATCGAAAAAATTATGGGCGGGGACATGGATCCGATAGTTAAGGAGTTTAAAGCGCAAAACTAAAAGCGCAAAGCTTAAAAGATCCGACGACTAACGACCTACCGTTATTTTACGCTTTTCTCTTTGCGCTTTTAAATTTGTTTCGAATTTCTGATTTAGGATTTGGAATTTCGTTACTTTGAATTTTGCGCTTTTCTAACTATGCAAAGTGGCGTCTGCTCGTCCGATTGCCCAAGCGGATTGTCGCGGAAGACGTCGTGAATGAACCTCTCCGTCAATTTCTTTGTCGATTTCCCCAAGGAATAAACCCCGCGGTAGTTGGCATCCACCACCACCACCTCGTGTCCGAACTTCTTCTTCAGCTCTTCCGCCACCCGGTTCGGGTTCAAAGGCGCTAGTTTGGCGTATTGAGTATAGGGGTAAAGGATGAAGGACATCGGACAGTCGACCGATTTGGCGTTTTTGCCGCTGAGAGCGTAGAAAGCGCCCTTGATGCCAAAAGGCCTGGTAACAGCCGAGATGCCGGCCGCAAATATCACCCGCGGCACGCCGGCCTCGCGGATAAAGAGCTCCATCGCCATCGGCGTCCCGTGCCCGAATCCGCGGAAGTCTTTGGTGCCCCAATTATTCTTCACGTTGCGCGCCAGAATTCTGGCTAGCCACGACGGCTTTACCTCCTTTATCGGAATAATCCTGTTCTGCGTGACGGCTACGACCTTCTCGCTGATGAAGATCACGTCCCCAGGCTCGAGATAGGGTCTGAGTAATTCGTCGATCAGTTTTTCCAAGCTGTCCCCCGGGTTAATTAGCGGCGTTTTAATGGGGTAGCGGGCATAAGTCGCTCCGCTAACGTCGATGTTAATCTCCTTCCCTTTATTAGGCTTTATCTGTGTTATGTCTTTCCGATCCTCCATAATTTACAATTCCAATATACAAGAGAGCAAAAAGAAGCGCAAAGCGAAAAACAACTACAAGGCGAGTGTAAAGAGAAAAGCGTAAAATAACAGCAGGTCGTTAGTCGTCGGATCTTTTAAGCTTTGCGCTTTTAGTTTTGCGCTTTTTTAGTGGCCGCTGTTTTTAGCTTTTAGCTTTTGGTTTTGCGCTATTCAGTCCCAGTATTTTCTGTCCTTCAACTTCTCCGGAAGATAAGTCTGTCCGGATTCCTGCGCCTCCTCTTTGTTGTATTTATATCCTTTGCCGTATCCCAGCTCTTTCATCAGACGCGTCGGCGCGTTTCGCAGATGCAGCGGCACACCTTCATTGGGAAGCTCTTCGATATCCTTCTTCACCTTCTCGTAGGCCCACATTAGCTTGGTGCTCTTCGGGGCTTTGGCGAGATACGCCACCGCTTGAGCTAGGTTGACATTGCACTCCGGCATCCCGTTAAAGTGGCACGCCTGGTAGGCGGCGACAGCCTGCACCAGCGCTTGCGGATCAGCCAGGCCAACGTCTTCCGAAGCGAAGCGAATCAGTCTTCTCGCCACATAGAGCGGATCCTCGCCGGCCTCGAGCATCCGGCCCAGCCAATACAAAGCGGCGTTAGCGTCGCTGCCGCGCATCGACTTATGCAACGCCGAGATGATGTTGTAATGTTCCTCCCCGCCCTTGTCGTACATAAGATGCGTCTTCTGCAACGACTGCTTAATGAGATCGCGGTCGATCGCTATCGTCTCTCCCTCCTTTCCGGCTGAGTGCACCGCCAGCTCCAGAGCGTTTAAGGCGGCGCGTGCGTCGCCGTCCGCCATCTTCGCCAAAAAATCTACCGTCTCCTCGCCGATCTCTATCGGTTCGTTTCCCAGTCCCCGCTCCTTATCGGCCAGCGCCCGCCTGATTATCCTAGTGATGTCGGATGCGGAGAGAGACTTCAACACGAAAACGCGGGCGCGCGAGAGGAGCGCGGAAATCACCTCGAAGGACGGATTCTCGGTCGTCGCGCCGATAAGCACTATCGTGCCGTCCTCGACATGCGGCAAAAACGCGTCCTGCTGCGCTTTGTTGAAGCGGTGTATCTCGTCCACGAAAAGGATCGTCTTCTGCCCGTAGACCTTCTTCCTTTCCCGCGCAACCTTAATAATCTCGCGCACCTCGCCTACGCTTCCGGTAACCGCGCTGAATTGCACGAAGTGAGCCTTGGTCATCTTGGCGATAATTCTGGCCAAAGTGGTTTTTCCGCTGCCCGGAGGTCCCCAGAGGATCATTGACGGGATCTCGTCGCGCTCGATTGCACCCCGTAAAACCGTCCCCGGGCCGATAATCTCGTCCTGACCCAGAAACTCATCCAGCGTCTCTGGCCGAATGCGGTCAGCTAAAGGAGAGGATTTTTTTACTTCGCCGCTTTCTGCGTCACCAAATAATCCAGGCATAGCTTGGCTTCATTATATATGGCTCAAAAAGAAAAGCGCAAAACAAAGAAACGCGAAGCGAAAAGCGCAAAATGCAAAATAACGAAAGCTCAAAATCCTAATATCGAAATACTAAACAAATCACAAATAACAAATCCGAAATCATAAACACAAGCAGGTTTGTAATTTGAAGTTTGTAATTTCGAATTTGTTTCGGATTTAGTATTTCGGATTTCGGATTTTCGTTCTTTTGCGCTTTGCCTTTTGCGCTTCTAGCTTCCGTTCCCGTTAAGTATCGCGATATCCTGCGTGAACTGCTGCGCCTGGTCGATGACGTTGGCGCCGTAAACGTCCAAGCAGACAAACCGGTTCCAGTTCGATCCGCAGTAATATCTGGCAGCCGCTTCGCGCGGATTGGTCGTTGCGCCTGCGTCGCGCAGGTAAAGGGCGGTAGCGACGAACGCGTCAGAGTTGCTCCACGGGTTAGGCGGATTGTCGCCGGTTATCTGGGTTATCTCTCTCGCGTAATCCTCCCAAGTGATAGGCAGGAACTGCGCCGGCCCCATCGCGCCTCCGTATATTCCGTCGCTGTTCGGGCACGAAACTTTGAGGATCCCGTTCTGCAGCTCGTTCCCTAAATTCAAACTCTGCACGATCTGCAGAAAGACCGGAGCCTGCTTCGGCGACATTGCTGATTGGTAGCTGCACTGTCCTACATTCTGGCCCAGAGCCGATTCGCGGTCCAGGATGGCCAAGATCAAAGCTGGATCGACGCCGGTAGCTTGGCCCGCAAACTTCGCGTATTGGTAGGCGGTGCCGAAGGTTAGCTGGCCGCCGCCCAAGAGCTGGAAGATCTGGGCGCGGATCTGCGCGGCTGTCTTTTGCGTCTTAGTTAGCAGGGACTGATAGGCCGACTCCTGGCCCTTGGTGTCGGCTAAAAGCGTGGCCTTCTGTTGCTTGGTCGCCAGGACGCTCTGCTTCTGCGAGTTCTGGTAGTCGCGCAAGGTGACCGCGTCTGAACGCTCGATCGCCAGCTGGTTTTTTTGCCCGACCAACTCGGTAATCAGGCCTGTGAGCGTATCGACCGAGGTCTTCAATCCGCCTTGCAGAGCCATCAGGTTGTTAACGTTGTTGAAAAAATCGGAGAGGCGCGGGTTTTGCAATAAAACAACTAAAAATCCCTGGCTGTCGGTTTCATAGATCTTTTCCAAGGTGGCGCTCAGGAAATCCTGGGTCGTGCTGACGTTCTGCTGCAGCGTGCCGATCTTGGAATTGGTGACAACGATCTGCCCGTCCAACTGCTGGATCGAAAGGTTGACCGCCCGGATCTGCAGGTTTATTTTCGCGATCTTAGCATTCAGCTCGTTGATCGCCCCCTGCAAAGTACTACCCTGCTTCTGGTAAACGGCGATCTGGTTTTGGTACTGGGTAATTTGGTTTTCTAGAGCTTGAAGCTGGTTTTCCAAATCCTGCTGCTGCTGTGCCGTTGAGCTCAAAGTCTGGGCGTGGGAGCCTTCGTTGATCGGGGCGAGGACCGAGCCCAAAAGGAAAACGGCGATAAAAAATATCGCCGGTATGGATACATAGCGGAAAACGGCGCGCCCTCGCTTCTCCGCGAAACTAAGATTTATTCTTTTGGTTCTGGAAGCGAAGACATCGTCCTGAACGCTCTTTTTGATGTCTAAAAGTATTTTCGGCTTAGGCCTCATTACCCTCGTTTTGCGCGTTAGCCTCACGCTGAGCCCTCTTCTCCTCTCCCTCCACGATTACCGATTCCGGAGTGATCTCCGCGGCCGAAACTTCTTCCTCGGCCGGCTCGGAAACGGTTACAACCACGGTGGTAGGATCGACTTTGTACTCGTACTTGGCGCCGGTCGGCAAATCCTTCACGTAGACGCTGTCGCCGAGGTTGGTCAGCTTGGAAAGATCGATGATTATTTCCGAAGGGATATCCTGCGGGAAAGCCTCGACCTCTATTTCGTCCATAGCCTTAACCAGGACGCCTCCGAGGTCTTTGACAGCCGGCGATTCTCCCACGAATTCCAAAGGAACAGCGGCGGTTATCGCCTCGTCCATTTTAACCTCGTGAAAATCCACCGAGATGACCTGGGATTTTACCGGATCGGTCTGCACCCCGTGGATCATAACCATGCGAGGAGCGCCGTTGAAGCTTAAATTGACCACCGTGTTTTCTCCGGCTTCAGCGTAAACTTTGCCAAAATCCTTGGCAGCCACCGCCAGGTGAACATTCTCGACTCCGTGGCCGTAAAGCTCGGCCGGAATCAATCCTTCGCGGCGCAGGGCGCCGACCTTCTTTCCTAACACTTCTCTTTTTTGGGCTTTCAGTTCCATGGTAATTAGAATTTATGCCGCCGCGGCGGCTTTTTATTACTGATTATTAGCAGAGGGAAGTGTAACAAGTTTATTGAACAATTTCAACCGAGCGGAAACGGCGGCCCGCACCGTCTCCAGAGCCGGCGGAAAAATCTTGTAGGGAGCTATCTCATCCGGATTGGCTTTCAGTCCAGCCTCAATGCCCTTCCGCCAGGCCAGCCGGATCTCGGTGTTGATGTGTATCACATTCACTCCGGCATCGATCGCGGCCAAGAAATCCTCGTCGGCCGTTCCCGACCCACCGTGCAAAACCAGCGGGATTCCCACCGCCTCTTTAATCTCTTTGATGCGCTCGATGTTCAGTCGCGGATTGGGAGCGTCTTTCAGCATACCGTGCAGATTTCCTACCGCGGGAGCCAGAAAATCAACCTTGGTTTCGCTGACGAACTGCGCCGCTTCTTCTTTGGTGGTCAGTTGCGGCGTTTGCACCGCGGCTCCGGTCGGGATCTCGGAAATAATCTCCGACGAGGAGCCGATGTACCCCAGCTCTCCCTCAATGTATACGTTGGGGTTGATGGACTTGGCGATCTCGATCGCCTGCCTGGTCTGTCTGACGTTCTCCTCGAAGGGAAGAGCGCCGCCGTCGAACAAAATCTCGTCGTATCCAGCCTGAGCGGCGATTTTCACCTTCTCCAGCGAATGGGTGTGATCGGCGTTCAAAAAAATCGGATAACCGAACTCTTCGCGCAGGCTTTTAACAAGCGCCGCCGCTTGGCGCTCGCCGATAAAATCGCGCTCGCCTTCGGACGTTCCGATCATTATGGGAACGTTTAGCTCCTTAGCGGCACTGAAGATCGCTTTCAGCGCGACCAGATCGGAGATGTTGAAGTGGCCGACCGCCACCTTCTTCTCTCCGGCTTCTTTTAAGTAATCAAGCAGAGTTTTCATTACATTTATTTTAAAAGCGAAAAGTGCAAAACGCAAAATAACTACGTTATTATTCTTTTTCGCTTTTAGCTTTTAATTTTGCGCTTTTAGAATTTGACGATTCCCTTGTCGAAGTTCTCGATGAGGATCTCCTCCATCTTTTTGTCTCCACCGACGAACTCTTCGAAAATCTTGGTCCACATCGCTTCGCGCTGGTGGTAATTGAATCCTTCGTCCTTCCCTTCCATGAAGGAAACCAGCGACATAGCGTTGTCCTCCAAGTCGAAGCTAACTACTTCGTCCTTCCCTCCGTCGAAAACTCCCCCGACCCAGTCCAAATTGTGCCAGAGATGCAGATTGAACATCTTGGTTGGCTCGGAATACTGCGTGATGTCCCGCTCTCCGCGAGCCCAGTGCATCGATTCCGGATTGACCCGCGGCAGAAAAAGGCGCGGGTCCTGCGGATTTATTTTCGAAAGGTAGCGCTGGACGATAAGCCATTCTCCGTCCTCGGCCTTGTATATCTCGGGAACGTCTCCGCGCAGCAGTGACTTCAGCCTTTCGGCGAAGTCCGCCTCCTTGGCGTAACGGCGGAACAGCTTGGAGTAGAAGTCAATCTCGTGGTAATAGTGCATGAACAAAGAGAAGTCGCGCAAGAATTTCCCAGGCACGTTTTCTTTGATCGGATTAAGGAAAATAACCCCGAACTCCTTGAGGTGACTGACGTTGTGGTGTTTCTTGGCTACGAACTTCAAGGCGATTTCGTGCCAGGCCGGACCCAGAACGCGGACCTCGATTTCGCGTTCTTCAAAATCATCGGCAGTAAAATCGCTGTACGCAACCTCAAACGTTTCATGCATCCACTCCTCGCTCTCGATGAAGCGCAGGGCGCTGAAAACCTCGGCCACGTCATGCTTGGCCAAAACTTCATCGACGGTTTTTAATCCTAAATACTCCAATAGATGTTCCGGCGGGCGTTTCCGCAAAATTCCCTCGGCGCGATCTTTCTTCAAAAAGAAACCTTTATCTACTCGAGCCACTTTTTTTGAAAGGTTGACCGCTTTTTCAAACTCGTCCTTCCCTTCGATCGTTTCCAGGTATTTTAACAACTCTTTTTCGTTGGTCAGAATCTCCGAACGCAGAACGCTTCGCACATGATTGGCTGATCGCTCGTTTGAATCCAGCAGTTTTAACGTTTTTTCGATTTCGGCGCAATTATCATTATAAACCTTGTCCAATATCCCCTTCTTTCCCGTTCTTTTCTCCATTTCCCGATCAAGAGCGGAAATCAAGTCGGGATTGACGTTCAATACTTTTGCTAAAGGTTCGCAGTGTTCCATGTTAGTAATTTACTTTTTTTGTTTCTATTTTTATTTTTTGCCAGCGAGGCGACGTTTTAAACTCCCGCTTGGTCAACACTCCCGGAGTAGCCCCTATTTTCTCAACCACCGAGGTCGCGTTGGCGGAGGCTAGGCGTATTGCGTATTCGACAGCCTTGGCGCCGGCCTTCTTGCGGCCGTCCCATCCTTTGGCCAAGAGCCCAGCCAAGAAACCTGAACCAAAAGCGTCGCCAGCTCCGGTGCGATCGGCTATCTTTTTTTCGGGAAAAACGCCGGCCCGATATATCAACTCCCCGTCCGAAACCATTACTCCGTCGGGACCCGCAGTCACCGCGACTATTCCAGGAATAAGCTTGTCCAGCTTTTTAAAAACCTCCATATGCCGCGTAAAAGAGACTCCGGCCAGCGAGGCGGCCTCGCCGTCGTTTACCACTAAAAAGTTAACTTTTTTAAGATGTTTCAGCAGCTGCGCGCGCCCCGAACCGACTAGCTGTTTGTAAGACGGATTCAACGCTACGCCAATTTTATTTTTTGTCGCGTATTCCAATAAGCGATCAAACTCGCGATACGACTCTCCGGGAAGAGAAACATACCAGAAACGGCTTTTAAGTTTATTTAAGTTAACGTTTTTTAAGGTAAAATCGTTGATCGCTCCGTGATGAGTCAATATGCTTCGCTCTCCTTTTTGCAGCAAAAGAACGGAAAAGGAGGTCGACTTATCCTTGGCGTACTCGATAAGACTCTCTGAAACCCCCTCCTTGCTCAGCTTGAGTTTTACCTCGTTTCCCAGAGAATCTTTTCCTATTTTTGTGAAAAGAGCCGTTTTGAATCCCTGTCTGGAAAAAGTTACGCTAGCGTTGGCCGCGTTTCCCCCAAGCGTGAAAACAACGTCCTCCACCCCATACTTCTCGCCAAAAGGGATGGAGAACGCCTTGCCTGAAGGCGCTTTTTTATAGTCGGTCAATTCGAAATCCGTCTTCCAGAACGAATCGATAGTTGTGCTGCCGATAGCAATAACGTCGTACATAAAACAATTATAGCCGCTCATCGCATCTGGAGCTAGAGACAATGGGAAGCGCAAAACAAAGGAGCGCAAAGCGAAAAGCGTAAAACAACGAAAATCCGAAACTCGAAATTCTAAATCCTAAACAAATCACAAACTACAAATTCCAAATACGAAACACAAACGGGTTTGGAGTTTCTAATTTGTAATTTCGAATTTGTTTCGGATTTCGATATTAGGATTTAGGATTTTCGGTGTTTTGTCTTTTGCGCTTTACCGCCTTCTTCACTGCCTCCTTGATGTCTTTCACGCCCATTCCGTACTTTTCGATAAGCTCCTTTGGATTTCCTGACTCGCCGAAGACTCCCTGCAAGCCGACAAACTCCATCGGCGTCGGTGAACCTTTGGCCAAAACCTCGGCTACCGCTCCGCCCAGGCCTCCTGCAACCTGATGCTCTTCAACCGTGACGATCGCGCCGCATTTCTTTGCGACCTCGAGTATCTTTTTTTCATCGATCGGCTTGATCGTGTGGTTATTCACGACCAGGACGTTAATGCCTTCCTTTTCGAGTTCCTTAGCCGCAACCAAAGCGTTGTAAACCAGGGTGCCGCAGGCGATGATCGCGGCTTGCGGCTTCGTCGTCTGGTAAAAGATCTCGGCCTTGCCGACCTCGAACGGCGTGTCTTCCGTCGTTATAACCGCCGTCTTTTCTCGGGCGAACCTTAGATAGACCGGGCCTTTTATTTCCGCGGCGGCGATAGTCGCTTTTTTCGCCTCTATGGCATCGCAGGGAACTACGACCGTCATGTTGGCCATCACCCGCATCGTCGCGATATCCTCCACCGCTTGGTGGGTAGCGCCGTCCGGACCGGTTGAGATCCCCGCGTGGTGTCCGGCGATTTTCACGTTGGAATCGTTGTAAGAGATGGTGGTGCGGATCTGCTCCCAATTCCTTCCCGGCGAAAAAGTGGCATAAGAGGAAATAAACGGCACTTTCCCGGAGATCCCCAAACCGGCGGCGATGGTCGCCAGATTTTGTTCCGCCACTCCTACCTCGAAAAAGCGCTCGGGATATTTTTTGGAAAACGCCTCCGAGCGAGTCGATTCGGTAAGGTCGGCGCAAAGGACCACCACATTAGCATCCTTTTCGCCGGCTATCATCAGACCCTCGCCATAACCGTTGCGGATGGGAACCTCCTCTACTTTTTCAGCCCCAAGATTCGGAGATAATTTAGCGCTCTTGTTCAACATAATTATTGATGCTCCGATGTTATTTTTCCTCCAAGCGTCCGGAGTTCGCTCAAAGCTTTCGCCGCCTCCTCTTTGTTGGGCGGCTTGCCGTGCCATAGGTAATCATTCTCCATAAAGCTTACACCCTTGCCGGGGATGGTGTGGGCAATGACGACCGTCGGCTTCTCGTGGATCACCCTAGCTTCGGAAACGGCGTCGATGATCTGCTCGAAATTATGCCCATTGATCTCCAATACGTGCCAGCCGAAAGACTCATATTTTTCTTTCAGCGGCTCCAGAGGCATCACGTCCTCGGTGAACCCGTCGATCTGGATGTTGTTGCGGTCGATGAGCGCGGTAAGATTGCCAAGCTTGTTCTTGCCGGCGAACATCGCCGCCTCCCAAAGATTGCCTTCGTCGTGCTCGCCGTCGGAGAGAAAGGCGTAAACCCGGTACTTCTTTTTGTCGAGCTTAGCCGCTAAAGCCACGCCGACTGCTTGCGACAGGCCCGATCCCAATGGCCCGGAAGTGGTTTCTACTCCGGGCAGCGATGTGCGGTGGGGATGCCCTTGTAATCTGGAATTCAGTTTGCGCAGGGTTTTCAGCTCCTCTACGGGGAAGTATCCGGAATGCGCCATGGCCGCGTATCTTACTGGGCAGATGTGCCCGTTCGAAAGGATCAAGCGATCGCGGTCGGGCCAGTCGGGATTCTGGGGATTGTGGTTCAAGATATGGAAATAAAAGGCGGTAAAAACGTCGGCCATCCCCAAAGGGCCGGCCGAATGCCCGCTGCCCGCCTCGACCAACATCTCGATGATCGACTCGCGGATCTCGTTGGCTTTTTCCCTCAAAAATTTAATTTTCTCTTCGGTCAAAGGTTCCATGAGTTGTTTGATCTTATACCGCTCGCAGCTCGAAAAAAGCTTCGCGCGGATTTTTACTTTCAAAAATGTAGGACGCGGAGACGACGATATCCGCTCCGGCCAAACTAACTGCTTTGGCCGTCGCGGGATTTATTCCCCCATCCACTTCAATGATAGCATCGGGGAAAACTCGGCGCAAAGACTTTATCTTCATAATCGCTTCATCGCCGAACTCCTGCCCGGCAAATCCCGGAGAAACCGCCAGCACCTGGAACTCGCGAAAAGCGGAAGCCAAGGAAAGATTGTCGCCGACGGCGGATTGCGGAGAAAAAGACAGCATCGCTTCGGCTCCGTGCTCGTCGCAGACCGCGAGCAGTTTCTCGTAATCGAACTCTATCCCGGACTGGACGACCACCCTGTTTGCGCCAGCCTTCAACCAGCGCAGAGCTTCATTTAAGACGTCTTCTACCATGAGATGAACCTCGATCTTAAGGCCGGATTCATTCTCCTTAAGCCACTCTGCCAATTTTTCCGGATTATTCCAGGTGAGCGCTGGCGAAAATTTTCCGTCGGACACGTCGATCTGCACCCAATCCGCAAACTGCGAGGCTAGAATAATCTTCTCGGAAACGCACTCGAAGTTTTCGCAGTTTATCGCCGGAATCACTTTCATTGAGGCCTGGGCGGGAATCGAACCCGCGTATAAAGGTTTTGCAGACCTTCGCCTTACCACTTGGCTACCAGGCCAGCGCCTTACTGATTATCTCCAGCAATAAATATTTTTTCAATTGCCGCCGCTTTTTCCAGCCCCTCATCCAGCAAAAAATTGATGCGCGGCATCGGCTTGATATTCATCTTCCGGTTCAAAAGGAACTGCATCCTTCCTTGCTCGTCCTTTAAAATCTTCATCACCTCCCCCTTGCTCGACGACGGCAGGACGCTGACCCAGACCGAGGCAGTGGCTAACTCTCGGTCAACCTCTACTCGGCTGATGGTTACCAGGCTGCCCTCGGGAAATTCCACTTCGCGCAATAAGAATTTCCCCAACTCCTCGTGAATCAGGCTAGCTATCCTTTCGGCGCGATGCGCTTTCATTTTGTTATTCGGAAAAAATCTTCAGGCGGTCTCCCGGCAGGAGTTTACCTTCGGACTCGACGAGCATACCGCATTCTTTGCCCTCGGCGACTTCCGTCACGTCCTTGCGATTTTCTTGCAAATTAATAATCCGCGCCGAGGAAATTTGGCTGCCGCGCCTCTCCACCTTGACTTCGATGCCGACTTTAATTGAGCCGGTTACGACTCGTCCTCCCAAAACCACACGCTTGCCCTCGGTCTCGAATATCTTCAGAATCTCCAGCTCGCCGGCGACCATAGCTCCGCGAAGCTCTTTCAAGTGCGCCTCTATCTCCTCGACGATCTTATAGATTATCTCCGAACTGATTATTTTAATGTTCTTGATCTGCGCGCGGTTCAAAGTCGAACCGGAAGCTTTGACGCGGAAACCAACGATGAGGCTGCCCGTGCTTATGGCCTGGTCCACATCGCCGTCGGTGATATCGCCGACCGCGCTGCTAATGACGCGCACACCTTCTACTCCTTTAATGACGTGGTTCAGAGCCTCAAGCGATCCAGCGGTGTCGGCTTTGGTTATGAGCTTCACCGCCTCCTTGCTTTCTTCAGCCTCCGACAGCCCGGCGGCTTTGATAGCCGAACCGGCGGCCGCCAGCTTGATCTCGGCCAAATTGATATCGCCGGCCTGGAAGCGCTCGCCGACCAGCGGCAGCTCTTCGAAACCCACGACCCGCGCCGGAGCGGAAGGAGAAAGCTCCTGGACCCTTTCGCCTTTGAAGTTCTCCAGCAGCTTTATCTTCCCGTAGGTGGTCTCGGTGGTGATGTATTCGCCTTCGCGCAGGATTCCGTCGCGCAAAATAAGGCTGGCCACGACTCCGCGGCGGCTGTCCTTGGTCGCTTCGATTATCACGCCCTCGGCTGTCGCTCCCGGATCGTACCGCAGGTCTAAAACATCGCCCAATAGCAAGATGAGATCTATAAGCTCATTCACCCCCTCGCCGGTAACGGCGGAAACGCCCTGCCAGCTGACGTCGCCTCCCATTCCTTCCAATAAAACTCCGTTGGAGAGAAGTTCCGACTTGACCTTCTCGATATTCGCGTTCGGCCGGTCGATCTTGGTGATGGCTACTATATAAGGAGTGCCAACTTCTTTCAGAGTGTTAATCGCCTCCAAGGTCTGGGGCTTCACTCCTTCGTCGGCGGCCACGACCAGGATGGCGATGTCAGCGACCGTCGCGCCCCTGGAGCGCATAGCCGTAAAAGCCTCGTGCCCGGGGGTGTCAATAAAAGTGATTTTTCTAGCTTGCCCTGAGCTTGTCGAAGGAGCTTGCCCTGAGCTTGTCGAAGGAGCCTGCCCTGAGCTTGTCGAAGGAGCTTGCCCTGAGCTTGTCGAAGGGTGCTCAATTTCATAAGCACCGATGGATTGGGTTATCCCCCCTGCTTCGCGCGCCACAACATTGGCCTTGCGGATATAATCCAGAAGGCTGGTCTTGCCGTGATCGACATGTCCCATCACCACCACGATCGGCGGGCGCTGCATTGAGTTTTTGGAAGGAGTTTCGGGCATCGCCTCCAAGTTAGCAGAAAAACCGCGTTAAAACAAGAAAAATAAAAAGCGGCCGGGCAGGTGCCGTTTAAAGCAACCACCCGAACCGCTTTTTCGATGCGAGTTAAGGACGCGAGATTCTTGTCCAACGCCGTTCTGGTTTCAGCCACTCAAGGACGTTTGAAACGTCCTCCGCCGTCACGACCATGATTTCTTCCTCGATTTCCGCCAGCGTCTTTATGCGCTGGTGGCCTTCAAGGTCGTTCATCGCCTCGTCTCTGACTTGGCGCCCATTTGGATCTTGCATCCAGAGATTCAGAACCGCCTCGTGCCGAGCGTTGCGCAGCATGTCTTCTCTCTTCGCAACTTCAGACAAGCAGCGATCCACAACGCCTGCGATCTCGCCGAGGGCGCCGGGGGCTATGGATCCGCAGTCGATGAAGAAGCTGCGAATGTCGCCAAAGTCGTTAAACCCGGTAGCGATATGGTAGGTCCAGGCCCGCTTTTCTCTCACCTCCTCGAAAAGGATTTTTGCGAGGACGCTTCTGACTCCGCTGATCGCATTGGAATTCACGGCCCCGGGAATCCTTGCCATGCTTAGGTATGATCCAGCATCCGGAGAAACGTCAGCGCGCAAAACCTCCGACATCTCAAAGACGTACCCGCTCTCGAAAGGAAGCGGCGCATCGGTTGCCGCGGATGGAAGAGGTTTTCTCTGACCTCTCTTTTCCTTGCCGAAAGGGCTCGAAGAAAGGAGGCTCACCAGTTCCGAAAGTCCCATTCCGCCAACGCAGACCACGCTTATATTGGCCGGCGTGTAGTTGGTGTCGTAGTGCGCCTGCAGGTCGCTTTGCGTTATCCGCCTTACAGACTCCGGAGAGCCCATCGGGCTGAGGAATCTTTCGCGCCAAGTTCCGCCGTACACCGCCTTTACTTCGCGAGCTTCGAACTCGACTCTTACTTTGGCCTGATACTTGCGGAAAAACTCTTGGATAATCACCTCTCTTTCCCTCTCGACGGAGTTTTGTAGCTTGGCGCTGATGAGCATGGAGCCGAAGATGTCCAACGCCCGCGCAACGACGCTTGGCTTTGCTGCGACAAAGAAATTGTAGCTGGTTGACGAATAGCCGGTGCTGCCGAACATAACCGATCCTCCGTGGCTGCCGAAGAAGGATTCGATTTCCTTCGAGGCGATGGAGGCGTTTTGCGAAACCAGATGCTCGACAAAGTGCGACAAGCCTTCTAGTCCGATAGGGTCATGCCTGGCTCCGCTGTGAACCACGAAGCCGATAGTCTGCCATGGCCTCTCCCACTTGCAAGCATACACGGAAAGACCGTTGGACAGGGTAGCGGACTCAAATTCGCTATACGGATCCCACATCCTTAACTCACTCCTTTGTGTTAATGTTCAACTACGGGTTGATAACACAAAAATTAGATTTTGTCCAGAACAATATTGAGTCGAGAACCGATTCACTGGGTATTAAAAATAATTTACAATGAACCTATGAGACGATCATTCGAGGGAGAAATATCGTTCGCCTCGGCCGAACGAGCCGCAGACGAAGAGATTGAAGAGATAAATAATAAAAAGGCCTATGAGATGGCGGAAGCGGCATTAAAAAAGGATGCTGTGCACGAAGAAGACTTCGCCGATTTGTACGGAGAGGAAAATGTAAGGCGCGACCTTGAGAGGGTCGCGGAAGCCGAGAGAGTATTCAGGCAAGAATCAACCCCTCAATCGGAGCTTCTCAAGAAATACTCGACCATCTTTGAGTGGACAATAAACGAACGCGCCGAACTGGGCGATTACTTCGGCGAGAATGCGTTCACTAGAAGGGCATCGAGGTATGACGACATTGTAAACGGAGTCGATACTATTCTGGAATTCCGTAGCAATCCCAATGAAGCCAAGCAGGCTTCGTATTTAACGCTGGGCATCGACGATACCTTCAGCACCAACGCGGAGGTGCAAGAAAAAAAGCTGCGCCGGATAAGGAGTAAGATCGACTCGGGGGAGCTGACTCAGGTAAAATATTTTTCATCGGACTATATGAATTTCCGAGGCGAACTAAGAAATGTTCCGTTAATCGTTCTCGGGGCAGAGTTAAGGATGGTGGCACAGCTTCGCGACCTAATGCTCAGCCGCGACAACAAGAGCCTGGATTTGCATCCGATCCAGCATCTGCTCCTGCAGGAAGCCAAGATGGAGACCGGGGTGTTCTCTGGATACGCCAAAAGGGTTGGTCGCGCGGATTTGGCCGAAATATACAGAAACGCCGGACGCATTATAGATGAGATAATCGCGGGCAAGGGCGATTTCGACCGCGAGATATTGCAACGAGACCGCGTCTTTTACGCCATGCAATCGGCTCTGCGGGAAGTTTTTGGAAAATCAGCTGTTTAATGCCAGATTAAAATCCGAATACCCCGGTGGCGTAAAGAATCACTCCCATCCACAGGACTAGAATAAGGTAATAAACCGCCCAACCCTTGGTCACCGGAAAGAGGCGCCAAAAACCTGGGAAATGTTTTGCGTACCACTTACTCTCTCCCGTCCAGGCGATAACGTTGGCCGAGACGCTGTCCAACAACAATAGCAAGAAAACTACTATATAAATTAATTGCATGTTTTTATTCTACCACTTCTTTTTCTATTTTACTGTTGATAAGCGGCGAGAAGTGGCCGCGGTATCTCGCTTGCACGTCGGGCAACTTCCAGTCTTGCCCGGTAACGCGTCCTCGGCATAAAGGCGAGCCGCACCGGCACTCCCAGCCGGAAATATAATCCCCGTTTTCCCACAGCGCGTAATCGGCGGTCACCTCTTCTCCTGCCTCTATATCCCTTTTGGCGATTAAAGTCCTCGCATCCGCCATCCAAGTATTCGCGTCGCATGAGTGGTTGATAAAATAGCCGACCTCTTCTCCGCGATCTTCGATGCTGTATAAATCCTCGTCCCACTGCATAACGAGTTTCCCGGCGGCTTTAGCTTTCTCTGCTTCGACGGCATTAACGTAATTTCCGCCCCACATCAAAACTTTTTCTCCTTCTTTTATTTCGGAAGTCGTAAACATCCCGCGACCCTTGTTGGAAGTCTCTCTAATTTCTATTTTTGGATTAATCCAATCTTTTTCTTGCATGGTTTATCTATTATCCAAAACGTGCCAAAGAGCGAGACTGCCGTAACTGCGATAAGGTTCCCAGCGGCCGGTGATCTTCTCCGCGTTTTTCTGCGAGCGAACCCTGTTTTTGCCATACATCTTCTCCAAGCCCCTCCTTAACCCCAGATCGCCGAAGGAAAAAACGTCTTCACGCCCTAGGGTGAAGATCAAAAACATCTCGGCCGTCCATCTGCCTATCCCCTTAACTTTAGTCAGCTCGGCGATAACATCACCGTCCTCCATCTTGGGAAGCTTTTTTAGATCGACACCTCCTTTTAAGACGCTCTCGGCCAGGTTGCGTACGTAGCGCGCCTTGGCGTAAGACATACCGATGGCGCGGAACTCTTCTTCCGATACCTTCAAAACTTTCTCCGGCGTAGGCATGCCGGAAAACATATTTAAAAATCGCTTAATGATTGCGTCCGCTGCCTTGCTCCCCAACTGCTGGGCGACGATGTCTTGGCAGAGTTTTAAAAAATACTTATCCGTCCTCTTTTCTGTGCGCAGTCTTGGCAACTCCATCTGTTTTATAACGGCATAAATCGCCGGATCAACCCTCCGGAAGTGCCGTTTTACCGCGCCG